>DASYER010000022.1:0-15862 GCA_036498905.1 Steroidobacteraceae bacterium | reverse complement strand
GATGCCGTGTCATTCGACGATACGACACAGAGTTTTCTAGGCGTGACGGCGGATCGCGGCCACGGCAAGTTGGGCGCGTCGATGACGAGGGTGATTGAGCGGCTGCGCGCCGGCCGCTCGGAACGCGAAGAACAGGCTCGCTACCTGCAAGCTCTATTGGCTCATGTGCCTGTTGCGTTGATCTCGATAGACGAGCATCACGGCGTGCAATTGCTCAACATGGCGGGTCGTCGCCTGTTCGAAACCGCACTGACACGGGCGAATCAAATGAACCGCCACGGCGAGTCTTTTGCCGCAGGGATGGAAGCATTGCGGCCCGGACACACGGCGATCCTCAATATGGAGCGCTCGGCCGGCACCTTGCAGTTGAAGGCGGCAGCGACGGATCTCGCGCTTGGCGGAGTACGCCGTCGTCTCGTCTCACTGCAGAATATCGAAAGCGAAATGAGCGCCCAGGAAATGGCTGCGTGGCAGACCGTCATTCGAGTCCTGGCGCATGAAATAATGAATTCGCTGACCCCGGTATCATCGCTTACCGCGACGGCGCATAAACATGTTCGGAATGTGCTCGAGCAAATGGCGTCGGATGATCCGCGAGCGGCTGCACTGACCGACGCACGTGATGCGCTCGAAACGGTCGCTCGACGCAGCGAGGGGCTGTTGCACTTCGTACAGAACCATCGGCGGCTGACCAAGCGCCTGGTCACGCAGATCGAAGTAACTTCGGTTCAACGGGTCTTTGCCCGGTTGCAACGCTTGCTGGCAAACGATCTCACGACTCGCGACATTCATCTGACGACCTTTGTCGAACCGGAGACATTGGAAGTAACGGCGGACATCGATCTGCTGGACCAAGCCCTCATCAATCTGGTTCAAAATGCGATCGATGCGCTCCGGGATTCCGCCGCCGGCCGCATCGCCTTGTCCGCGCGCCGCGATCCAGACGGGCGGATAGTTCTATCGGTAACAGACAATGGGCCGGGCGTTCCCGAAGATCAGCGTGATAAAGTATTCGTGCCATTTTTTACGACCAAAAGGCAAGGCAGCGGCATCGGGCTGACACTCGTTCGACAGATCGCGACGGTTCACAATGCAACTGTCGATATCTCGCAGACAATCGGCGGTGGCGCAACCGTGAGCCTGCGCTTCTAGCTTCTGGGTTCAGAAGATCGGCAGGCACCGAGATTTGCCCGTAGGCACTAAACAGGGGGAAACAACTGTGTGTGGACGGGGGACGGCGGCAAAAGTCGTTACGCCGAAGCTGCGGTTGGAGCTCGGCAACACGTCGAACGTAAAGTGGTTTTCGGGTATCGGCGAGTACGTGATCGATTGGCGTCCTGGTTATCGGATCTAGCTCGCCAAGAGTGGCGACGCGGGCACCTCGCAGTACGCCTCCCGACTGATCGGCGATCGGGAAATCATTTAACTTTCGGAGTATCTCGGCACTATTTTTGATGTGTCCGGCGTTGTACGCATTCCCCGATTACGCCCATGGGGTATCGGGTGGGGCATTTTCGACTTCCCTGAAATTACGGCGCGAAATTCCCGATGAATTTTCGAAAACTCAATGCCGGCCGGGAGCGCCATTCCGCCACCCCTCGAAATCCTCCCTTCTGAATGTGTTCGTGGCGGGTATGGGTATCGAATGTCGGCCGAGTGTGGCCGTTGGCCAATTGCGGAATGGTGAAGCATGCATCCAAGGTGAGTTTTATCGTAGAGTGTTCGAGTGCCGCCCCATCCTGAAACAAATAAGAAGGAGCACGCCGATGTCGATCCCTGCCTCTGAGCACCCTCTGAACTTTGTACTCGTCCACGGAGCCTGGCATGGCGGTTGGTGTTGGAAGCGCGTATCGCCCTTGCTCAGGGCGTTGGGGCACGAGGTCTTCACGCCTACGCTAACCGGACTTGGAGAGCGCCAGCACCTGATGAGCGCCGAGGTCGGATTGGATACCCACATCCAGGACGTGCTAGGAGTGCTCGAGTATGAAGACCTGCACGACGTCGTTCTGGTTGGCCACAGCTATGCCGGGATGGTGATCGCCGGCGTAGCCGAAAAGGCCGCCGAACGCATTGCGCATCTGGTTTACCTCGATGCATTTGTACCGGCGGACGGGAAATCGCTCGCCGATTATCAGCCGCCGGAGATCTTGCAGCTGTTCCGGGACAGCAGCCAGAAGGACGGCGAAGGCTTCAAGCTACCCTGTGTCATTCCGGCAGAGGCGTTTGGCGTCACAGCCGAGAATGACCTTGCATGGGTTCGTCCGCGGCTGAATCCGCATCCGCTCAAAAGCAAGCTCGACGTCGTTCGGCTGGTGAATCCGAAGGCGGCGCAGATCCCCCGCACTTACATCTACTGCAACGATCCTGCAGTCGGGCCGTTCGGACAATTTGCCGAGCGTCTGCAGCGTGACACCTCGTGGCGGTATGCGGAGCTGGCGACCGGGCACGATGCCATGATCACGGCTCCGGCGAAGGTAGCCGAATTGCTGCTGAGGTGCAGCGACGTTTAATTCCCGGTCGAACTCGGCTGTCGGGGTGGTGCCGTTCGAGGTCGCAATTTTCGACCTCGAACGCTCCTGGAGTCGGTATCCGTGTGTCACCGACGACTGTCGGCCCGTCCGCGTCCTTGCTAGTGATCGACGCGCGGAAGATACGCACTGGCAATGCTGCCGTTCTTGGAGCCATTCCCTCGCGACGACTACCCCGCGAAATGTCCGCGACCGCAGACGGCAACACGCTGATGGTCGTGAACACGCTGTCTCGGCAGCTTCAGGTCATCGACATGCATCGGCTTCATTCCGCGCTCAAGCCCCTTGAGCATGATGCATCCCACTGAGATCCCCCAAATCTTCTCCCCCCAGAATCGCTCAACAGTCCGAAGGAAGTCGCGCGCAGCCATGCCGATCCATCTCTCTCTCTATCCCACACAAGGGCGCAGGTGTCCGTGATGCCGCATTCCAATGTCCGGTCTTGGTGGCTGCAAGTTCCCGCAATGGGCACAAAGCGATCGTTTGCCATCGGATCGCAATCGGCCGTACATCGAGCGGGCGTGGTAAACGGCGAAGAGGCACAAGTGGTATTATGAGCCGCGGATGGTGACGGTGAACGATCTGTACGCATTTGATCCGAACGTGCATTCAAAGCTTGATCAGTTTGCGGACATCATCGGGCGGCACTTCAAGCAGCCGAAGAGGGGCTAGGTTACGACCACAGCCCGGTGGCGCTCGACGCCATGCCTGATCATCCGCTTTAGCGCCTGATCCAAACGAAGCCGTCGGCGTCTCCTCTGAAGGAAGGGGAGGGCAAGTGAGTCGGATAAAGGGGGCAGCATGCGTAAAAGAACATTTATGGCGGAGGCACTGAGTCTTCTTGCCATCGGGGCGACGACGTCGATTCCGGCGCTGAGCGCTCCGGGTCGTCCCAAAGTCAAGATCACGGACATTCAGGTCAAACGGGTACGCGTTGTCAAGGAGCTAGGCTCGGTCGTTTCCGGCCGTGCCTACCGGGTGGGCGGGGATACCCTCACTCTGATTCATACAGATGCCGGACTGACAGGCTATGGTCCAGGAATCACTCCCGCAATGTTGAGCATCGCGCGTGAGCGATTGATGAACGCAGATCCACTCGATATTCAGCGGCTTGCCAGAATGCTATTCAATTCCGGCGGCGCATTCAGCCCAGTGGCTGGCGGCGCTAACGTCGAAATTGCGCTCTGGGACCTCGTCGGAAAAGTGTTGGAGCTCCCGCTATACCGGCTCTGGGGCGGCCACGATGGCAAGCTGATGCCGTATGCGAGTCAGTGGTCGACAGGCACGCCTGAAGAGCGCGCACGGCTGGCGCAAACTGTGCGCGCGCATAACTGGCGTGCAATCAAGTTCAGATCGCATTTCCCCACCGTTAAGGAAGATGTTGCGCTGGTTGAGCAGACACGCAAACTCATGGGGGATGACTTCATCATCCTATGTGATGCCAATCAGGCCGGTGATGGGCCGGATGGAACAAACTCCGGACCGACGCGCTGGGACTACCAGCGCGCGGTAGACACTGCACGGGAGTATGCACGGCTGGGAGTCTACTGGCTCGAAGAGCCGCTTCCTCGATGGGACTTTGCGCAGCTCGCGCAGTTAAGGCACGCAGCCAATCTCCGTCTTGCCGGGGGCGAAGGCAGCACGGGCATTCATGAATATCGCGACATGCTCGAGCAAGATTCACTCGACATCATTCAATTCGAAGTCGGCCTCGTAGGTCCCACCATTGCCCGCCAGATCACCGAATTAGCCGCCGCGTTTGACAAGCGCTGCGTAGCTCACGCGGGGTTCGGCCCCGGTACATTCTGCGCCGGTCATTTGAACGCATCATTGCAAAATGCAGTGTTCTTTGGCCCGAAAAGCGGCGTCGGGCCCACCTGGGAGGTGTTGTATGAGCCGCCGGCGCTGGATATCGATCAAATCTGGAGCGTGTATGAGAATGCACCCCACATTGATAAGGACGGGTACATGCAGCTGTCGGATGAGCCCGGCCTAGGCGTGACGATCAAGCAGGACCTCCTTCAAGAAGTCTGATCGGTACGGCGCGAAATTGTGGCTTTGCCCCTACGCTTCACAAGCAAGCGTAGAAGAGGGTCCTCGCAAATTCGTTTGGGGAAATCGTGGTTGAACGGCCTGCACATCGGCGCCGCGCGTTTGAACCCAAGATCTTTTGCCAAGGCCGCTTGGGTCATAGATGACCTGCTGCTGCTCTTCGTCGGGATGCGCCCCATTGTCGAGCTCATGCACCTTATGTAAATCACTCTGGGGACGGGCGCCTCGAGCCGCGGATGGTGCGCAGGCAATATGAACAAAATTGGACCCCAGAACTGCACGAACGCTGCCGCTGCACTGGGCCTGGCGCTTCGGCTAAGCCCGCGATTGGCTGGCCGGAAGCAGGAGTAGTGCCCTGTGGAGTCGAAAATGTCTGAGTTTCCTACAGCGTTTGCGCATCGCCGACGATGTCGCTCCTCGCCCTTCGGCGCCTATTTAGAAGGCTACGATCGCGACGAGGTTTGCCTTTTTGAAGAAACCAGTCCTGCGCCATCTGGAACTATTGCTGACATTGCTATGGCTCGCAGGCATTTTTGCCCGGGCATGGGCGACTGACGAGACGCATAACGATTCGCCTGTGACAGATGCCGCCACAAGTTCCTCCGTTCACGGCTCCGCCGCCGGCCGCTGGTCCTTCGACCTTGAATCCTCCTACGTGTTCTGGGACATCCAGAATCCATTCTGGCTGGTGGCTGGCCAACGCGGGGTGGACAACATGAAAAACCCTTGGCATTACCACCTGAACAGTTACGTGGTCGGGGGTCGCTATGACTTCGCGAACACAATTGGGCGGGGATTCCTGCGTGGGCACTTGCAGAGCAGCGTGGGCATCATTGGGGCCGATATCCTACAAGGTCCCGAGCACTATTACGCGGGTGTGCTCGGCGGCCTGCGATACCTGTTCGAGCCCGGCGCAAGCGCATGGTCGCCATATGTCGAGTTTCGAGAGGCCATGGGTGTCACGGACGCAAGTCATGTGTTCTACGGCCAGCAGGACAACATTTCCTTCATGTACCTCTTTGGTTTTGGCGCGCACTACCAAGCCAGCTCAAAACGGCGTATCTCGATTGGAATCGTGGATCAGCACATGTCAGACGCCTACCTGACCAAGTACAATTACGGCTTCGATTCGGTGGGTTTCATCGTTTCGGTAGAATGGCGACCCTGACATTCAAACCCTGGAATGGGCCGGGCGAAACTCAGGCTCTAGCTTGATTGCCTGAGAGCCACCGCTTTTCCATTGTGGCGCTCCGCAGTGGAGGCCTTCCAGCGCCGCGCTGCGTAGATCTGTCGAACAGGCCTCAACGTCTTCCTTCCGCAATTTTTCGGCTTTTCCTCGGGTCGCCTATTATGCCGAGATCAATCGATGTTCTCGGGAAGACCTGTCCTTGCGTGTTCCCAGTCAAGCAGGCTCGAACCCTTCATCCCCCGAGAGACGAATGTATCCCTGCAGCACATGGATCCGCAGTGTCTGTGCAGCGCGATCCTGGAAACTGAAGAATAGCCCTCCGGGTTGACAGTGCAGATAGAAGTCGTCCTGGGGCTTGTCACAACTACCACAGTGGTTTGCATAGGGACCGCTCGCACTGCCACGGCGACGGATCGGATGAAACCCGGGCCAGCTTCGAAGCTGCAGGCGCAGTGATTCGTCAATATCCGAGACGTTCGATATGCTGAAATCCAGCAACGCTTCGCCGTCCACGAAGCCGCTCTGGCAATACAGGCAGATGACCAGTACATCAGCCCGGCAATGCCAGCATTTCACGTACCCGCTGACCACGACCGCTTCATCGCTGATAATTCGATAGACAGGATCGAGGATCGCCGGCGTCATTTCCCGCTCCATACCGGTCTCCCGATGCTTCGGTACAGACACTTCACAAGGCGAAGTCGTCACGGCCCAACTCCCGGCGCAGGCTCCCCATCTGCCGTTCGAGGTCGCTCGTAGCGGCCCGTTCCGGCTCGGCGTGACCGAGTTGTCCCCGAATCGCACGCCACTCCTCGATCGCCCGCTTGCGAACCTCTTCGGGGCTACTTCCGGGAGTCTTCAGTACCGGTGCCGTCGTCAGCGGCGCATGCGCAGCCTCACGCCTTTGCGCAAACTGCTCGCGTGCGCGCTCTCCCAATACACTGTGTTCACCGCGACGCTCGATCTCCCAGGCAACCCGAGGTAGCCAGGCGCGTGCTTCCGGTCGCAGGATCGTCTCGGAATTCGGAATATGGGAGATTCGCACCTCGAGGCCGGCATCGCGCAGTGCGTCGTTGGCCATATCGGCCCAGCGCTCGCGTAGCTGGGCATGCTCCTGCATGGCTCGAGGCAAGCCCAGTTCAAAGCGTTGCGAGCCGGTCAACTCGGCGATGGTTTTCGGGCCCAGGCCCGACGCGGTCACCTCTCGGGTGGTCGACAGCAGGTGGGCGTGGAAATTGCGCGGGTCGGTGCGCGGCTGGTGAATCGCCAGATCCACGACATTGCTGTAGCGGTCCGAAATCTCCTGGGCAAAGGTGCGGGCGAGGGTGGTGCGCTGCTCTGCATTGAGTTCGTGCGGCAGTGCCAGCACATACTCGCGCGCGACACGCGCATTGGCCCTGGGCTCGGAGCGCTCGACAGCGTTCCACAATCGGCTGCGGTCCCGGGCCCAATCAAGCTGCGACCCTGCTGCGTCGAGGTGTGAGGGAAGCAGAATCTCCTTGTACTCTACGTCGCGACGGTGGGAGTGATCATAGGTGCGATCCATTCGCTCATCTCGGATCCGTTCGCCCGATCGGTAGGCCGCGGCGCTGGTCGAGACGCTCCCGCCGGTGCCGGCGCTCCGGCCGAAGGACTTGACGCCAAGGTAGTAGATGGCCACGTCAGGAAGGCTGCAAGATCACTGGGGTGTCAGCGCTTGACCCGCACGGCATGCCACAGCGGCGAGGAGGCGGTCTTAAGATAGCCTGCGAGATCGGCAAGCTGTTCGATTTGCGCGGCCAGGACTGCCGCCTCGATGGTCCGCTGCTCCGTGACCTGTACCGATCGGCGCGGGCCGCCGGAGAACAGGGCTCCCGGATTGTCACGGCCACGCGAGCGCTGACGGCGGATGATTTCCCTATCGCCGATCAGCCGGGAGGCGTACTGCGAGGTGCCCCCGTTCTCGCTGCCCGAGCAGCGCAGGATCAGTGTATTGCCGCAGTTCTCCACGAGCGTCTGGGCGTCCCCGACACCGTATATCGCGGATACTTGCGCGATCGACTGAAACCCCAGCACGCAGCGGCCGCCAAACTTGCGTAGCCGGGCCAATGCATCCTTGAGCCCATTGATGGCACCGAGCGCATCGAGCTCATCCACAACCAGCCACAGGCGCTGGTCATGGCCTTCCTTCTGGCTCAACGCCTCGAAGACGGCCAGCCCCATCCAGGTCGCAATCAGGCTGCGCAATGCTGCGATCTGGCGCGCCGCATAGGGAATGAACAGCACGCCCTGACCCTGACGCACCCACTGCCGGACTGAAAGCGGTGCACCGGTCTGACCCTGGACAAATTCCAGCGGGCGCATCGCCGAGACGGCGATGGCACGCAGCGAGCCGAACATGCGTGCATTGTCCGGATCAAGTAGAGGTTGTGCCGCAGTTCCGGCCAGCAGGGGCCGCAACTCCTCTGGTGCGGCCACCGCGATCAGTCGCCACAACTCCCGGGTATCGCTGCCGGGTATGGCCCGACAGCGTTCGAGCGTCGCCGCCACAAAGGTGCGCGCATAACCCCGCCATTCGCCCGCCGCGGAATCTGCGGATGTCGCGATCAACGCACTGGCCAGATGTTCCGGATCCGCCGCGTCCTCCAGCTCCGCCAAGGGCTCCCATTTGGCGGATCTCGATTCGAAGGGATTGAGCACCTGGTCACCCCGCCAGGCGTCGAAGAACCGGGCGCAGTAGCCGCCATCCGGGTCGGCGATCACTGCCCGGTCGCCGCGTTGCAGGGCAGCGCTCAATAGTCCCGCGATCGCGGTCGACTTGCCGGTACCGGTCGTCCCGATCAGCTTGAAGTGTTTGGTCTCATCGATCCGCAGAATCGGCTTGCCGGCCAAGGTGAGCAGGCCGCAGGTATTGGCCTTGAGGCGCCAGTACACCCTGCGTAATGGATTATCCCCGGCCAGCCTGGCGCCACGAACGGCCGTCTCCCGTCGTCCGAGTTGGCCGAGCAGGAACGTGAGACCCAGCAAAGATAGTGCTGCCAAAATGCAAATGACAGGATTCAGTCTGAGCAACTGAGGCCACAGGGTATCCAAGTCAGTAGCCCTTCAGGACCATGAAGTCGGCTGAGTCCCCGTACCAGGGGGATTTGCGGTCGACGCGGACACATAGTCGATTCGCGGGGCCACAATGGCGAAGCTCGATGCGGCCACCTTCACGGGATAGCTGAGCCACCCTGCCCGAAAGCTCGTCATATGACTGTCGGGCCTGAAGCAGTTGCGCGCGTGATGGCATCAACATCCAGCTCAGCAGCGCCGGCACCAGGGCGCACCCTGAGACCAGGCCGAACGACCAGCGCGCGAAGCGTACCGCGGAAGTTCGCTGCATCTGTGCAAGCTTCTCGGCCGCGCGCAGGCCGGCCGGCTGCATGAGCGCCCGTTGCACGGCCTCGCCCACAGACGCATCCAGGTCCTGGGTCCGGCTCTCAAGATTCGCCAGCATGCCGTGGAGTTGCGCCTGTTGAGCATGAATGGTCTCCAGGATTCGACCCAGTTCGATTGGCGCACCGTCAGTAGTGGTTTCAGATTTCATAGCCGACATCGGTCTGGTGTGTTCTGTCCGCCGTGGCTTCGCGCACAGGAGTAAGGCGCACCCGCAGCCATTCAGGTCGCGAGGCGATTTTGAGAAAGCCGGCCAGGTCCGGTAGCTGTTCGATTTCGGAGGGCAGGATCGCGGCCTCGAGAGCCACTTGCTGGCTGGTGGTTCGCACGCCCACCACATCCAGCGGCCGTCGTGAGCGCGAATGGGTCGTGCGCAGAATTTCGCGATCCCCGATCAGGCTTGATGCAAAGCGGGCCGTCCCGCCGCCCTCGCTGGCCGAGGAGCGCAGGATGAGGGAATTCGCACAGTTTTCGACCACTGTGTGGGCGTCACCGCTGCCGTAGGTGCTGGACACCTGCGCGATCGACTGAAATCCCAACACACAGCGGCCCCCGAATTTCCGCAGCCGTGCCAGGGCATCTTTCAGGCCGTCAATCTGCCCGACCGCGTCGAGTTCATCGACCACAAACCAAAGGCGATGCTCAGGTTGCGCCGCGTTCATTGCTTCGAATATGGACAGTCGCATCCACGCCGATATCTGCGAACGCATTGCTGCGATCTGCCCGGCCTGGTACGGAATGAATAGCACGCCGCCAGTCTTTGTCTTGCCGGTGTCGCGAACCCAATCCCTGACCGACAGCTTTTGCTGGCGCTGCTCGCCTATGTACTCCAGCGCCGTCACGGCCGAACTGGTGACGGAGCGGATGGAGTCGAACATCCGGGAGTTGTGCTCGTCGAGAAACGGCTGTGCCGCAGTTCCCGCCAGCAGCGCGCGCAACTCCTTCGGTTCGGCGATGACCAGCAGCCGATGCAGTTCTCCCACATCATCGACTCCGGCTTCGTGGGCACGGCGGGTGACCGCGGTGAAGAAGGTCCGCGCATATCCGCGCCAGCTGCGATCCGACCCCTCATGGTCCGGGATCAACGAGTGCGCCAACTGCTCAATGTCATAGGGAGTGCGGATTTCGCCGAACAGATCCCACTTGCGCGATCCCGGTTCGAATGGGTTTAGGATCACATCGCCGCGTTCCGCGCGAAAGAAACGGCGCATGTATCCCCCGTCCGGGTCGGCAATGACCGCCCGATCACCTCGGGCCAGCCCCGCCGCCAGAATCTCCGCGATTGCCGTGCTCTTACCGGTACCGGTGGTGCCAATGATCTTGAAGTGCTTGGTCTCATCGCTCGGCGCGATCGGAATGCCGGCAATGGTAATGGCCGCCTCACGCATACGACCCGCGCTTTGCCCCTGGGGCCGCCGGCTCACCAGCCGCTCACTCTCCAGCACCACCGTTCCGCGCCGATGCTCGGCCGCAGCAGTGGTTGGCTTGGCAAGTATCCGGCCCGACACATAGCCCAGACCGACGGTGGCTGCGGCACTCACAGCGGTGGAAAATGCTCCGCCTCCCAGCGACAGGCCAACGGCCGCACCCAGGCTGCTGACCGCGGCGATGCCAACACCTGCGGCGATGGTGACGCCCGCCGCGTACACCGGTGCCGCCAGCAGCCGTTTCCAGGAGGCCCCATTGCGCGCCATCGCCACCATCATGGGTGCGGCCACCGCCACATACCCTAAGGCCAGTCCGGCACTGCCTTGAGTTGCGGATGCCACCGTAGCTAACATTGCGTGACGGTCGCATGGAGGGTTGTGATGCGCACGGCGTGAATCGGCCGTGTTTATCCAACAATGTCCCCACGTTGCCTGGGAGACGCGGCGCACTTTACTGCTGCAGATGCCGACCCTCGTCAGCCGGTCGGCGGCGTGCCGGTGAAGACCGCCAATTGATCGGCGAAAGCACGCTGGTAAGCGGGCCGCGCTTCGCCGCGCGCGACATAGGAGCAGAGGTTCGGATATCCGGCCAGCAGACCCGATCCGTTCAACCTGCGCAGCACCGTCACCATAAGCAGATCGCCGGCGCTGAATGCATCGTCGAGCCAGTTCGCATCCCCGAGTCGGCCAGAAAGTTCATCCAGCCGCACACGGACGCGATCCTCGAGGATCGGCAGGCGCGCCTCGTGCCAGGGTTTGTCGTGCTCCAGGAGTATGGCGACTCCGCGATCAAGGATCGGCGGCTCTACCGTATTGAGCGCGGCAAACATCCAGGTGACCGCACGCGCCCGGGCACTCGGATCCTCCGGCAGCAGCCCCGCATGGTGCTCCGCGATATGCAGGATGATCGCTCCCGACTCGAACAGGGTGAGATCACCTTCCTCATAGGTCGGAATCTGACCGAAAGGGTGAAGCGTACGATGGGCCGATTCCTTCATCTCCCGGAACGAGAGAAATCGAACTTTGTAAGGTAGGCCCACCTCTTCAAGCGCCCAGCGGACGCGCATGTCACGTGCCAGTCCCCGGCCACGATCTGGCGAGCGTTCAAAGGCGGTAATGGTGGGGGTCATGGCATTACGACGAACGGACCGCTGCGGATTCGACATCCTTCCTGGGAGAGTCTGCCAAAGCAGTGCAGTTCAAGCTCGGGCCAGCGGCTCCGACAGGGATGGCCCTTGTCACATCTTCCCGCAGTTCCTATAGAGAACGTAGGCCGCGATCCAAAAATACGTGTCCGGAGCCCGGAAGTCCTTTGTCGGCCAACTGTTTGCGGCGCCGCCCATTTCAGCGCTGAACTGGACAAACGTATTTGCTTGCTGCTTCTTGAAGAATGAATCGCCCACCAAGGGTGGAACGACCCCGCCGTTTCCATCGACAAACTTCTGGTCTTTCTCGGACAACAGTTTGATGTCCGGCGATTCGTTCATGAAATTGCCGGGCGTTCTTCCGACCATGCTGTACTGATGGCAAAGCGCGCAATGGGAATCGAATGCGAGCTTGCCCTTTTCTGCATCCGTCTTCGTGTAGGGATTGATTGCACACAGATTGCCGGCATATGAGACGCCGGCTACAGCGGACATCGCGATTGCCAACAGGCATATCTTGAGTTGCATGCTGTTCTCCAGAAGAGGTAGCGATAGCTGCGTCGCGCCGAAAATGCGCCAACCCTGTGTACGACCGCAGCGGTAGAGGGATTATCCAGATGGAGTTCCTTGTTGTTTCAACTATTTAACGATCCGCTCACCAGACGCCACCAACGGCAGCGGGGGAATGATGAGAGTTGCTTTGCCCGCCTCAAGATCGGCGCTTTTGTACAAGACGGCCGACGAAGTGTTGAGATGTCAAACGGCGCCATTGGGCGGCGCAGTCCGGGTGGTTGCCGGCAGGGTTTCAGGAAGCCCTGGCGCGTCAGTGATATGATCGAATAGCGGGGAAGCACTGAAGTACTGGGGAGGCCATTATGGCGGTGGTAGCGCAGTTGCTGAAGCACAAGCGGGACACTATTTACAGTGTCGATCCGGAAGCCCCCGTACTCGAGGCGATCCACCTGATGGCCGAACATGGTGTTGGGGCGTTGCTCGTCATGCAGGGCGCACAGCTGGTGGGCGTGGTCTCCGAGCGTGACTACGCCCGTAAGGTCATTCTAAAAGGTCGCTCATCCGGTGAGACCTTGGTCCGGCAGATCATGAGTTCGCCGGTGCTGACTGTGCGTCCTGATCAGTCGGTGCGCGAGTGCATGCAGATCATGACTGATAGGCGCGTACGCCACCTGCCGGTGGTCGAGGGTGAGCGGGTTGTGGGCGTGCTGTCGATCGGTGATCTAGTGCGCGCCGTGCTCGAAGAGCAGCAGAAGACCATCGAAGAGCTCGAACAATACATTCGCAGCTGATCCGATCAGGCGGCGGAACGGCCCACAGAGAGTGATCTGCGGACCGCCCCTGATCTTCAGGTGGGCTTACAGTTCGACTGAACCATCACGATCAGTGAAATTCTCTTGTCGTATTGCTTGGTGCACATCGCAGCATCCTTGGTACCGGCCGGAACATCCACTTCGCACGCGTCCGTCGTCTCGGCACCACCGTTGAAGGTAATTTGCCAGGAGTACTGACATCGATAAGTGGTCGTATCGCCCTCGGGTGAGTTCACTACCAACTTGGCAACTTTTGCGTTCTTGGGGTCCCTGTCTATTGTTGCCTTCGGGATCGCCGCCATCGCAACTTCGACAACGGAAAGCGCACACGCAGCCAGGATGAGCCGCTTGATCCTTATCTTCATTTTATGTTCCTCACGGATTGACGGTTGCGGATGAGGGGAATGGCTAACATTCACACCGCGGCATTTTACGGCCGAACATGCGCAAATAGGGGAACTGTGGATCCAATCCTCGGGCCGCGGGCCTTCTGCATCACAACAATAGAGGGCGGAGCAGGCGAGCCTGCCGACCCCTGAAGACAGATTTTCGTTTGCTGCGTCGCGGGGTGCCTGCAACTACGGCGCACGGTCCCAGCGGCGATGGTGCGCCCGAGCGTGATGAGGAGGGCGTCGCAGGCGAGCGCGCCGGAGCAAGGATGCCCGTGATAAGGCGGGCGGGGACTATTGTCTGGCACTCGGTCCCGCTTGTTGGCGTGCGCCGGGTAGTGCGGGCTGGCGGCGCGTCCTTGACGGTCCGATACAGTGAGCGCTCCCATTCATGCGGAATTCACCGCTCGTTGCCCTCACGAAAGGTCCGGGCGGTGCAATCGCGTAGCCCCTTGCGCCTCGACACTGCCCGTGCGGAACGGATGGACGAGGTACGCAGGATCGTCCACCGATTGCAGGCCATGGATTACTCCAGGGGAATGCATTGCCGAATGGATCCGAGCCGATGGATTGAACGGTGACGCGTATTTGCGCCGTGAAAGGCCTTTCCCCGCAATGTTCGCGACCTTGGGGATCTCGCCGAACTCCTGTACGGGACTTCCGGTTCCGCAACCCGAGCCCTTGAGATCTCAACCGGGATCCCGCCGCTAAGGAAACGTCATCGGCCAGCGAAACTGCTGCGCACACGCAACGAATCAGCTTGGAGAGTCGGATAACGCCTAATTGCGCGTGTGAACCTCTTGACACACTGCTCGGCACGCGTAATTATGGGAGCGCTAACACGGCGCGGGGGAACTCGCGGCTTGGGAAGCGGTCGGGCTTTGAACTAACGGCCGCTTGAGAGCTGCACCCGAAGGGGCGGGACTATGGGTATCGAGAGGGGGAGGCGAGCCGGGTCATCCGTGCTCACCGTCACAATCTGGTCAACCAGGTTGGTTGCCGGAGCTTCCGACTTTCGTCGCATGCATCGCTCCTCAGCTTAGGAGTCGAAAAACGAGAGCCGCGGCGAGCCTTGCGCCATTTGCTCGAGGCCGGTGCCGACGATCCGTCCGTCGCAAGAGTAAGGGGAGAGTTTACAAATGAAGAATACAAGCTCGAATAGACAGATCCGTGGAGTAGTCAGCGCCATTCTGGGCAGTGTGTCGAGCGCTGCCATCTGCACTCCGCTCTTTGCGCAGACCGCGCCGGCGGCGAATAACACTCAGTCGACCGACCAGTTGCAGGAAGTGGTCGTCACCGGTATCCGTGCCTCCCTTCAGAGGAGCATGGATATCAAGCAAAACGCCATCGGAGTGGTGGACGCGATCTCCTCTGAGGACATCGGCCAATTCCCCGACGCCAACATCGGCGATGCCATCGCGCGCATCCCTGGCATTACGGTGAATCGGGGCAGCCTCAACTATTCGAGCTCCGCCGGCGCGCCCACGGCTACGGGCCAAACGGAGGGCATCACGGTTCGCGGCTTCGGAGCCAATTTCAACGAGGTGTTGATCGAGGGTCGGCCGATTGCCTCCGGTAATGGCCAAGCCTTCAACTTCGGTGACTTCAGCGCCGTATACGTCAAGGAAGTAGACGTTCACAAGACCCCCGACATGGCTCTGTCCTCGGGAATTGTCGGTGCAACCATCAACGTCACGATGTTGAATCCGTTCGACCAAATGGGTCCTCATGCCCAGATATTCGCTCAAGCGAACGACTATGAGCTGGCCAGCTCTGTGCGGCCAGGGTTCGGCGCACTGGTCAGCGATACCTTTCTGGACGGCAAGTTCGGCATTCTGGTCGACGTCGACTATCTGGACAGCCACATCGAGAACCACCATCAGGATGTCGTGGGCTGGAAGGGAACTCATCTTGCCTGTTCCAGTTTCGCGGCCGCACCGACTGGCTCCGGCTGCGCGAGCGTCGGCACCGGTGCCACCGGCACCAGCACCGTGCCAAGCTGGTATCCGCAGGACATGGCGATGTACCTCGAGAACATCGATTCCCGCCGCAAGGACGGGCGGGTGGCCATTCAGTGGCATCCGACGGATACCGTGCTGGTTACGATCGATGACAATTACTCCTCGGACGATGAGCATGATTCACGCTGGCAGCGCAGCACCTGGTTCAATGCTTTCCCCGGGGCGGTGCAGGACGCCAATGGCAGTCTCACCAACTTCAATTTCACCGGGCCGACGGATTTCAACGCCTTCGTCGCCACCAACTACATCGTCACCAACACACCGGGCATCAACGTCAAGTGGGATATGGACGAGCATTGGTCGGCCACCCTGGATGCCGACACCTCCGAGTCACAGTACAACCCGAACAATGGCTACACTGACATCGAT
>DASYER010000021.1:0-54387 GCA_036498905.1 Steroidobacteraceae bacterium | reverse complement strand
CGACGCGAACGCGTCGCACGGCACTCTCAAGCATTCCCCACCGCCGCTCACCCTGCCTCATTCCGCCTGCGCTACGGTACTCACCGCCGGCTCCGTGCCGATCAGTTTCACACTGACCCGGCGCTGGAACGCGTACTCGTCCAGGTTGCCGCCCGCGCTGTCGCCGTCCGCCCCAAGCGCCTCGATCATGATGCGGTCTGCGCTCAAACCGGCATTCGTCAGCACCGCCGCCACAGACTCGGCGCGATCCTTTGACAGCAGTATGTTGAACTGGCTGGAGCCGCGCGGATCGGCGTGACCGCTGACCTGGATCTTCACGCCATCCATGCTGCTCGCCAGCTGTCCCAGGGTCGTCAGCTGATCGATATCATCCGGTGTCAGATTGGCATCACCGGTCTTGAAGGGGATGTTCACGGTCAGTTCGCGCGCATGATCGAGCGAGCCTCCCATCTGCAGCAAGGTCTGCGTCAGCTTCGCCCTTTCGGCATTGCTGCCGGAAAGATCCGCCGCCAGTTCATGATTCGCGACCTTCTGCTTGTGATAGTGCTCGCCGAGCAGCGCCCCGGTAATTGCCCCGGCCACCGCGCCGATGGGACCGCCCGCCACCGCCCCGATGGCGAGGCCGCTGAACAGACCGATGTTCTCCTCGGCCGGCGCCGAATTGCTTTTCTTCTTGGCCGCGACGGGCGCGGGAATGACCTTGCCCTCGACGGTGACCGTGTCGACGCCCGCGGGCTTGTCCTCGGCGACGCAAGGCAGCGTTGCCGCCACGGCGCACGCCACGCCGAAACCCACCAGGATCCTGTGTACCTTGCGCGCATTCGCATTCATGACCCGTACCTCTTGTTGGTGGCGGCGGCACGTTGCCTCCGCTACAGGTACAGTTCATTCCTGCAAAGGGACCGCCGAATGCGGCAAAAATGCCCAGTTTCGGAAGATTTATGGCCGATTGTGGCGACATCCCAAAAACCGATCTTCGAGCATGCTCCCATTCACCTACAGCGCAGGCCGGGGCGAATGTACTACCCTGTTCCCCATGAATACTCGGCCAACTGAAATGCGGTTCTCCATGATCCGGGGATTTCACCTGGCGGACTGGTTCACCCTGGGAAATGCGGCCTGCGGCACCGGCTCGCTGTTTTCCACCATCAGCTATGTGCAAAGCGGGAATGCCCGCCACCTGTATCTCGCCGGCGGCCTGGTCTTTCTCGCATTCATCTTCGATGTATTCGACGGAAAGATCGCCCGCTGGCGGCGCACGCACTCGGCAATGGGCCGCGAGCTGGATTCACTGGCCGATGTGATTTCCTTCGGCGTGGCGCCGGCGATCATGGGATACGGCTGTGGCATGCAGGGACTGTACGACAGGCTCATTCTCGGCTATTTCGTCGCCTGCGGCGTCTCGCGCCTGGCCCGGTTCAACGTCACGGCGGAGAAGCTGTCGGGCGACTCAGGCAAAGTCGCGTACTTTGAGGGAACTCCCATCCCGACCTCCGCGATAGTCGTCGCCATCCTGCTGGCGGGGGTTTACCTCGGATCCATCGGTGACAACCTGTGGTTCGGCGAGATCCGTTTCGAGGCGCACGCATTGCACCCCCTGGCGCTGCTGTTCGCGATCTCCGGCTCCCTGATGATCAGCCGATTCCGTATTCCGAAACTTTAACCAACCCACGGACGTTACCCATGAAACTGTATTACATGAAGGGCGCCTGCTCGCTGGCTTCCTACATCTCATTGAATGAAGCCGGGATCCGCTTCGAGGCTGTCGAGGTCGAGCACGGAACCCACAAGACGCGCGAGGGCGAGGATCTGAATGCCATCAACTCAAAAGGTTATGTGCCGGTCCTGCGTCTGGATAATGGCGAGACCCTTACCGAGAACGTCGCGGTGCTCAACTACATCGCCGATCTGAATCCGGCCGCAAAGCTCGCCCCGCCGTCGGGTTCCTTTGAGCGCTCCCGGCTCATCGAATGGCTGGCCTACATCAACTCCGAAGTGCACAAGAACTTCGGACCGCTGTTCGACCCGTCGAACAGCGAGGACGTCAAGAATGTCGCGCGCCGCAATCTGCACAAACGGCTCGGGTGGCTCGACAATGCCCTGGGTTCCAGGAGCTACCTGATGGGTGAGCAGTTCACGGTGGCCGACGCCTATCTTTACGTCGTGACCAGCTGGAGCGGCCACGTTGGCGTCGACCTTAGCCAATGGGCCGCACTGAAACGTCACAGCGGGCGCGTCGCCGCACGACCGCATGTCATTGCGGCGCGCAAAGCGGAAGGCCTCGAGTAACCTTACGACTGAGCGTGGCGGGCGAGATGGTCGGCCGCGACCAGCTCGCGCACCAATCCGGGCCCGCGGTAGACGAGCCCGGTATACACCTGGACCAGATCGGCGCCGGCGTCCAGCATCGCGGCGGCATCAGCGGCGCGGCTGATGCCGCCCACACCGATCAGCGGCATGCCCGGACCGAGCAGCGTGCGCAGCTGCCGCACCACGGCCAGTGAGCGAGTGCGCAGCGGCTCCCCGCTCAAGCCGCCGGGACGCTGCGCATGAGGCAGGCCTGCCACTGCCGTGCGGTCCAGGGTCGTATTGGTCGCAATCACGCCATCCAATCCAAGCTCGCGGATCACCTGCGCGGTGGCGGCCAGTTCATCGGATGACAGATCCGGGGACAGCTTCACCACCAGTGGCACTTTCCAGCCGATGCGTTCCGTCAACTCGGCGCGCACCGTCAGCAAGGCCTGCAGCAGCGGGCGCAGTTGCTCCCCTTCCTGCAGCTGTCGCAGCCCCTGCGTGTTGGGACTGCTGATATTGATCGTCACATAGTCGGCGTATTCGTAGACGGCCTGAAG
Organism: Steroidobacteraceae bacterium; assembly: GCA_036498905.1. Lineage (GTDB taxonomy): Bacteria > Pseudomonadota > Gammaproteobacteria > Steroidobacterales > Steroidobacteraceae > DAIDKA01. Next base: position 51,535 of record DASYER010000021.1, on the reverse strand, counting down.
TGCTGCGACGTAATCGGAAGTGGCCTGCTCGAGCGGTGTCGCAGCGTTCTTGCCGATGTTCACGCCACACACGCCGGTGTAGCGGCGCCGGCGCAGGTGGCCGATGGCCGTGGCCACGCCGTCATTCGGAAATCCCATGCGATTGATGACCGCGCCTGCTTTGGGCAGGCGAAATATCCGCGGTTTCGTGTTGCCCTCCTGGCGCTTGGGGGTCACGGTCCCGACCTCGACGAAGCCGAACCCGAGCGCGCCCACGGCATCCACACAGGCAGCGTTCTTGTCGAACCCCGCCGCCAGGCCAATGCGATTGACGAAGCTCAATCCCATCAATTCCACCGGCTGTACGGGCTGTGTGGCCGCGAACAGTCCCAACAGACCCAGGCGGTGTGCGGCACGCAGACTCGTCAGTGTCAGCCGATGCGCGGCTTCCGCATCCATGGCGAACAGCAGCGCTCGGGCCAGTGCGTACATCTAACCGCGCAGGGCCAGTTCGTCGGCCGCGTACTGCAGGCCCAACGGTTCGATGATGACCCGACGTGGACCGGATTCGACGCGGCCACAGGCCCAGGCGTCCGTGCCCGTGCTGCGGACCGCGGCAATGGTCGCGGGAACATCCTCTGGTGCCACGAACAGCGCAAAGCCGGCGCCCATGTTGAGACTGCCGTAGGCCTCACGAGCGTCCATGCGACCCTCACGCTGCATGAACGTCAGCACCTCGGGCACCGCGGGAATGGAGTGCATGCGATAAGTGAGGTCCGCCGCATGGCGCATCAACTTGCGCCAACCGTGACCGGTGATGTTGACGCAGTAATGGGGCAGGATCTGCGCCGCCCGCAAGGCTTTGAGCGCCGGCGGGTACAGTACCGTGGGATCCAGCACCGCCTCGCCGAACTTGCGACCGTCGCCAAGGCGCGTGGCATAGCCTTGCGGCAGGGATTCGCTGAGCTTGCGCGCGAGACTGACGCCGTTGGCGTGGATACCGCTCGCGGCGAGCAGCACGATAGAATCGCCCGCGCGCAGCTCATCGCCCAGCGTCAGGTGCGCGCGCGATGGCACGATGCCCACGCACGAGGCGGCAAGATCAATGCTGCCGGACGCGACTACCCCGGCCAGTGCCGGCGTTTCCCCGCCTCCCCAGGACACTTCACACACATCGCAGGCAGCCTGCCAACCACGCACCAGGTCCTCCATGCGCGGCACATCGGAGAACCAGTCACTGCCCCCGGCCGCCCAGTAGGCATGGACGGAAATGGGCGCGGCACCGACGGTCACCAGGTCATTGACCGCCATGGCGATGGTGTCCTGGGCGATGGTGTCGTAGTGGCTGCGGCCGCTGATGGCTCGCATGGCATCGGCGACCAGCGACTTGGTGCCCAGGCACTCGACAATGGAGGCCAGCAGGAGGCCGTGGCTCTCCACCACGTACGCCGACTCACCTCGCGAGCTTTCGATCTCTAAGGCTCCATGGCCCGCGAGGTGCCTTGCCGTGCCGCGCGCGGCCTGCTGCGCACGGATCTTCAGGGCGTCGATGCGATGGTAGTCGACTCCGGCACTCTGATAATCAAGGGGCGCCTTGGACACGGGCGACTCCGCGTTCGGAAATGGTGGAAACTGCGCGCATCGTAACAGGCCGCGCCTGCGGTATCGTAGGCCCCCGCATTGGAATACCCATGAAATACGCGACACAACGTTCCCGCGAGGCCATTGTCATGACCCCGGCCACCCCGCCGACCGCCAGCGTGATCTGGCTGCACGGTCTGGGGGCGGACGGAACCGATTTTGTGCCCCTCGTGCCGGAGCTGCGCTTGCCGGATAATGTCGCGCCGCGGTTCGTGTTTCCGAACGCCCCGGTGCGTCCGGTGACGGTCAACAATGGCATGGCGATGCCGGCCTGGTACGACATCTACAGCTTTGGCATCAAGGACCGGGAGGATACGGCCGGCATTCGGGAATCCGCCTCGCGCGTGCACGAGCTGATTGACCGCGAGCGCGCCGCCGGCATCGGCGCCGCTCGCATCGTATTGGCCGGATTCTCCCAGGGGGGCGCCGTCGCACTGCAGGCCGCGCTGCGGTATCCGCAGCCCCTGGCGGGCATCCTGGCGCTTTCCACCTATCTGCCTCTGGCAGCAACGTTGGCGGCCGAATCCGCATCGGCAAACCGCGCCATACCCATCCTGATGTGTCACGGACGGCAGGACCCGGTGGTCCCGCTGGAACTCGCGCGCAAGTCCTTTGAGACGTTGACGGCCCAGGGCTACGCCCCGCGCCTGCTGGAGTATTCGATGGAGCACACGCTGTGTGCCGAGGAAGTCGTCGCGATCAGCCAGTGGCTGGCGCAGGTGCTGCCGCCTGTCTAGGAGGCCGGGCGACCCAACTCGCGCAGCAGGTCCTCGGCGAAGTAGCCGACGGGAATGGTGCCCTGTTTCATGAAGTCCAGGTGAAAGCGCTGCTCGGAGAACTCGGGCCCGAACAGTCGCTGTGCCCGGTGCCGCAGCGACAGGATCTCATCCTTGCCGAGCCGGTAGGTGATCGCCTGGGTCGGCCAGCGCGCGTAACGGGTGACTTCGCTGCGCGCACTCTCGCAACTGGCGCGCTTCGCGCCATTGGCCAGTGCCTTCGGATCGTGGCAGGAGCCCGGGATGAAATCGACGATCTCCGAGTACAGGGTCACGGCATCCTCGAACGACATCCGCCCGGTGTGAATGCCCGTATCGATGCGCACCCGCAGATCACGGTACAGCTCACCCTGCATCTGATACAGGTGTTGCTCGGGGGAGTAGAAACCATGCGGGGCGCCGGGCTGCGGCTCGGCCATCAGCCCTTCCGCGTACAACGCCCAGCCTTCCGCCGCGACCGAATCCTCCCACATCGACGAGGAGTCCTCGACCGCCCCCGGGGTCAGCCACCGCACGGCCGAGATGCCCGCACGGTATTCGGTCATGATCTTGTAATTCCAGTCGTGGCCGGGAAAGCCTTCGTGCGCCGCCAGGTCCGGCTGCACATCCAGGTTGTGCAACTGGCGCAGCAGATCCGGGTCATCGCCCGTCGGTGTCACGTAAAAACGACCCACGCCATCGGGCGTGAAAATCGGTGCCGGATAATAGGCGGCGCTTTCGATGGCCGAGCGCAGCGGCGGTGGTGTGATGGTCACGTCCAGCCGGTAATTTGCGGGAACGTCAAACAGATGCGTGCGGCGGGCATAGTCCACCAGCTGCTGGGCAGTCTTGCGATACGACTCCACCATCGCGGCATCGTTGGCCGGAGCATCCTGCCCCAGATGCTCGAATACCATCTGCACCGTGGCATCCGCGGTACCGGCAGAGGCGACCCAGTGATGGGCCTGCGCGATGCTGCGCGCGAGCGTGATCATCTGCGCGCGCGTGGACTGCACGATCGGCCATGACTTCGCATACAGTGCAGCCGCAGTGGTGTCCAGGTGCAGATTGTTGTGCAGCGCCCAGTCGTACTCGGCTGTCCCGAGGGCAAAGCGATCGGCCCGGTACTGCGGCTTCAGCGCCTTTGCATCCTTGCCCGCCGGATCGATGAAGAACGTACCGGCGACATAGTCGTGCAACTGCTGGTAAGCCTCGCCCGCATCCTTGCCGGCCTGCAGCAGCTGATGCTGCAGCGACTCCCGATCGGGGCCGGTCATCATCTGGGCTGCGATCCCGGGCAGTGTCTTGGCGAAATATTCCGCATCGGCCGCCGTACTGTTCAAACCAAAGTCCCTGAGCATGCGCCAGTCCGGCGTACGGCCCGCGCGTACGCCTGCGGCCAGCTGACTGCGCGCCGTCGCCAGATAAGCCGGCACCGCGCGAACCCGGGCGAGCACATGCTGCCACTGCACCGGTGTACCGGTGGTCGTCGCGCCGGTGGGCTTCATGCCCTGGATTTGCCAATCGACTCCGCGCAGCGGCTCATCCACGTATGAGTCGAGGGAATTTTGCTGATGACGCAGCACCTCGTGCTGATGCAACAGGAATTCAATCTGCGCCAGCGCGACCATCCGGTCGATGCGCCGCCGCGCCGACAGATGGCGCGGTTCGGCCTGGGCGAATTGACTGCGCAGCTCGCGCAGATGTTGATCTTCGGCCGTGATCGCCGCGGGCGAATAGTCGCGCAGCGTGCCGTCCACATCGGCCAAATGCGGATCAAATGCCGAGCCCCCCAGATACGTCGCCATCACCGGGAATCGGCTCATGCTGTAGACGGCGTAGGCGTGCTCGAGTGTGGCGAAGCGCGCATCGGCAGCGGATTCGGCTTGTGACTGGGGCGCCGCGTCCGCGGCGGCCGCCAGCAGACCGGCCACCAGCCCCATCAGCAGCGGGGTGATTTTGTTCAATCCGGACACCGGTACATCCTGCCACAATCTGCCCGAATTGCCCCACCGGGATGGCCGAATACCCCATGTATCTTGGCATCAACCGCCAAACCCGCAGGTGAATTCCATGCTTCAGGATCTACCCGTCTGGCTCGCGCACTTTCGCAGTCAGGCCGCACACCCACGGCTGGTCCCTACCACGCTCGATGACACACTGACGGGTCGCGAACGACGGCTGATCGCCCCATCCATCGCCACGTTCCAGCTGGGTGAAAGCTCGCAGGGCACGCGCCTGCGCCAGGCCGTACGCCATCATTGCGGTTCGCAGGACGATCACGCCTTCATCGAAATCTTCAATCTGCTGATCGGCGAGGAACAGCGACACGCAAGCCTGCTCGGCGAGTTCATGCAGGATCACGAGATTCCGCGGCGCGAGCGTGCTTTCACCGATCGGGCATTTCGCGCCCTGCGGCGCCTGGGAGGATTAGAGGCACGACTGCGCATCCTCGTCACCGCGGAGATCATCGGTATCGTGTATTACCGCGCCCTGGAGGTGGTCACCGACTGCCGGCGCCTGCAGATCCTGTGCCGCACAATTGCCGCCGATGAACTGGCTCACGTCGCGTTCGAGTCCCAGCTGCTGCTGCAAATGCGGGACGGCAGGCGCGGCATCGCGAAACTGCTGGCCGGCGCGTGGGAACAGTGCGTGCTCAGTGCGGCCTCGCTGGTGGTCTTCGCGACGCACCGACGCGTCTTGAGATCGGCCGGCTACGGTCCTGCGCTGTTCCTGCATGACTGCCGCAGCCAGTACGCCTTTTACCTTAAGTGGCCACCGGCCCTGCGGCGCTTGTCGGCGCATGGCACTTGAGTGCACGCTTCGGGGGCGATGAAACCCACACATACCTTCCGCGGCGTGGTCATGAAAAGCGACCCGGCCCCCCGCCTCAAGGCGCTGGCGCCCCAGGCAGCGGCGGCGGCCGGCCCCGGCAAGGCCCGCGTGCGGGTCGGACGGGAAACCTCCGGCCGCAGTGGCAAGGGGGTCTCGGTCGTCACGGGCCTGCCGCTGTCGGGCCCGGAACTCGACGCCCTCGCGACGCGGCTGAAAAAGCTGTGTGGCGCCGGCGGCGCCGTCAAGGAGGGCAACATCGAAATCCAGGGCGATCACCGCGACCGGCTGGTACAGGAACTGATCAAGCTGGGATTTGAGGCCAAACGATCCGGCGGCTGATACGCTGCGTCTCCCGACGGTTTCAGTTCCACTCATTGACCAAGTCTGTCCAGGGCAACCGCGACCCGCAGCCATCGCTACAGCCACTGCTGTGGCTGGTGTCGGCGAGCTTCTTCATGCAGACGCTGGACTCGACGATCGTCAATACGGCATTGCCGGCGATGGCGCGCAGCCTGGGCGAAGCCGCATTGCGCATGCAGTCGGTGGTCATCGCCTACTCCCTGACCATGGCCATGCTCATTCCCGCCTCGGGTTGGATCGCCGACCGCTTCGGTATCCGCCGCGCCTTTCTCGCCGCCATCGTCATATTTACCGCCGGCTCGGTACTGTGCGCGGCCTCGCACACCTTGATCGAGTTGACGGCGGCCCGGGTGATACAGGGTGCCGGCGGCGCCATGCTGCTGCCCATCGGACGGCTGGCGCTGCTGCAGACCTTTCCGCGCGAGCGCCTGCTGCCGGCCATGAGTTTTGTGGCCATTCCGGGACTGGTGGGTCCGCTCATCGGCCCGACCCTTGGCGGCTGGCTGGTCGAGGTGGCCAATTGGCACTGGATATTCCTGATCAATGTGCCCATCGGCATCCTCGGCGGATTTTTCACGCTGCGCCACATGCGCCTGGGTCGTGCGCGGTCCGTGCCGCCGTTTGATTTTGCGGGCTATGCGCTGCTGGCGGTGGGCATGATCACCGTATCCATCGCCCTGGACGGCCTGTCCGATCTGTCGCTGCACCACGCGACGGTACTGCTGCTGCTGGTCTTTGGCCTCGCGAGCCTCGTCGGCTACTGGCTGCGCGCCACTCAGCAGACCCATCCGCTGTTTGCTCCGGCGCTGTTTCGCATTCCGACTTTCGGCATCGGGCTGATCGGCAACCTGTTTGCGCGGCTGGGCAACGGCAGCATGCCCTACCTGATCCCTTTGTTCCTGCAGGTGGAGCTGGGGTTCGAGCCCTTCCATGCCGGCCTGATGCTGCTGCCCACGTCGCTCGCGGCGATGCTGACCAAGCGCGGCGTCACCGGCCTGGTCCATCGCTTCGGTTATCGCACCGTGCTCGTGGGCAATACCTTGCTGGTGGGGGGAGCCATGGCGAGCTTTGCCCTGCTCGGCCACTCCAGCCCACTGTGGGTCATGCTGGTGTTGCTGTCCGTGCTGGGCATCGTCAACTCACTGCAGTTCACCGCCATGAACACCTTGACGCTCAAGGATCTGGACGGCCCGGAAGCCAGCAGCGGCAACAGCATGCTCTCCATGGTGCAGATGCTGGCCATGAGCCTGGCTGTCGCGGCCGCATCCGGCCTGCTGGCGGGGTTCACCGACACCTTCGGACGGGCGCAGGAACTGACGGTCTTTCACGCGACGTTCCTGTGTGTCGGTCTGATGACGACGGCGTCGGCCTGGATCTTCTGGCAATTGCCCAACGATGATCCGGACCGGCGCGCGGGAAATGATGTTCCGGAGATGTCCTAGCACTGTCCGGAATTGCGTTATATTCTTCACGATATACCGCGCTGTGGCGCAGGTGATGTCAAAACCGTGGTGACGCAGCCTTGGCTTTGGGCTCGCGGTCACCGGGCTAGAATCGCGCCATAACTTAAATCAAATTGATTCCACAGGTTTTTCAACACCCACTTCCGGTCCGCCAGGGGAACAACATGCGAGCGATAACTACGGCAGGTCTGTTGGTCGGTCTGGTGTGCGCTGCACCAGTCTTCGCGGCCGACCCGAACGCCGGCAAGGCTGTCTTCCGCGCCAATTGCGCGCTCTGCCACAGCGCTGAACCGGGTGACAACGGCGGTGCACAGGGGCCCAACCTCAACGGCGTGTTCGGCCGTCATTCCGCCAGCACGAGCTTCGGTTATACCGCCGCCCTGAAGGCGTCCGGCCTGACCTGGGACGCCGCCTCGCTGAATCGCTTCCTGACCTCGCCCACGACGGTGGTTCCGGGGTCGGCCATGGTGATACCGGTCGCGAGTGACACCGATCGCAGCAATCTCATTGCCTATTTGCAGGCCGTCAAGAACGGTACCTTCAAGGACGCGGCGCCGGCGCGCGGCGGCCTTGCCGGTCCGCCTCCGGCCCCCCCGGGCTCGGGCAAACCCGTCAAGGGGAGCGATGACTGGAAGAAAGACGCGCCGGGTCGCGTGCATCGCATCAACCTGGCCAAACTACCGGCGCCGTTTGACACCCCGTCGAGCGCCAAATTTCCACGCCTGGTGCCCAAGCCGGCCAACGCCAATGTGAAATTGCCGCCGGGCTTCACGATGTCGGTGTTCGCTACCGACACGACCGGGGCCCGCAAGATGCTGCTGGCGCCCAATGGGGACATCCTGCTGTCTGAAACGCAGGCCAACAAGATCGTGGTCATGCATCCGTCGGCCGACGGCACCCACGCGGACCACATCACGACCTATGCGCAGGGCCTGGTACTGCCGCACGGCATGGCCTTCTATCCCAATGCCCAGCATCCGCAATGGCTGTACGTGGCCGAGACCAATCGCGTAGTGCGCTATGCGTACAAGCCGGGGGACACTCAGGCCAGTGGCGTGCCGCAGATCGTCGTACCGCAGCTCTCGCCCGTCGCGGGCGGCGGGCACTTCTCGCGTGATGTCGTGTTCTCGCCGGATGGCAAGAAGATGTACGTATCGGTGGGCTCGCAGTCCAATATCGCCGAAGACATGCCCAAGAAGAGCGTCGCCGAGGCGCAGGCGTGGGAAGCCACGCACGGACTCGGTGCCGCCTGGGGCAACGAAGAGAACCGCGCCAACGTACTGGTCTTTGACGTGGGTTCGAACAAGCCCGGCAAGGTGTACGCCAGCGGCATCCGCAATTGCGTGAGTCTGACGTTGCAGCCAGAGAGCGGTGCGCTGTGGTGCACGACCAACGAGCGCGACATGCTTGGCGATGACCTGGTGCCCGACTATTCCACGCGCGTGAAGCCAGGCGCCTGGTACGGCTGGCCCTGGTACTACATGGGCAACCATGAAGATCCGCGCCATGCCGGCGAGCGACCGGATCTGGCCGGCAAGGTCACCTCACCGGATGTGCCCTATCAGGCTCACTCGGCGTCGCTGAACCTGGAGTTCTATACCGCCACCTCCGGCGCCTCGGCCTTCCCGAAGGAGTACGTGGGTGATGGCTTCGCCGTGCTGCATGGCTCCTGGAACCGCGCCTTCCGCACCGGTCACAAGATCGTGCGCGTGCGCATGAAGAACGGTGTGCCCACCGGAGAGTACGACGACTTCCTGGTCGGATTCATCGTCGATGACGGTGATGCCTGGGGTCGCCCGGTCGCGCTGATGGTCAATCGCGACGGCTCGATGCTGCTCAGCGACGACGGCGCCAACCTTGTCTATCGCATTGCCTACAAACCTTGAGAATCATGAAAACCAATCTACTGTTATTGAGTGTCACCGCCGCGCTGAGTGGCTGCGCATCGATGTCGCCGGGCCTGCCTCCGGCTCCGCCGCAGGTCGTCGTCGACGGTGAACGGGTATTCCCCGAGAGCATGGCCTCCGCGGCCGATGGTTCGCTGTTCTTCGGCAGCACCGGCAACAAGATGATCTATCGCGCGGCCCCGGGTTCGGACAAGGCCGTGGCCTTCGTGCAGCCGGGCACCGACGGTCTGCAGAGCACCTTTGGGGTGTTTGCGGACAGCAGGACCGGCACTCTGTATGCCTGCTCCAACGCGTTCGGCGGCGCCCCAGGTGGCGCGCCGCCGCCGCCGGCCACGGTCTACGCCTTTGACCTGAAGACCGGGGCCACGAAGGGCCACTATCCGTTCGCGAGTGCAGGTGGCTTCTGCAATGACATGGCCACCACACCCGATGGCACTCTCTATGCGACCGATACCAACAACATGCAGGTCGAGGTGCTCAGAAAGGGCGCCTCCTCACTGGCCGTATGGTCAGGTGCCGATGGCTCGTTGGGCAAGAAAGGGGGCGTGATCGACGGCATCTCGGTGCTCGGCTCACGCATCATCGTCAACGAACTGGCCGTCAGCAAACTGTTCAGCATTGCCATCGGCAAAGACGGTACGGCCGGAACGCCGGTGGAAGTAAAGCTGGATCGACCGATCTCCCGCCCGGACGGCATGCGCAGCTTCGGCAAGTCGGCGGTGCTGATCGTGGAAGGCGGCGACGGCGGCAAGCTCGAAAAGGTCACCTTCGACGGCAATAACGGCAAGGTGGAGCTGATCAAACAGGGCTATCCGGATGGACCGGTCGCGGTTGCGGTCGTGGGGACCACGGCCTACGTATGCGAAGGGCAGATGTCGGCCCAGGGCGGTCGCCGCCGGCCCGGCGCGGCAGCGGCTGCGCCGCCGGTGCTGAAGCCCTTCAAGGCGACGGCGGTCGAAGTCGGCAAGCCGTAGGGCGAACTGTGGTCGCCGCGCGGGGCAGCCCGCGTGGCGACTGCTACGCGGCTCGGCGCAGCGCCTCGCCGAACTCCGCGATGGCGCAGATGATGTGATAAAAACTGCTCGCCGGAGCAGGCTCGGCGACGAACCGCCCGTCCCGATCGATCTTGTCATGCCACAGGCCGCGCGTGCCGTGGTCGAGGAATCGCCACAGCCCCTGTGCGGCGCCAAGCGCGCTACGCCAGTAGTGCTCTTCACCCGTCAGCGCACCGAAGCGCGAGGCCGCCTTCAACCTCTCGGTCTGCGGCCACAGGCGCGCCGCCGGATCCTTGATGCGAAAATTCGCATCGAGTGTGTTGATGGCAATCCCGCCCTTCACGCCATGGTTCTCGCCAATTTCGAACAGTCGCCGCGCCGCCTTGCGCGTGGCACTCGCAGGGCTTGAGTCCTTGCACAGCAGCAGCCACGCCCATTCGAATTGGTGCCCCGGTTCAATAGCCTGGCCGGGCGTGGATTCGGGCATCAGCTGCCAATGTTCATCGAAGATCTCCGCAAGTCCACCGCTGTCCCGGTCTATGAAATGCTCAAGCGCGATCGCGCAGATTTCATCGCCCAGCGCGGCCCACGCGGGGTCCGTGGAAATGGCCTGCCAGGCGAGCGCGGCCTCCAGCAGATGCATGTGCGGATTGGACAGCAACGGAGTGCGCGCGGATCTTTCGGAATAGAAGCCTCCGCCGGGCCGATGCATCTGTTCCAGCAGCGCCGTGCGCAGCCGCACGCCGCGCTCGATCACATGCGGCAGCGCCCCCAGTACTTCCTGGCTGCTCGCCAGGGCGAGCAGCGCGAACGCCTGGTCGTAGAGCACGACGCGGTCGTCCTTGAGCGTTCCATCGTGCTCGACCAGCGTGTGAAACAAACCATCCTCGCGCAGATAATGGCGAGTAAAGAAATTCAGGCCCGCCTCAACCAACGGGCGGGCGTCACCGCGCCAACCCAGACTTGCGGCGCGCGAATAGGCGTAGACCTGGCGGGCTTGCACCCGGGCGCGGCGCGCCTCATCGCCGGGCGTACCTTGCGGGATGAGCCGCTCGTTGAATGTGCGATGGACGGCGTCAAAGCCGCTCGTGGCCCACACCGGATAGGCATCGTCGATGAGCCAGCTGACCAGCCGACCGTGCATTTGACGCGCTTGGGCGAGACTCGACGTATTGTTCATGGCTGAGCGTCTTTTACCATTTTTCTATTAATTCTCGCGGCCCTGCTTCACGTCTTTTGCCAACCGGTCCGCGGCGACCGCCAAGGCACCCAGAGGGCCCACCGCGAGTCCCAGGGCCGAGGGCACGATGAAGCGCTCGATGCCGGCCCCGAGTTCGTCGCTGGCTATATAGCCATTGAGGCTGGATTGCAGACGCGACCGGATCATGGCAAACAGCTGTGGCTGCCCGGCCATTACGCCCCCGCCCAAAAAGATGCGACGCGGAGCGCTGCCGAGGACCAGGGTCTGACACAGTTGTGCGAGGGCGTGCGCAATCGGGGCCCAGGTCGGATCCGCCGGGGCGAGCGTGTCCGGATCACGCTGCGATCGGGCCGCAATGGCGGGTCCGGCCGCCAGACCTTCCAGACAATCGCCGTGGAAGGGACAGATACCGGCAAAGTGATCCCCCGGCATTCGTACGATACGGATATGTCCCAACTCGGTGTGATTGGCGCCGCACACCGGCAGGCCATTGATGACCACACCGGCCCCGATGCCCGTCCCCACCGTCACGTAGACATAGTCCGCCAGTGCCTGCGCGCCACCCCAGCGCCCTTCGGCACGCGCCGCGGCATTCACGTCGGTATCGATGCCTGCGGGAACCTTGTAGCGCCGGGCCATGCGGCCCAGCAGGTCAGTGTCGGACCAGCCTTCTTTGACCGTGCGTGCGACCCAGCCAAAACGCGGTGAATCCCGCCGCAGGTCCAAAGGGCCGAAGGCCGCTAGGCCGAGCGCTGAAAAATGCCATCCTCGTGCACGCCAGCCATCCAGCACGGACTCGATGGCAGCGAGGGTGAGCCGGGGGGTGAGCGTCGGCAGTTCGACCTGCGCGCGAATCTGTTCTGGCCCGCTGCCGAGAATGCAGATGCACTTGGTGCCGCCGAGCTCAACGCCCGCGAGCAACGGGATCGAAGGTTCCTGCTGCGCCATGGGTCATCAGTGTTGCACGCCGTCCGTTGCAAACGCCACGTACGAATGCGGTGCAATCCTGACCGTGAACGTCGAGGCCTGCGGCGCCTTCTGCGCCAGCGTGCCGGATTCCAGATTGCGCAGCGCCGTCACTGTTGCCGGTACGGACACCTGCACCGATACGGCCGCATCGTTGAAGGATTCAACCACGAACGTGCCGTTATCGTATTCGTACAGCGCGACCTTGGAGGGTCCGTCGGCCAGCCGCACGCCAAGGTCCGCGCCGGCAATGCGCCGAAAGGTGTTGAGAATCGCGGCCGGCAGCCGGTACAGGTCGGCGGCGTTGTTCGGTATCGTCATCACGAACAGGTGCCCGGTGCTGTAGGGTGAGTCCGTCATCATCGGAAAGCCATTGTCACCCGCGACCGAGGATGCCAGCTCCCAGGTGTCATTGGTGATGAAATGCACCTGCGGAATGAGCATGGGCTCACCAATGTCGATCGTGCTGCGTCCGCTGAGAAACCCCTTCACGAGCGCGTCAGGTCCGGTCAGATACAGGTTCGCGATGCGGTCGATGCCGCGCGACTGCAGTTTGCCCAGCAGGCCGGAAGTAATGACGACATTGCCGCCGGCGCGCACGTGCGCTTCGATGAGATCGACGATTTTCGGATCCGCCGCCGCATCCTCGGTCAGCACTATGGTGTGCGCGGCCGTCGGAAATCGCGGCTGCAGGTCGATCGGAATGCCGATCATGCCCAGGAAGCTCGGCAGAAAATCCTCTCCCAGAGAGGCGAAGGGGCGATAGACCGCGACCCCGAGCGGCCGCCCGAGCTGTCCGATCACCGCATCCACGTGCTGCAGGGCCGCGCCGGCCGGCACCGCATAGGTCGGCGCGGTCGCGCCGGGCCCCGCCGCCTGGTAGTAGCCGCGCAACATCGCATCGTAGTTGAAACTGGTCTCCTCCCCGCCCTGCCAGGCGCCGCGCAGTGCAGGGTTGAATGCGCCAAGCAACTGACGATAGTCGAACAGCGTGATCTCAGGCGCCTTGGCGAACAGCGTCACCCACAGCTGTTCGGCGTAGTTATCGAGGCTGCGCACGCCCGGCGGATCCACCCAGCCACCATGATTGAAGCCCGGCCGCAGGTTGTCGAAATAGCGGAAAATGGCGTAGCCGTTGTAGGCCTGCAGATGCTGCGCGCTGAACACCGGATCGCGGGTCTCCGTGCCGGTGTAGACGCCGCTGTATATGTACGGTTCCTGCTCCAGGTCGAAGCCCATGTCCTGGAAGTGCTCGTACCAGTTCGGGAACTTGATGACCACCCGCACCTTCGGGTTGACCTTGCGGGCCGCACCCACGACCAGGTCGCGCGCCACTTCACGCATGCGCTCAATCCGGTACTGGGTCCAGGTCCGGTTGCCGCGGGCACGGATCTCCTCATCGGACTTGCAGCTGGTGAAGAAGAAATCATCCAGGATGATGTCATCGAAATGCCGGGCCGTCTCCTCGGCCACATGCTTCACCCAGGCCCGATCCGCGACATTCGAGTAGCAGAAGGTCTCGAAGCGGTTGCTCTCGTTGCGGGTCCAGGTGATGCCGCCAAAGGTGCGTATGCCGCGCGCCGCAAAGAAAGCCTTGGCCTTCTCGAGGGTAGCGCCGTCCACGAGCAGCTTGTCGCGATGGGTTTCCAGATACACCTTGTCGACCTTGACGGCCCTGGAGACGACACTCCAGGACTGCTGCAGCCACTGGTCGTCCTTCATGCGGTCGACTTCATAGGCCCGCACATACACGGCGGCTTTGAAGGCGTGATAGTGGTCGTTCGGCGCGGCCGTCGGCGGCGCCGGCGTCTGCGCCAGGCCCGAACTCGCCAGCACCACCGCGAGCGCGCCCGACAGCAAGGTGCTCAGGCGCATCCGCAGGTGCAGGTACCTCTCATGCATCGGCCAATCCTTGAGCGCAGCACGCGCGGTGGTCAGTCCAGCGACGGTCGTTCGATGAGTTCGATCTTGTACCCGTCCGGATCCTGAACGAATGCGATGACGGTGGTGCCGCCCTTCACCGGACCGGCCTCGCGCGTCACCGTACCGCCGGCGGCGCGGATGCGATCGCAGGTCGCGGCGACGTTCTTCACTCCGATCGCGAAATGTCCGAATGCCGTGCCCTGCTCGTAGGCACCGACGCCATAATTGTAGGTGAGTTCGATTTCGGCGGAGCCATCGGCATTGCCGGCTCCGTAGCCGACGAACGCCAGCTTGTAGTTGTGGGCCGGCACGTCAACCGTGCGCAGTACGGACATGCCCAGAATGTTGGTATAGAACTCGATGGCCCTGGGCAGATCACCCACGCGCACCATGGTATGCAGCAGCTTCATCGCGGCCCCCGAACGTGACTGCGGCTGTTATACCGCAGGCCATCGCCGTTCGCTATTGATAGCCGAACAGGCCCCGTGACTTGATGGCCGCAGCAACCTCCGGAGGCACCATGCTCTCCCATTCGGTGTTCCCGGAGTTGATCTTGCTCAGCACATCCGGGGAATAGATGCTCAGGTAGGTGTGATTCGCATCCTCCAGCTGGACAATGCAGCGCCGCGAGAGCAGATAGCCGTACAGCTGCCGCAAGGAATCGCCCACATCCACATCATTCACGGTCACCAGCTTCCCGGTCTTCTGATTGATGTAGGGGTAGATGTACAGCCTCAGGTTATTGCGGAACAGGCGCCCGAAGCTCTCCAGGATCCCGCCATCCAGGCGGGTGTAGTAGGACTCGTCGAAAATGGCCTCGAGATTCATGGCGCCCATTGCCAGGCCGATCCGCCGGTTGGTGTAGCGGAACAGGTAGGCAGCCAGGCGGTAATATTCGGCAAAGTCCGAAATCATGACGGTATGGCCGGTGGCGGCCAGCACGTCGGCGCGACTGATGAAGTCCTGCAGGTCCACCGTGCCATCGTGCGAGAGGCTGCTCATGGTGATCTCCATGAGCGAAACGGTCTCCCCGGGTGCGACATCGGACCCTTCAGCCTCGAAGGCGCGCAGCGCCGAACGCGCCAGGTCCAGGTTTACGTACGTGACGGGACGGAAACGTCCGCGCTCCACCAGCACCGGTTTCTTGTGCAGCACTTCGGAGGGCTGCAGCACCTTGCCGTCGCTGGAGAACATGGCCGCACCGGTCAGATGCAGCTGCACCAGCCGCAGACTCATGACCCGATTGTCGACACGTGCGAACTCGGGGCCCGAGAACTCGATCAGATCGATCTCGATGCGATCCGTGGTGAGTCCATCCAGCAAGGATTCGACCAGTCGATCCGGATCATGGTTGAAGTACTGCGCCCCGTAGATCAGGTTGAGCCCGACGATGCCCAAGGCCTCCTGCTGCAGGGCATTCTCGATGTCCAGCATGCGCACGTGAATGACGATCTGACTGCTGTCAGCCATCGGTCGGGGCTGGAATTTGATGCCGAGCCAGCCGTGACATTCATTGTTGCCGCGAAAACTGCGCGCCGACACCGTGTCGGCAAAGGTGAAGAAGGCCGTGGTCGCGCCGCGGCCCTCCACCAGGCGCTCGATATTCAGTCGCTGTTCGTAGTCGAGCATGGACTGCAGCCGCTCACGGCACACATAGCGGGCGCAGGGGCCATAGATGGCGTCCGACACTTTCATGTCGTAGGCAGAAATGCTCTTGGAGATCGTGCCGGCCGCCCCGCCGGCGCGAAAGAACCAGCGCACGACCTCCTGTCCGGCACCGATTTCGGCAAAGCTGCCATAGCAGCCCGGATCCAGATTGACCTTCAGCGCTTTTTCGCGCGGCGTGACCGGATGTTCATCCATGGGATGAGGATAGCCGAGACCTTTGCATTTTAGATTTCCGGACCCCAACAACGTGAGGTGCGCCACAATGTCATTCCGCTTTGGAATATCAATGGGTTGCACGAATTGCCCCTCATATCCGCCGGGCGGCCGCGAATCCGCACCCGAAATTTGGGGTATATTTCCGCCGCTATTACGCTCGTCAGGAGACGGCCCATGAATGCCCAGCTGCAGACCTATCCGGCTTCCGAATTCAACCTCTTGATCAATGGTCGACTCGTCGCCGGCGCGGCGACCTTCGATGTGACCAATCCGGCCACCGAAGAGCTGCTCGCGGTGTGCCCGCGCGCCGACGTGGGCCAGCTGAACCAGGCCGTCGCGGCCGCCAAGGCCGCCTTCCCGGCCTGGGCCGCCACGCCGATTGCCGAGCGTCGCCGCCTGCTGCTGAAGTTCGCCGACGCGGTTGGCGCCTCGATGGATGACATTGCGCGGGTGCTGACCCAGGAACAGGGCAAGCCCCTGGCCGGCGCCAAGTATGAGATCGGTGGCGCGATCCACATGATCCAAACCTTCGCCGCCATGGACCTGCCCCCGAAGGTTTTGAAGGAAGGCCAGGGCAGCCGTATCGTGCAGCACCATGTGCCCCTGGGCGTCGTGGCCGCCATCACGCCATGGAACTTCCCCGTCATCCTGCTGATGATCAAACTGGCCCCGGCGCTGCTCGCGGGCAACACCGTGGTCGTGAAGCCCGCCCCGACCACGCCGCTGTCGACCCTGCGTCTGGGCGAACTGTGCGCCAAGATCTTTCCGGCCGGTGTCGTCAACGTCATCACCGATGTGAATGACCTGGGCAATACGCTGACCTCGCATCCGGATGTCGCCAAAGTCGCCTTCACCGGCTCGACTGCGACCGGCAAGAAAGTCATGGCGAGCGTCGCCAGCACCATCAAGCGCCTGACCCTGGAACTGGGCGGAAACGATGCGGCACTGGTCCTGGATGATCTGGACCCGAAGAAGGCTGCCGCCAGCCTGTTCGCCGGCTCCATGGTCAACAGCGGCCAGGTGTGTCTGGCGATCAAGCGCGCCTATGTACCGGACTCCATGTATGACGCCGTGTGCACGGAGCTCGCGAAGCTCGCGGATGCGGCGGTGGTCGGCGATGGCATGGACCCGAACACGCAATACGGTCCGGTGCAGAACGCCACTCAATTCAAGAAGGTCAACGAGTACATCGAAGATGCGCGGGCCAACGGCAAGATCATTGCCGGCGGCAAGCCGCACACCGGCCGGGGCTACTTCGTGCGCCCGACCATCGTGCGTGACATTCCGGACAATACGCGCCTGGTTCAAGAAGAGCAGTTCGGTCCCGTGCTGCCGGTGCTGCGTTATAGCAGCCTGGATGATGCGATTGCCCGCATCAACAGCACGGAGTACGGGCTCGGCGGCACTGTCTGGTCATCCAATGACAAGCGTGCCTATGAAACCGCGCTGCGCATTGAATCGGGTACGGTCTGGGTGAACAAGCACCTGGACCTGCCGGTCGATGTGCCGTTCGGCGGTGCCAAGCAGTCCGGTTTCGGCGCCGAGATGGGTCAGGAAGGACTGGAGGAATTCACCCAGTCGAAGGTCATCAATCAGGCCATCTGACCGCCCGATCCGTTGATAGACGTAAGGCCGGTGTTCCTAACGGAACATCGGCCTTTTGTTTGCCGTTCGCTTCAGGTGCCTCGCAGGGCGACGGCCACCGGCATGGTTGCCGCACGCATGGCCGGCAGAAAGCCGCCGATCAGTGCGATGGCAAGCGCCCAGAAAATGCTGACCACCAGCAGGTGCGGCGGAACATTCATCTGGAAGGTGAGGCCGCCGGCATCCACCACATTGCCGTTGAACAGCAGCCAGGCGGCCGCGGCACCGATCAGCGCGGGCGGGATGGCGAGGATCAGTCCTTCGGCCAGCACCGAACCTACGATCGGACCGGCCCCGAAGCCAATGGCCCGCAAGGTCGCAATCTCGACCTTGCGCGCGGCCACCGCCGCGTACAGGCTGCTCAGGGCGCCGCATATCGCACCCAGGGCCATCAGGCTGCCGATGAAGTAACTGACGAAGTCGAGAATACTGCGCAGGCTCTTGATGACAGCCTCGTTGGCTTCCGAGCTCGTCATCACCTTCGCCTTCAACGTCGGATCGGAGCTCACCGCTTGGCTCAGGACGTCGAATTGGGCAGGAGTCTGAAGTATCGCCGCCACGGATGAGTAGCTGGCCTGAGGCAGTGCGGCCAGCAACGTGTTGGCGTCCCCGACCAAGGCATCGTCAAAGAAGCCGCCGTTGCCGGCGAATACACCGACGATCTTCCAGGGACTGCCGTTGACCTTCACTTCATCCCCCAGCTCCACGTTCTTGAAGCGCTTGCGGATGACGTCGCTGACCAGCAGCTCATGCAGTCCGGGTTGAAAATCCCGGCCCGACAGCAGGCGCACTTCGGGCCAGATTTCATGCCACTGGGTGTTGGCGGCGAACAGTCCGATGCTGCCGTGCTGATTCTTGCGGGTTACGCCATCGACGATCTGCGTAACGCTACCGGAGGCCATAGGCTTGCCCTGGGCATCGTGTCGTATGCCGGGTTTCTCAATGATCTTGGCAACATCAGCCACGGTCAGGGAGCTGTTCATGGCGGACGTGGCGGTATTGGCAATGACGATCACCTCTTCATCGCTCACACCCTTCTGCGCGAAGGATTCCAGACCCTGGCCCAAGGCCAGCAGCGCGACCAGCACCCCGATTACCGTGGCGATGCTGATGACGGTGACGAGGGCGGCGCCCAGCCGCTGTGGAATGCTGCGCAATCCGGTGCCGGTCAGAGCGAAGAAATGCCGGAATCCGCCCATGGATGCTCTCCTTAGCGATTGGCCAGCGCGTCGACGACGTGCAGCCGCAGACCGCGCCAGGCTGGAATCGCGCCGGCCGCGAGCGCGAGCGCAATCGCACAGATGAACCCCGTGACGACGACTCCCAGCGGAATCGATCCAAGGCCGATGAGGTTGCGCGCCAGAGGCAATATGCGCGAAGCCAGCCCCAGGCCCACGGCAGCGCCGCACACGCACAGCGCCAGCGTCTCGGCCAGGATCAGCACCATGACCAGCCGGTCGGAAAATCCGAAGGTCTTCAGGACGGCCAGTTCGGGCGTGCGCTCACGGATCGACTGCATCATCAACGCACCGGTCGCGAACAGCAGTACGAAAAAGGTCGCCCCGATGACACGATGAACGACGGTGTCGATGTCCCCGATGGAGGCGACCTGGGACTGGGCCAACTCCCGTTCAGACTGAGTGAGGGTCTCGTTAGGCGAGTTGAGAAAGTGTTTGTCGATGCTGGCTTCGACCGCCTCGGCACGCGCCGGACTGGCAATGCGCAGGGCGGCGATCGCCATGGTATTTGCCTGCTGCGGGTTCAGGGATTCGTTGACGTAATGGTAGTTCGCCATGATCAACTGGGCCGCCTTCGGGTCATCCGTGTTGACATAGCTGCCGACGATGTCGAATGTCCAGTTCGGCGTGCCATCTTTCTTCATCAGGGACTGAACGATAATGCGTTGCCCAACCTGCCAGTGATATTTGTTCATGGTCTCGACGCCCACGATGGCGCCGTCCTGCAGCCGTTTCATCGCCTCCCGCGACCCTGATGAAGGCTGAAATTCCGGATACACACTCAGGAACGCGTCGATGTCGGTGCCCATCACCGGCACCTGCTGATCCGGCTTCTGCCAGGTCGCCCCGAATTGGAAGCGCGGCGCCGCCGCGATGACCCCCGGAGTGCTTTGCACCGTGGACATGACGGCGATGGGCAGCGGCGTGCCGAAGCGCTGGCGGCTGCCCACGTACAGCCGGTCCGCGTGCGTTGCGTCGACGGCCTTATTGATGGCGCCGTTCAGGCCCTGCAGCACGCCAAACAGGGTAAAGGCGATCACCACCTGCAACAGAATGAGATTGGAGCGGCCGCGGTTGCGGCGGATTCCAGCCCAGATCAGTGCGGCGAATTTCAATGGCCACCTCCCTGTGCGCGTCGTGAGCTTACCTGTTCCGTGCCGGCGGCGCCCCCAGCAGGTGGGTATCGCTCGGACCCATGCCGGTAATCACAACGACCACCGGATCATCGTGTGTCTCCGTGTAATGCGGCGTCGCGGCCGGCTCGGTGTAGTAACTGCCGGGTGGCAGCATTTTGAGCGCATTGGCATCGCGCTTCTCGCCGTACCCCACGTACAAGGTCCCGGACACGACGTACACGGTGCGGTTGTCGCGATGGGTGTGCGGCGGCACGGTCGTGTGGGCGGGGAGCGTCACCTGCTGGGTATAGACGCCGGCCTTGGTCGGATCGCCATTCAGGGTCAATGCCGCCGGGCCCGCACGTCCCGGAGCTCTCGCCGACTGTGCAGCGAGCGCCTGGATATCCGCCGGTGCCAGCCGGATCTGCGGCTCGGCAACCTGCGCTTCGGCCACCGTCGTCGTTGCCGGCACGGGCTCGATGCGCAGCAGCGCGCCATCATCCTCATCGGTGACGGCGTAAAGCAGACCATCGGGTCCCTGGCGCACATCGCGGAAACGCTGATGCAGCTCGGTGAACATCGTCTCGCGACGCAGCTCTTCCATTTTCGGATCGAAGACCAGCCGTTCCAGGCCACCGGTGCGCGGAATCTCCCCGCGGCGCGCGCTGGTCACGAACACATTGCCCACCCAGGCCGGAAACTTGTCGCCGGTGTAGAACGTGAGCCCGCCGGGCGCAATGGAGGGCAGCCATACCACGATGGGCTGATCGATGCCCTCCGCCACCGGGGATTCGGATATACGCGGTCCCGGATAGTCCCGCCCAAAGCTCACCTTCGGCCAGCCGTAGTTGTGTCCGGAGAGGATTACATTGAGTTCGTCGCCGCCGTTCGGACCCTCTTCGGCATTCAGCACCACACCACCGGGGCTGACGGTCAGACCCAGATGGTCACGGTGCCCCAGGGAGTAGATCTCGCCCCGGGCGCCGGCCTTGCCGACGAAGGGATTATCCTTGGGAATGGTGCCGTCATCGTGCAGACGCAGCACCTTGCCGTAAACGGTATCCAGGCGTTGCGCGGTATCAGCGACCGGACCGCCGGTGGTCATATAGACCATGCCGTGCCCGTCGAACGCGATGCGTGACCCGCTGGTGCTACCGGAATTGCCTGCGAACAGCTGCTGGACGTGGGTCAACGCGTGCCCGACCAGTTCACCACGGAACAACGAAATCCGGCTCTCCTGCCGCACCGGTGGCTTGGCGTCCGGCGCGGGCGGATTGCCGGCCTGATTGAACGTGAAGTACACCAGGTGGTTTTGCGCGAAGTCCGGATGCAGGGCGACATCCTGCAGACCCGCATTGCGGAAGGCTGGCGTGGCCGGCAGCCCCTCGAGCGGCGCCGGATCAACCTCTGCCACCCCCGCCGCCGCGCCGTGGACCAGGCGTATCCCGGCCCCGCGCTCCGACACCAGCGCATCGCCGGAGGGCAGCAGCGCGACCGCGAAGGGGTGGCGCAGTCCGTGCGCGACGACCACGACCCGTACTTTATGCTGCTCCGCAGTATCAAATACGTAGGCCGGTTGGGACAGTGCGACGGCCTCGATCCCCAGGGGCGGTTGCTGCTGTGCGTGCACCTGGGAAAAACACACTGCCACACCGGCAGCGGCCGCAAACTGCAATCCACGTGGCACCCGATATCGCACTCGCATCGCACCCTCCCCCGTTACCAACGAAGCCAAGAGGGGCGAGTGTACTCTAAGGGCGCAGCTGCCCGCGCAGGCCCACGAATACGCCCAGCGCCGGATGCAGAAACCCGATCGGATCCTCGTAGTGCCGGTCGAACAGGTTGTCGATGCGGCCGAAGAGGGTCAGGCGGGAGAGCAGCGTGTAGTTCACGGCCACATTCACCGTGGTATAGGCCGGCGCCGTCAGTCGCGGAATCGAGAAATCGCGATTGCCGTCGATCCAGCGGCCCACGTACAGCACCGTGGTATCCAGTGACACGGCTTCATTCAACTGCCATGCCGCATTCACTGTTGCCTTGTGCTTCGGACGCCGCAGCAACTGCTCGTGCAGCACGGCGTCGTCGGCCTGGGTGAAGGTGTAGTCAGCCCGCAGATGCAGCGCCTGCATGGGCTGCCAGGTAATAAAGCTCTCGACCCCGTCGGTGACCGCGCGGCCGACATTCGCGTATGTCGAGCCAGTCACATCTGTTGTGATGAGATCGCGGATATCGTTGCGAAACCAGGTCAACCCGAGCTGAACGGACTTGTCGAACAGACCCTGCTCGATGCCGAAGTCATAGCCGATGCTGGTTTCCGGTTTCAAATCCGGATTGGCGAAAAAGAACGGCGGAAAGTTCTGATAGAGCTCGCCCAGCGTGGGCGCCTTGAAACCCGTCCCCGCACTGGCCGAAAGGCGCGTGTCGGTTGCCGTAATCGAATAGGTCGGCGCCAACCGCCAGGTTACTTTGCTGCCAAAGCGATTGTTGTCGTCGTAGCGCACGTTCAGTGCCGAACTTAAGTGATCCGAAAGATGCGACTGCAGTTCAACCGCACCGGCATTGTCGGTGACATCGGCGCTGATCGGTTCATGCACGGCATCGCGCGCATGCTCCGCGTCCAGTACCAGTGTCTCATCGCCGGACAGACGCAGCGCGCCCTGCCAATCGAGCTTCACACGGTCCCCGGTATTCACCGAGGCGCCGAAATTCGGATCCAGGTTCAAGGTCCAGGCACTGGAGTAGGCCACGCCCAGCGTCTGATCGAATGCTCCATCAGCGCCGACCAGGTGGCCGCTCAGACGCGTGTAGTACTGTGAGGTATCGCTCTTGCTCTGCTGAGCCGCCGGAAAGCTCGGAAAGGCGAAGGGATCATCTGCGGTAAAAGCGTAGTGCGCATCGGTGAAGCGGCCCACCAGATTCACATCCAATCCGGGCATCACCGTGTAACCGAGCCGAGTGGAGGCCGTGAGGTTGTCTTCGTAGTCGTTGTAGCGCGCCTCACCGGGCTGCAGCAGATCGAGCGGCGTCACGGGCGTCGAACCCGCATGCAGATGCTCGACGTTGGCCGCGTATTGAAACTGGTCGGCGGAGCCGCTCAGCGCCACTGTCTCGTTATTGGTGCGGAACGTCCCGCCTTCGACGCTGCCGGCAAGATTGACCGGCCCCTTCCCCGAATGCGTCGTGATGCTGATGACACCGCCAATGGCGTCGGAACCATACAGTCCGCTTTGTGGGCCGCGCAGGACCTCGATGCGCTCGATGTCCGAGGCCAGCAGCTGACCGAAATCGAAGGTCGCGCCGGCGTTGCTGGGGTCGCCCACATCGATGCCGTCGATCAGCACCTTGGTGTGGTTCGAATTCGTCCCACGCATGAAAATCGAGGTCTCACCGCCCGGTCCGCCGGATTGCACCACATTCAGTCCGGGCACGAGCTTGAGCACATCGCTCACGGTGCGCAGCTGTTCGGCAGCGATGTCGTCGGCCGTGATCACGGTGACACTGCTGCCGATCTGCGCAGCTGGTGTCGCAATGCGCGTGGCCGAGACGACCACATTCTGCAGCGTCTCGTCCGCGCTCGAACTTTCGGCCGCACGGACGGATGGGATGGATAGGATCAGACAGACCGCTCCGAGAGCCGGAGCCATTGAAATTCTGGGCACAGTATTCTCCGCAACAACGACACAACAAAGTCGTCGCAGCGGATTACCCGCAGCTCATGACGCACCCCGGCCAGAAGCATGGACGACGGCACAGGGCTGGTCTCCTGACTCCCGGGTCACGGTTCTCGTCCGCCTTCCCGAAGCCGTAAGGCCCAGTGGCAGTCTTTGGACGATTACTCGCCGGTTACAGTTGCGGGGGCAGCCGCGGCATCACACCGCGTTCCCATTCAAATCCCCTTGCGGGGAACCCTGAGCGTTTACTAACCGGCGCAGTATAACAGTCGGCGCCGTTTTGTTCCTAAGCCTTGCCGACCGAGCCCAGCGCCGCACCTACGATCTGCTGCGCCTCGGCAAAAATCTGCTGCAGATGTTCGGGCCCGCGCATGCTCTCCGCGTAAATCTTGTAAATGCTTTCGGTGCCGGAGGGACGCGCGGCAAACCAGCCACTGGCAGTGACGACCTTGACCCCGCCGATGGCTGCGTCATTGCCAGGAGCCTTGGTCAGCACCGCATCGATCTTTTCACCCGCCAGTGTCGCGCTCGTGACCTGCTCGCCGGATAGCTTCGAAAGTGCCTTGCGCTGCGCGGCATCGGCCGGTGCGTCCACCCGTTCGTAGGCCGGATTGCCGAATGATTGGGTCAGGTTCGCGTAGAGCCGGGAGGGATCCTTGTCGTTGCGGGCCGTGATCTCACCGGCGAGCAATGCCAGGACGATGCCGTCCTTGTCGGTAGTCCACACGCTGCCATCGCGACGCAGCAATGAGGCCCCCGCACTCTCTTCGCACACGAAGCCCAGCGAGCCGTCGACCAGACCATCGACGAACCATTTGAAGCCCACGGGGGTCTCGTAGCTCTTTCGTCCCAATTGGGCGGCGACCTTGTCCAGCATCATGCTGGTCACCACGGTCTTCGCGATCGTGGCCTTGTTGCTCCACTTGGGCCGATTCGAAAAAAGATAATGCGCTGCAGCCGTCAGGTAGTGATTCGGCGGCATCAATCCGGCGCTGCGCGTGACCACGCCATGACGATCATGGTCCGTGTCACAGGCAAACGCGATGTCGAATCGCTCCTTCAGACCGATCAGCCGCTGCATGGCATTGGGCGAGGACGGATCCATGCGGATCTTCCCGTCCCAGTCCAGCGTCATGAAGCGGAAGGTCGGGTCCACGGCATCATTGGTGATCGTAAGATCCAGCTTGTATTGATCCGCGATCAGCGGCCAGTAGTGCACGCCGGCGCCGCCCAGTGGATCCACTCCCATGTGCACTCCGGAGGCGCGGATCGCATCCAGGTCAAGTACCGAGGGCAGATCATCCACATAGGCGTGCAGATAATCATGAGTGTGTGTGGTCGCAAGCTTGCGCGCCTGGTGGTAGGGCATGCGCCGCACGCCCGCAAGTTTGCCGCCCAGCAGTTCGTTGGCCTTATTCTCGATCCACGAAGTCACCGCCGTATCGGCGGGGCCGCCATTCGGCGGGTTGTATTTGAAACCCCCACTGTCCGGAGGGTTGTGGGACGGAGTAATGACGATGCCATCGGCGAGTCCCGTCGTGCGGCCGCGGTTGTAGGTCAGGATGGCGTGGGATATGACAGGCGTCGGGGTGTAGTCGGTATGCTCATCCGGCACCATGATCGTCACATCATTGGCGCCGAGCACTTCGAGCGCACTGATGAAGGCCGGTTCGGACAAGGCGTGGGTGTCCATTCCCAGGAACAGCGGACCGCTGATGCCCTGTTGGCTGCGATACAGCACGATTGCCTGGGTGATCGCCAGGATGTGCGCCTCGTTGAACGACCGCTGGAAAGAGCTGCCCCGGTGCCCCGAAGTGCCGAACGCCACTTTCTGATCAGGCACTGCCGGATCGGGCGCGTCCGCGTAGTACGCGCACACCAGTCGCGGCACATTCACCAGCATGGACGCCGGTGCCGGCTTGCCTGCCATCGGATTTATTGTCATCTACTGGCACTCCCGTAAGTTTTCACTTGCGCGCGCGGGCCGCGCAGGCGAACATTTGGGTAATTGTCGCATTTGCGGCAGCAGTGCGTGGATGCGGGTTTGTCCTACTTTGGGCGGCCATGCTGAAGTCTTTGGCGCGCAGGCGAGCCTTCCTCACCTGAACCCTAGCCGACCCACTCCTTACTATATCTTCCGGCCCATGCGCGCTGCGGCGCCCACCGGCGTTTTGGACGTTTTTATGATGGACAAGAGTTACTTACGGCACGGCATCATCCTGGGGCTGCTCTCGGCAATCGGCCCTTTTGCCATCGACATGTATCTGCCGGCCCTGCCCTCCATCGGCCAGAGCCTGCATGCCAATGCCGCCACGGTGCAGCTGAGCCTCACTGTATTCTTCATCGCGGTCGGTGGCGGACAGCTGCTGTACGGCCCGCTGTCGGATATGTACGGTCGCAAGCTGCCTCTGTATGCCGGGCTGACGCTGTTCTGTCTCGGCAGCATCGCATGCGCGCTGGCGCCCAACGCGGAACTGTTTCTGCTCGGCCGCTTCGTGCAGGGGCTCGGTGCCTGCGGCGGCATGGTCATCCCGCGGGCGGTCGTGCGGGACCTGCATTCAGGCGTTGAAGCCACGCGACTCATGTCGCTGCTCATGCTGGTGTTCAGCATCTCGCCATTGCTCGCCCCGTTGACCGGCAGCTTCGTGATCCAGGTCGCCGGCTGGCGCGGCGTGTTCTGGATGGTGCTGGGCGCGGCCGTCATAGGTTTCGGCATTCTGACGACGCTCAAGGAATCGCGTCCCGAGTCGGCGCGCGCGCAAAGCAGCCTGCTGAGCGCGTTCCATTCCTATCGACAGCTGCTGGCTGATCGGCACTTCATCGGCACGGTGCTGATCGGCACTTGCGGGATGGCGAGTTTCTTCCTCTACCTGTCGAACTCTCCGTACGTGATGATCGAGCATTATCACTTGAGCCCACGCGGATTCAGCCTGCTGTTCTCCGTCAATGCCGCCTCATTCTTCGTCGCCGCGCAGTTCAACAGCCGGCTGGCGATGCGCGTCGGCCTGAAGACCCTGGTGCGCCGCGCCTCGACCGGCTTCGCCGTTGCCATGTTGCTGCTACTGGGCCTGTTTGCCGCGGGCGTTGATCATCTGGTCGTGATGGTGGCCCTGTTGTGCTGCGCCTACGCATGTCTGGGGATGACGGTACCGACCTCCTCCATTCTGGCGCTGGAGGATCATGGAGCGATTGCCGGCACGGCCTCATCCCTCATCGGCACGATGCAGTTTGGTCTGGGGTCCATCGTCATGGCGTTCTCCGGCACCTTTGCCAATGGCGCACCTTTGCCGATGATCGCCGGGATCACGCTGTGCGCAGTGCTGTGCATGACATTTGGCCGCATTACGTTGCGGCATGGCACTCGCGATGCGGTGGCGACTGCCTAATTGAACAGGGGCAGTGCCGCCAGTTCCTCGGCGGGCACGGTCTCCAACGCCAGTCCGGCATTGCGCCAGCCACGCAGTCCGTCATCAAGAACCGCGACCTGCAGTCCGAGTTTCAGCAGCTCGCGGGCCACGCGCACGGCGGTGGCCTGACGCAGGCAGGTACAGTAGACGTAGATCTGCCGATCCTTCGCGAACTCCTTGAGGCTGGCGCGCAATGCGTTCGGATCGACACGCTTGGAGCCCGGAATGCGCACGGCACCGGGGTCAAAGTACCCATGGCTGCGCACGTCGTACACCAGTGCCGCACCGGCCTGCAGATCGCGGGCAACGATAGCCGCCGGGGCATGTGGCACGCCGCGTCCCAGCCGGCGGGCCTGCACCGTGGTCGCGATCAGCCACAGTGCGTACGCAGAAAGCAGAATCAGCACCACCGCCGTGGTCAGGTGCCCGAAGCGCTCGTAGAGCTGAATGACCTGCGACACCGCTCCGCTGCACAGGTATCCGAGTACGAAGTAGGCACCGATGTACAGCGCGCAGCCGGCCAGATCCAGCCACAGAAACGCCCCCCAGCCCATCTGCATGCTGCCCGCGAGGGGCGGCGCCATGGTGTTGATGCCCGGCAGAAATTTCGCGACCACGAGCAGCGAACGCCCGCGACGGTGAAAAGTGTCTGCAGAGGTGACGACACAGGATTCCGGGTTCAGTGAAATCCGGCACAGGGTCCCGAGCAGCCACCACCCCGTGCTGCGTCCGAGCAGGAACATCACGACATCGCCGGCGGCCATTGCCAGCAGCGCGCTGCCGATGACGGCGAAGCCGGACACGTGTCCCGTGGCAGCCTGCGCGGCCGCCAGAATCAGCGCCACGGCACCCGGGATCGGCAGGCCTATCGCCTGCAGGAAGATGGCGAGCGACAGGAACGCGAGACCATGCTGCGCGAGCTGCATCTGAAGGTTTGTGCCTACTTCAAGGCCTTGCTCTTGGTCTCGATGGACTTGAGCAGATTCTTCCAGGAGGCATTGAAGGACTCGGCACCATCGGATTGCAGCTTCGCCGCCAATGCCGCGACATCCACGCCCGCGGCTTTGATCGCGGCCAGCGCTTGCTCACAATTGCCGCCATCGGCAGGCAGGGTGCCTTTGAGCGAACCGTGATCGGCCAGCGCGAGCAGCGTTTCCTCGGGCATGGTGTTCACGGTATTCGGCGCAGCCAGGGCCGTGATGTACAGCGTATCCGGGGCCGAAGGATCCTTGACCCCGGTGCTGGCGAACAGCAGCCGCTGCGCGCGTGCGCCGAGGTTCTCGAGCCGCTGCCACCGATCACAGGCCAGCAGCTGCCGGTACGCGCGGTAGGACTGCTGCGCGACCGCAATTCCGACGGTATTGCGCAGATTCGCGGGCAATTGCTCCAGCGTCGCCTTGTCCCAGCGACTGACGAACAGGGAGGCAACCGAGCGCACATCGGGGCTCAGGCCCGCCGCCACGCGTCGTTCGAGCCCGCGCAGGTAGGCCTCGGCGCAGGCCTGGTACTGCTCGGTCGAAAACAGTAGCGTCACGTTGATCGGCACGCCCTGGAAAATGGCCTCTTCGATGGCCGGGATGCCCTCGCGGGTGCCCGGAATCTTGATGAAGAGGTTCGGGCGGGCCGCCTTGGCGTGCAGTTTGCGGGCGGCTGCCAGCGTCGCCTTGGTGTCGTAGGCCAACAGCGGGGAGACCTCCAGCGACACGAAGCCGTCGACCGTGGCCGTGAAGTCAAATACCGGTTTGAACAGGTCCGCCGCGCGCGTGAGGTCGGCGATCGCCAGCTCGAAGAACAGATCCTCGGTCGCGACGCCCTTGGCCGCCAGGGCGCGCACGTCGGCATCGTACGCGGCGCTCTTGCTGATCGCATGATCGAAGATCGTCGGGTTGGAGGTCAGCCCGGTCACGGACAGTCCGGAGTTGATATAGCGCGCGAGGGTGCCGTTGTTCAGCAGATCGCGGGTGATGTTGTCCAGCCACAGGCTCTGTCCCAACTCATTGAGCTTGCGCGGCGCGTCGGAACGCGTGCTTTCGGTCGCCATATTGATCACTCCGTAAAAGGTTCCGGTTCGTCCTCGCGCATCCTACCGCTGCCACAGGATATGGTTTGCCTCCAGTGGTACTGCGGCGCCAGCCAGGCGCGGCACGACCCGGGCAGTGTAGTCACTGGCGGGCCGATTCGCCGGCACGACCACCCGATACGTCCTGCTAACCTCGGGATTGCTGCCGTTGGCTGGGGGATTCTGCAACGCCATGTCATACACCTGCGGCCCGGCGGCGTCGACACCATTGGCATACAGCTGCACCGCCACATCCGCGGGGGCGAGTCCGGCCAGCTGTACCTGCGCATCGAAGACAAGGCCGCTTGCCGTCGTGGCCACATTCAGCTTTTCAAAGCGCAACTGGCCCCAAACGGCGTCCAGCCGCTGGCGCCATTTGAGTACCTGCCTGCCACCCTCGCCCTTGCCTTGACCGAGGTCGCCACTGCGGCGCAGCCACTCCTGCGCGGCCGGCAGATAGTAGCGCTCGGTATAGTCGCGCACCGCGCGGCTGCTGGAGAACTGGGGCGTCAGGCTCGCCATGCTCTCGCGCATGCGCGCCAACCATGCGGTGGGAATTCCTGCCGAATCGCGGGAATAGAACTGCGGCACCACTTCGCGCTCGAGCAGGTCGTACAGGGTGCTCGCGTCGCGGTCGTCCCAGACCGTCTCATCGGTGTGCGTCTGTGCGTCGCCGATCGCCCAGCCCACCTCGGGGCGATAGGCTTCGGCCCACCAGCCATCCAGCTGCGAGAGGTTCAGACCCCCGTTGACCAGCACTTTCATGCCGCTGGTGCCACAAGCCTCCCAGGGTCGCCGCGGCGTGTTGATCCACACGTCCACGCCCTGCACCAGCTGCTCGGCGACCTCCATGTCGTAGTCGGCCAGGAAAATGACATGGTTGCGCGCATCGGTTCCCCGGATGAACTGCAGCCACTGTCTGATCAGCGCCTGCCCCGGCTCATCCGCCGGATGGGCTTTGCCGGCAATGATCAGTTGCACCGGACGCTCGGCGTTCGACAGCAGGCGCAGCAACCGCGCCGAGTCGCGCAACAGCAGATTCGGACGTTTGTAGGTCGCGAAGCGTCGCGCAAAACCCAAGGTCAGGACCTGTGGATCCAGCAGCTGTCTGGCGCCCTGTGCAGCCTCCAGGCTCTCACCGGAAATCAGCAGCATGCGCGCCAGATGCGCGCGCGCCCACTCGATCAGGGCGGCACGCGCCTCATTGCGGAATCGCCACAGGTCCGCATTGCTGACCTGCCGGATGGCTGCCGCGGCGGCATCCGCCGAGGATTGCCAGCAATCCGGCCCGCAGGCCCCTTTCCATAGCGTCTCGGCGAGCCTGGAGTCCCAGGTGGGCATATGCACGCCATTGGTGATGTATGCCACCGGCACTTCGTCCTCCGCCCAGCGCGGAAACAGAGAGCCGAAGATCTGCCGACTGACCTGCCCGTGCAGGCGGCTGACGCCGCTGACCGCGCCACTGCCGCGGATCGCGAGGTACGCCATGTTGAAGCTCTCGGACCAGTCCTGCGGATTGGCACGACCCAGCGCCAGCAACTGTTCGGTGGTGATCCCTAGACGATTCTTCGCGTAGCGGCCCAGGTACTGCTCGATGAGCTCGGGCGCGAAGCGGTCAAAGCCCGCCGCGACCGCGGTGTGGGTCGTGAACAGGTTCCCGGCGCGCGTGGTGGCCAGCGCGGTGGCGAAGTCCTGCCCCGTGTGCTGCATGTAGGCGGCGGCGCGCTCCAGCACGGCGAATGCCGCATGCCCCTCATTCAGATGACACACCTGCGGCTCGATCCCCAAGGCGCCCAGCAGCCGCCAACCGCCAATCCCCAAGATCATCTCCTGACGCAGGCGCTGTTCGGGGCCCCCGCCGTACAGTTCGTTGGTGATCCCGCGCCAGGCCGGAAAATTGGCCGGATCATTGCTATCGAGCAACAATAGCCGGGTCCTTCCGACTCGCGCCTGCCAGGTCCGCAGCCACACTGAAATCCCGGGCAGGTCCACGCGCAGACGCAGCCAATCCCCGCCGGCCGTGCGCAGCGGCGTAATGGGCAGCTGATCCGGCGAATTGTAGGGAAACAGCGCCTGCTGGCCTCCGGAGCGGTCAATCAGCTGGCGAAAGTATCCTTGTTGATAGAGCAGTCCCACCCCGATCACCGGCACGCCCAGATCGCTCGCGGACTTGAGCTGATCGCCCGCCACATTTCCCAGGCCGCCCGAATAAATGGGCAGTGCCTCGCTGAGCATGAACTCCATGCTGAAGTACGCGACCTGCTTCAGCGCGCTGCTCGCAGGGTGCTGCTCGAACCAGGCCGGAGCATCCAGAGCGGCGCGCCGGCTGCGCAGCACATTGTCGACTTCAGTCCGAAATGTCTGATCCTCCAGGGCCTTGCTAATGCTCTGCGCAGACACCGTCTGCAGCACGGTCCAGGGGTTGTGCGTGAACTGCCACAGATCCGCATCCAGGTGTCGCCACAGGTCGGCCGCGCCATGATCCCAGGCGGTGCGCAGATCCAGCGCAAGCTCGGTCAAGGCACCCATGCTCTCATCCGGTGAATTCATTCGCTCCGAGCCCCGTATAGCGCAGCCCGC
Source organism: Steroidobacteraceae bacterium (assembly GCA_036498905.1). Taxonomy (GTDB): domain Bacteria; phylum Pseudomonadota; class Gammaproteobacteria; order Steroidobacterales; family Steroidobacteraceae; genus DAIDKA01. The sequence continues at coordinate 19,912 of DASYER010000021.1, read as the reverse complement.
GCATTCTATGCGCACCGACCGCCCTTAAATGTCATCCTTTGCCCGAAATAGCATAGGATTTGCACACCTTCGCCTGAGCACAAGCCGCGGTGTAACATTCCTCGCGACCAGCCAGCAGCGATAGTGGCTGTCATAAAATTTCAGGATCATTACATGCAATCAAAACTCGACGGACCGGCGCTGGACATCCTGTTCCGCACCGCCAGGACTCGCAATGGCTGGAGTCCGGAACCCGTCAGCGACGCGCAGATCCGCGAGCTGTATGAACTTTTCAAGTGGGGCCCTACTTCCGCCAACAGCAATCCGGCACGCTTCGTGTGGGTGCGCTCGCCGCAGGGCAAGGCGCGACTGGCAGCCCTGGCCTCCGATGCCAATCATTCCAAGATTCTGGCGGCGCCGGTGACCGTCATCATCGGCTACGATCTGGCCTTCGGCGAGCAGATGCCGAAACTCTTCCCGGCGCGCGGGGAAGCCATGAAGGCCAATTTCGCCAGCAATCCGGTCGCCTCCGAGACCGCGGCCTTCCGCAACGGTAGCCTGCAGGGGGCCTACCTGATTCTGGCGGCGCGCGCCATGGGGCTCGACTGCGGCCCCATGTCCGGTTTCGACAACGCCGGCGTGGATCGGGAGTTCTTTGCCGATACGCGCATCCGCTCCAATTTCATCTGCTCACTGGGGCATGGCACGGATGAGAAACTTTTTGCGCGCAATCCGCGCCTGACTTTTGACGAGGCCGGCTGGTTCGCCTGAACCGCCCGGGACTGACTATGAGTTCACTTTCACTGCGTGATCAATTGTTGCAGGCCGGGCTCGTCAACGAGCAGCAGGTCAAGGAAGCCGAGCGGCAGGCACAGCGCCGACAATACCAGGGTCAAAAACACCAGCCGCGCGAACAGCGCAACGGCCCCACAGCCGCTGAAATTACCGCCAAAAAGCAGGCTGACGCCAAGGCGGCGCGCGACCAGGAATTGAACCGCAGGCAACAGGAGAAGGCACAGCGCAAGGCGCTGTATGCCCAGATCCGGGAACTGGTGAGCGAAAACCGCATTGCGCGACCGGACGTTGAAGAGACCTACAATTTCATCGACGGCGGCAAGGTGCGGCGCATCCGTGCCGATTCAAGCTTGCGCGAGCGCATCACGCGCGGCGAGGTCATGCTGGTGCGCTGCGAAGGCCGTTACGAGCTGGTACCGCCGAATATCGCGGAGAAGATCCGCGAACGCGACGCTCGCGCCGTCGTGGCACAAGGCCAGTCCGGCAGCGCCGGCGACGCAGTGGACGAGGCCTACAAGGACTTCGTGGTCCCGGACGACCTGATGTGGTGAGTCCTCACCATCGCTGCGTGACGATCTTGGTGCGGGTAAAGAAACGGATACTGTCGGTACCGTATTGATTGAGATCGCCGAAGGCTGAACGTTTCCAACCCCCGAAACCATGGTAGGCCACGGGCACCGGTACCGGCACATTGATCCCGACCATGCCGACCTCGACCTGTTCGGCGAGGCGGCGCGCCGCATCTCCGGAGCGCGTGAACAGCACCACGCCATTGCCATACGGATGCGCCGAGGCCAGTTGAATGCCCTGCTCCAGGGAGTCGACCCGCAGCATCTGCAGTACCGGCCCGAATATCTCTTCCTGGTAGCTACGCATGTCGGCGCGGACATGATCAAACAGCGTGGGCCCGAGGAAGAAGCCGCTCTCACGCCCGGCGACGCTGAGCGCGCGACCATCGACGACCAGCTCAGCGCCTTCGCCCACCGCCACGGCGATGTAGCGCTTGATGCTCTCCTTGTGGGCGGCGGTGACTACCGGACCATAGTCTGCAAGCGGATCATCGGGCGCGCCGACGCGTAGTTGTTTGATCGCGGCGAGCAGCCTTTGGCGCAGCGCCACGGCGGTCTGTTCGCCGATGGCCACCACCACCGGCAGGGCCATGCACCGTTCGCCGGCCGAACCGAACGCGGCCGCGACGATGCCCGCCACGGCCTCATCAAGATCGGCGTCGGGTAGCACCAGGGCATGATTCTTGGCGCCGCCCATCGCCTGCACCCGCTTGCCGGCCGCCGCGGCCGTCACATAAACATGCTGGGCCACATCCGATGAGCCGACGAAGCTCACCGCTTTGATGGCCTCGTGACCCAGGATGGCCTCAACGATCTCACGGTCCCCGTGTACGACGTTCAGGATACCTGCCGGTGCGCCGGCTTCGGTGAGCAGCGCCGCCAGCTCCACGGCCACGGAGGGTGTGCGCTCCGAGGGCTTGAGGATGAAGGCATTTCCGGCCGCAATCGCCGGCCCCAGCATCCACAGCGGAATCATGGCGGGAAAATTGAAGGGCGTGATGCCGGCGACCACGCCCAATGGCTGGCGCGTGGACCACACATCGATGCCGGGTCCGACCCCCGCGGAGAATTCGCCCTTGAGCAGCTGTGGGGCGCCACAGACGAAATCAATGACGTCCAGTCCGCGCTGGATGTCACCGCGGGCGTCGGCCAGGAGCTTGCCGTGCTCGCTGGAGAGCAGCTTCGCGAGGCTTTCCAGGTGCTGTTCAATCAGCGCCTTGAAGCGGAACAGCACCTGGGAGCGCCGCTGGGGGCTCACAGCCGCCCAGGCGGGCTGTGCGGCGAGCGCCGCCGCGGCCGCAGCATTGAGCTCGGCAATCCCCCCCAGCGGTACCTGCGCCTGGGTTTGGCCGGTGGACGGATCAAATACCTCGCCGACGCGGCTGCCCTGCCCCGGAAATCGACGACCCTGGATGTAATGAAATACCTCGCGCATCGGTCTGGAGATATACACCATTGAATTGCGGTGCGCATTGCAGCGCCTTAAGGAGAACGACGATGACCCTCAGACCCATGATCACGGCTTGCGGGCTGCTGCTGTGCGCGGCCATGACCCACCCGGCCCTGGCACAGGCCCCCGCCTCCTCCGCGCCGGCCAATCCCTTCGCCGGCCTGATCCGATTCGGCGGTACGGTCGCAAGCGCGAGCGGCAACGGATTCGTGGTCCATTCCCAGCAAGGCGGGGACGTGAAGCTGACTTTGCCGGCCAAGCCCAACATCATGATGAGCGGCAAGGGCACGGTGGCCGACCTGGGCGCGGGCAAGTTCGTCGGGTGCACCGCCGTCAAGCGCGCCGACAACCTGCTGCACGCGACCGAATGCCATATTTTCCCTGAATCCATGCGTGGCATGGGCGAAGGGCACAATCCGATGGGCCCGCCGAATACCACCATGACCAATGGCAACGTCGCCACGATGACCAATGGCCAGGTGACCTCCAAAGCCGGAGGCGCGAGCGCCACCATCAAGGTGACCTATAAAGGTGGACAGCAGTCCATTCAGGTCGGTCCGGATGCCAGCATCACCAAGATCGAGGCCGGCACGCCGGCAATGCTGAAGCCTGGAGTGAAGGTCAATGGCGCCGCCAAACCCGCTGCCGACGGCACCGCCGAAGTGGTGTTCCTCAGCCTCACTCCTTGAGAAGTCGGCTCAATATTCGCGGAAGTGATCCAATTTCGCCTGCGGGCTGGGCATGTGCATCCCCGTGACCCAGCCCGGACGGGTGCCATAGGGCACCGACAGGAGCACCGCCTCGACCTGGCTGATCTGACCGGCGGCGTTGACCTGGAAGTATTCCTGGATCATCCAGGTCCACGGCCCGGTATTGCGCACCTTGACCTCCCGGCCGTCCTTGAGCTTGTAGCTGCGTACGGTCGCATCGTGATCAAAGAACACGCTGGCGCATACCAGTCCGCGCTCGGTATCAACCGCGAGGATGCGACGGTTACGTAGCCGCGTGTCCTCGTGGTAGTACCCAAGGCCAAAGGCCTTGGCGCAGGGCATGTTGCCGGCGCCGGGCTGCGCTCCCTGGGCCAGCGGGGCATTCGTGGTCGGCGTTTCGTTTTCCAGGCGGTGGCAGTCTGCGGCAAAGGCCGGCGGCTTATCCCCGGTATTGCCTTCCAGGCCGGTAAAGTAGCCGTCGACGATGGCGGCCAACTGAGCCGCCGTGCGGCGCGCGCCACTTGGCAGGTCGGTGACGAACTGTTTGCGGGGCGCCCCATCGATGCTCAGGTCCTTCGGTGCCGTCCCCAGCAGCGCGCCGCCGGTGGTACTGCTCAGGCGGCCGACCACGCTTTCCATTTCCGTGATGTGGTGATCGATCACCCGCAGGCGCGTCCCGATCAGCACCGGTGCGCCGTTTTCGAGGCCCTTGGCCAGAAAGCTGATCATGCGATCCTGGGGGTCCGCGACATACAGTCGGTAGTCGCCGAGTTTGTCGAGGGTGCGCCACAGCCCATCCGGAAGTGACAGGTCAACGCCATTCTCGGTGTAACGAGCATTCAGGGCGAGCGGCGCCTTGCCGGGAGCATGCGCCAGCATCGCCGCAAGATAAGTCTCGGCGACTGCTTGCAGGCATGCCCGATCACACGGCGACGTATCGGTCGCGGCCGCACCCGCCGCGACCGGAATGAGCGCACACAGGATGGCGGCCACAACGGCGCGTGCCATCGCCTTGATCACGACATTCATATTTTCCCCGACTCGAAAGTGAAAGGCCATCAGCCACTGTTACGCAGCGCGGTCGCCACGGCATTGATCGACAGCTGGATGCCTTCGCGGACCCGCGCGTCGGTTTCGCCGGCGCGGTGACGCTTCAGCAACTCCACTTGCAGCAGATTCAAAGGCTCGATATACGGCAGGCGCAGCCGGATCGAGGCATCCAGCGCCGGATGTTTCTCCAGCAGGCGCGTCTGGCCGGTGATATCGAGCAACGTGTCATGCGTCGTATGCCACGCGGTCTCGATGCGATTGAACAGGGCATCGGCCAGGGTGCGATCCTCGACCAGGGTGGCGTAGCGGCGGGCAATGGACATGTCCGATTTGGCCAGCACCATCTCCAGGTTGTCGAGCGTGGACTGGAAGAATGGCCACGCCGCCGCCATTTCACGCAGCAGGCCGCGATCCTTGAAGGCGCTCAAGGCCTGTCCGGTGCCATACCAGCCCGGCAGCATGACTCGCGCCTGCGCCCAGCTGAATACCCACGGTATGGCGCGCAGATCCTCGATGCGATCGGACTTGGTCCGTGACGCCGGACGCGAGCCGATCTTCAGTTCGGCAATTTCGCCAAGCGGAGTCATCTGGCGAAAGAAGGTCTTGAAGCCTGCAGTTTCGTAGACCAACCCGCGATAGGTTTTGAAGGCAGTCGCGGAGATCGCATCCATGGCGGTGGCGAAGCGTGCCTCCTGTTGTGCGTCGGACGCCGAGGTCGGCTCCAGGGATGCCAGCAGCGTCGCCGCCGTGATGGCCTCGAGATTCACCGCCGCGCTCTCCGGGGTACCGTATTTCGCGGCGATGACCTCACCCTGTTCGGTGATCCGGATGCGCCCCTGCACGGTGCCCGGCGGCTGCGCTCGGATCGCTCCGAAGGATGAGCCACCGCCTCGGCCGACCGCGCCGCCGCGTCCATGGAAGATCTGCATGCGGATCTGCGCATCCGCGAACACCCGCGCCAGGGCACCCGTGGCACGGTTGAGGCTCCATACCGAGGTGAGGTAGCCGCCATCCTTGTTCGAATCCGAATACCCGACCATCACTTCCTGATATCCGCGGCGTTTGGCGACCTTGCGGATCTCCGGTAGCGCAAACCAGGCCTGCATCACCTGCGGCGCATGCTGCAGATCGCCGATGGTCTCAAACAGGGGCACCACCATGATGGGCGCGGCCGCAGGATCGGCCGGGCGGTACAGGCCGGCTTCCTTGAGCATCAGGTTCACTTCCAGCATGTCCGAGACGCTTTCGCACTTGGAGATGTTGTAAGTGGTGATACAGCCGACCCCGAAACGGGCATGGGCGGCCGCGGCCGCGCGCACAATTGCCAGCTCCGATTGCGTCTCCTGGGTGTATTGCGAATACGGACTCCACAGCAGTCGTTCGCTGCCCAACTCGCGGCGCAGGAGCGTCACGCGCGCGGCCTCATCCAGATCCTCGTAGTGGGCCTCGACTCCGGCGACGCTCAGCAGGTCGGCAACCACGCGCGCGTGCACATCGGAGTTCTGGCGCAGGTCAAGGGTCGCAAGATGAAATCCGAAACTGTCCACCGCGCGCACCAGTCGCCCGAGCGCACCGCCGGTTGCGAGTAACCCGGCGCCTTTTTGCGCCAGCGAATGGGCAATGGCGACCAGATCCGTGCGCAGTTCTGCAGGCCCGGCATACGCCACTCCCGGTACGGTCGCGCGCCGCGCCGGTGTCCGCCCGGTGATCTGTTCGTAGGTCGCGGCGAGTCTGGCGTAGCAGCCGGTCAGGGCGCGGCGATACGGTTCGTCCTTACGTGCGGGACTGGTATCGCCGCTGGCCTGCGCCAAGGCCATGACTTCGGCGGTCGGCGTCGCCAGTTCGCTGGAGATCGATAACTCGGCGCCCAGCGCATTCAGCTGCTGCAGATAGTTGTCGAGCACCGCGGCAGATGAGCGGCCCAGCGCGTAATCCAACGTCGCTGCGTTCACGTTCGGATTGCCGTCACGATCCCCGCCGATCCAACTGCCCAGCCGCAGGAAACTGCGCGGTCGCTGCGGCAAGGCGCCCTCCCAGCGCGCATACAGCATGGGCAGCACAGGTAGGAAGATGTCGCGCAGGTACGCCAGTGCGATCTCCACCTCATCCGCGACAATGATCCGCTCGCGGCGCAGCGGTCGGGTCTGCCACAGCAGCGCAATCTGGCGCAGCAGGCCCTGTTCGATCTCCTCGCCGCTGGCAGCCTGCGACAGTCCCTGGTCGCGCAGACGCATCAGATCGGCGATGCGATTGCGGTGATCGATCATGCTCTTGCGCATGACCTCGGTGGGATGCGCCGTCAGCACCGGTACGATGAGCGCGCGGTCGAGCAGCTGGGCGGCCTGATCGGCCGCGATGCCCTTGGCCGCAAGCTGCTGCAGGGCTGCCGCCACGTCCTCGCCCGCCCGGGTGCCGCTACCCTGACGGTCCTCGGCCAGGTTGGCGAGCATCGAAAACAGCATGAAGCTGCGCACAAAGGCCAGCGTGTCATCCAGGCTCAGCGCCTCAAGCCCGCGATCCATCGCGGCCGCATCGGAGATGCCACGGTGCCGGTCCACCGAGCGGGCCCGGATGTACTCGATGCGTTCGAACAGTTCGGCTCCGCCATAGGCGCGGATCACATCGCCCAGCAGCTTGCCGAGATAGCGGATGTCCGCGTTCTGGGTGATCGGTTTCGCGGCGGGCGTCACGCCGGCTACTGCTTCTTCACGACAACCCGACCGCTCGGGTCGACGAAGACGTGGTAGCGGTTGCCGTCCTTGCAGGTCGCGGTGTAGTCGCTGTCACCATTGCGTTTGGAGTCCACGACCTTGTCACAGGGCAGCCCCTGCAGGGCGATGGTCGCGGCCAGGTCCTTGCCCATGCCCGAATCGTCGGCGGCCGGCGCGGCCGAAGCCATGGCCGTGGCGGTAATGATTGAAACCAGAATGGGGATGCGGCAGCTCATGATGCCTCCGATGGCTCAAGATCTAGAGTTTGCTGAATTTCTGCGGATCCGCAAGGATCCCCCAGATCGCCTCGCGCGAGGCTGAAATCGCCGATGCCAGCGCCGGATCGCCGTTCTGCAGAACGCTGAGCACCTTCAGCAGCAGCAGATCATATCGCTGACGCAACTGCGTCAGCGTCACTTTGCTCTTCTTGGCGTAGAAGTCGCGGAACTGCGCGAGCAGATCATCAACCTGATTCTTCAGCGACAGCTTCGTGAACAGGCCGATGGCCTTGGTATCCTTCAGCCGCTGCTCCAGCGATCCTAAGTCCAGCGCCGGTGCAGCCGGACGGGCTGCGACCGGGGGTGTGGCCGGCTGCGCCGGCGCAGATGGTGCCGGCGGTGCTGGCGCCGCGGCGGCCCTGGTCACCGGGGCAGTGGCTGCCGACTTCGGGGCCGCCGGCGGGGCGGGTGGCCGTGGCGGCGTCCGCGTTGGTGGCGGCGCCGCGGGCGCGGATGCGACGGCCGCAGGCGCGACTGGGGGTGCCGGCGCGGCCGAACTGGCCGGTGCTGTGGGGCTGCCCGGGGCGCTCGAGGCGGCCGGGGCCGGCGTGCGGGGAGCAACGGGAACTTGCGTGCAGCCGACCAGGGCTATCCCAGCCACGCCAGCCACCGCCATCGTGCTCAGCCTCATCGTCAATTCGTGCTCCAGCATCCCGGAGCTGCGATTATCCACCGAATCGGCCAAGCCGGTGCGCAGCCTACAGAGTCAGTCGCACACCCCCGAACACCTCGAACGGCGCCGCTGGACTCTGGAAACGAGGGTCGACCGGAGTGATCCCATCGGTCGGAATCCCCGGCGCATTGATGCCCGTCGGATCGCTGAGGATGCCCCAGGTCGCATACTTGCGATTCAGGAGATTGCTGATCGAGGCGAAGACCTCGAAGTGCGCGAAGGGTTTGTACGAAGTGTGCAGGTTCACGGTCGTATACCCGGGAAGGGGTGGCAGCTGATTGGACTCATCCCCGACGAAGTACGAACTGCTGGTGTAGTTCACCGTCGCGCCCAGCGTCCATTGCGGAATGATCCTGTAATCCGCACCGACCTTCAGGCGACTGCGGGGTATTCCGGGCATCCGGTCCCCGGGGACCACCGCGATATCGCCGTTGTCGTCCTGAGAGGGATTCGAGGGCGATGGCAAGGTGAGTCCTGATTCAAACGTCGCCTTGACGAGGCTGTAGTTGGCAAATCCGGACCAGCGCTCGGCACGATAGGCAATTCCGGCTTCGAAGCCCTCACGACGGGTATCACCGACGTTCTGGAAGAAGCCCTGGCTGACGGAAGTTGCAATACCGAAGATGTCATCGCTGAGCCGCGTGCGAAACGCGCTCAGGTTCCAGGAAAGCTGGCCGCCGACGCTGTCCGGCAAATTACCGCGCAGACCCAGCTCGGTGGTGTGCGAAATCACTTGCTTCAGATTTGGCGGATCACCGGCCAGATCCGTGGGCAGCAGACACGGGGTGAGCGGGTCGGAACATTCGATCTCACTGGCCGTCGGTGTGCGGGTGTTGATCGACCATCCGGCATACAGGGTCGTCGCCGGCAGAATTTTGTAGGTCGCCCCGAGCGCCGGGTTGAAATGCACGAAGCGGTTGTAGCCATTCAGGTTGTCACCCAACTGATCCGCAAGATTGATGTGCGCGACGTTGTAGCGACCGCTTGCCGTCACGGCGAGGTCAGGTGTCACATCGAAAGTATCGGTGAGAAAAACGCCCAGGTTCTTGTTGATGGAGTCGACGCTCACCGGCACCGCGTCGCCATTGGCGCTCGCGGCATCCGAGTCTTCTGGTGTATCGACGAGCAAGGTGGACGGTTCAACGAGCAGCTGCGAATTGATCACGCCGATCTGCGCACCCGTGAAGAAGCTCGTTGCCGAGTAGTCGAGCGCCACACCCGTGGTGAAGCTATTGTCGTGCCCAAACAGCGATTCGTGGTCGGCAGCCTGAAACGTCGCGCCGCGGCTCCACGCCTGGAGCACCTCGAAATCGTTTTCACCGAGAATATTCGCGCCGCCATTGGAAATGTCGGGCAGGGCCGCTGCGCTCGCATCCGTGAGTGGCGTGACCCCATCGGGCTGGCAGAGAATTCCCGGGGTATCCGGGCAGGCCGCGTAGCTCGTCGTGTTGCCGTTCTGCACGGTCTGCACGAATTGACGGTAATACAGCACGCCCTGCAGCGACCAGGTATCCGTCAGTTTCAAGGTGCCGTTGAGATTCAGGAAGTTCAGGCTGTTGATGTTGGCCTGCGGACCGGTGAATACCAGCGAACGACTCACCGCCAGCTCCTGGATCGGCGCTGAGCCCTGCCCGTCCATCGCGTTGTCCGCGCGGGTGTAGCTCAGATCCAGCGTTGCCGTGTCGGTGTGGGCACTGAGGACCGCATACAGATCGCGCATCCGGTCAGCGGAAAACCGGCGCCAGCTGTCCGCGTTCAACGCCCGGGCAGCAACGTAGAATCCGAATGTACCGTTATTGATCCCGTACTGGCCGATGGCCGAGTGTTGCCCGAAAGAGCCGCCCGCGAGTTCCACGTCCCCACCTTGATAGGAGAACCCGTCCTTCATGGTCACTGAAATGGCACCGCCGAGTGCGTTCAGGCCGTACAGGGGACTTGCGCTGACCAGTTCCACGCGGTTGATGGCGATGTCGGGGAACAGGTCCCAGTTGACGGTATCGCCAAATGCCTCGTTGATACGAACGCCGTTCTGATAGACCGCGAGTCCCTGCGGCGTGCCGAGCACCGGAGAGGCCTCAAAGCCCCGGTAGAGGATATCGGGCTGAAAGGGATCATTGAGATCATCATTGACGTTGATGCTGCTGAGGTTCGAATCGAGCGCGCCCGTCAGGCTCGCCGAGCCGTCGCGTATCAGGTCCGCAGAGGTCAGGATCTGCACGTTTCCCGGGACTTTGTCGATATTGATGTCCGCACCCGGTAGCGCCGTGGCCGTCACCGTTATGGTCTGCAAGCCAGAGACACTCTGCGCCAGGACCGCCGGTGCGATGCCCTGAAGAAGTGTTGCGTAGAGTACACTTGGGCCGATGGCGCGATACTTACTGTTCACAGGAAAACTCCGCTTGATGCGTACGAGCAGCACGCAGCAGCGTAGCGAATACCTCTCGGGAGATTTTCCCGACCGTTGCGGATTTGCAGCGCGGACTGCGCCGCAGGCGAACCTGTGGGTTAAGGATCTTTCGCGCCGCGCAGCTGTCTAGATGATGGGGTCGCCGTGGATGCAAAATGCGGTCGGCCCCCGGCACTTTCGAGGTTGAGCGTTGGAAAGTTTCAAATCCGCAGTAAGCACGGCGGCCATACTGCTGCTGCTCGCCGCCGTACCGGCAAGCCAGGCACAAATCCCGGCCACCTTTGGCATATCGTCACGAGTGCCTGCCAAGGCATATCTGAATATGCCCATGAGCGGCCATGGAAAAATGCCGGCGCTGCTGTCGCAGACGGGCGCCTTCACTGACCTGCGGACGCTGGCTCCGGCGCCGGGCCTGATTCCCTACGATCTGATTGTCCCGTTCTGGTCGGATGGTGCCGCCAAAGTGCGGTATATGGCCGTGCCGAAGGGCAAGCAGATCGGCTTCACACCGGATGGAGAATGGACTTTTCCGGCCGGCACGGTATTCGTGAAGACCTTTGAACTGCCGACGGATGAAGCCAATCCGCAGATCAAGCGGCGCCTGGAGACAAGGCTGATTGTCCGGGACGAAAAAGGCGGCGTATACGGAGCCGACTACAAGTGGCGGGCGGATAACTCCGACGCGGATCTGCTCCCCGGCAGCCTGATCGAAAAAATCGCGATTCGCCGGCGCGACGGAAGTATCCGCGAGCAGCCCTGGTATTACCCGAGCCGCGAGAACTGCCTGACCTGCCACAATTCGCATACCAGCGGCGTGCTGGGGCCGAAGACGCGGCAGATGAACCGGACCCTCACATACCCGTCCGGCGTCACCGACAACGAGCTGCGCACGCTCAGTCATCTGCAGCTGCTTGATACCCAACTGTCCGATGCGCAGTTGCAGGCGCTGCCGACTCTGGCGGCGCTGTCCGACAAGTCGCGCAGTATCGAAGATCGCGCCCGCTCCTACCTGGATGCAAACTGCGGGCACTGCCATCGACCGGGCGGAACCGTGGCGTATTTCGATGCGCGCTTCAGCACGCCGCTGACCAAGCAGGAGATAGTCGACGGTCCCATTCTCATCAATGAGGGAATAGACCGGCCGCATGTCGTTGCACCTCACGACATCTGGCGTTCCATTGCCTATATGCGCATCAATACCAATGGTGACATCCGGATGCCGCCGGTCGCACGCGAGACGATCGACGCGCAGGGTGTGCAGGTGCTGCACGATTGGATCAACAGCATGCCGGGCAAGGCTGTGCTCGCACCGCCGAAAATCACGCCTGACGGAGGCACCTTCGCCACGGCGGTCACGGTCAGAATCGCCAGCCCCGATGCCGGTGCACAGATCCGCTACACCGTGGATGGCAGCACCCCGGGGCCACAGGACATGCTGTACTCAGGCCCGATCAATATCAGTGGACCGACGGTACTGCGGGCCCGCACCTACAAGGACGGGATGACGCGCAGTATCGCCGCCGAGTCCGTGTTCATCATCGGGCAGCAGTAACTGCGCGCCTTCAATGAGTCGGAACGATCGTGACGCCCCAGGGGCTCTCGCCCGCCTTGATGCGCGCGACTTCCTTGCCCTGCGTCAGGTCCACGACTGAAACGTCATTGGATGGCCCATTGGCCGAATACAGAAACTTGCCATCGGGTGACAGCACGATGCCCCAGGGACGCTTGCCGACCTTGATGGTGCTCTCGACGGCGTAGTTGTGGGCGTCCAGGATCGTCACGCTCCCCGCCCGCCCATCGCTGACATACACCTTGGCATTGTCGGGACTCACCCGTACCCGCATCGGTCGTGAGCCTTTGGGCAAGGTGATTGTCCTGGTGACCATCGATGTCTTCGTATCGAAGATGTTGAGCACACCCGCGGACTCGGAAGGAATGAAACCGATGGGTGCATCCGTGCGGAAATCCACACTGCGTGGCCGCGGGGGCACCTTGAAGCGCGCCACCGTCTTGTAGGTATGGGCATCGACCACGAGGATGTCCCCGCCGGTTTCGCAGGTCACGTAGATACGACTCCCATCGGGGCTCACGGCCACACCCTCCGGCTCCTGTCCGACCAGGATGATGTGTTCGACCTTGCCGGAGGCGATGTCCACGATGCTTGCCGTCTTCACATCCTCGTTGGACACATAGATCTTGCGGCCATCGGGACTGAGCGCGAACTCTTCGGGATCCGATCCGACCTTGATCTTGCCCGTGAGCTTCCGAGTCGCCACGTCGATGACACCGATACCGTCGGCCGATTTGTCCGACACGACATTGTCGTCGTCGTCATCGTCATCCTTGCCATGACCCTTCTTGAAAATGGGATTGCCGGCGGCATCCAGTTCCGGTGGTCCTTCGATGGGCGTACCGCTCAGCGCCACGTACACCGTGCGCCCGTCCGGGCTTGCATGAATGCCGCGCGGACGCTTGCCGACCGGCATGGTTCCGAGCGCCTTCAGTGAGCTGCCATCGATGATGGTCACATCTCCGGACTTCTCATTGGTCACCCAGACCTGATAGTTCTGGGCAGCCGCCGCGGGCCGCGCGGACGCGGCCACGCACACCACCGCAACAGCCGCGGCAAGCAATTTTCGCCTGTTGATCATCACGCCCTCGCAGTTCAAACCAGACTCGCCTCAAGCGAGATCTCGGTCTTCAGCAGCTTGGAGACCGGACAACCGGCCTTCGCCATCCCACTCAGCTCGGTGAACTTCGCGGCACTGATGCCCGGAATCTTGGCGCGCAGGGTCAGATGTGAGGAGGTGATCTCGAAGCCATCGCCGATCTGCTCGATGGTGACGGCCGCCTGGGTATCCATCTGCTCGGCGACAAATCCCGCATTGCCGAGGATCAGGGACAGCGCCATGGTGAAGCAGCTGGCGTGGGCCGCGGCGATCAGCTCCTCGGGATTGCTGCCCTTGACGCCCTCGAAGCGGCTCGCGAAGCCATAGGGATAGGCGTTAAGGGCTCCGCTTTGGGTCGAGATTGAACCCTTCCCGTCCTTGAGGCCGCCCTGCCAGACAGCCGAACCGGTGCGCGTGATCTTCATGTCAGCCTCTTGTGACGAGCTTAAGTCGTCGCTGTGAATGGAGTGATTTAACGGTTGCTCAATCTTAGCACCGCCATAGGACCCTCAACCGCCCGCGGAGGGCCCCAAAGTCTGCATTTACCGTCCGGCAAAGGTGTGTACCCTTTAAAGATTCATTTAAAATGAATATTATTATAGCTGCTCCGGACAACCCCTTGGAGCCCTACATCCGATGCATCTGACCCGCTATACAGACTATTCGATTCGCGTCCTCACGCACCTGTCGACCTATTCGGATCGACTGTCATGCATTGCCGAAATCGCGAAGGCATACGGGATCTCGCAAAGCCATCTCATGAAGGTGGTCCAGGATCTGGGACAGTCCGGCTATGTTGAAACCGTGCGCGGTCGGCATGGCGGCATCCGGCTGCGCAAGACGGCCGCGGATATCAATCTGGGCGCCCTGGTGCGGCACACGGAAAAGCACTTTGACCTGGTGGACTGCCCCAGCTGCCTGATTGCACCGGCCTGTCAGGTCAACAATGTGTTTGCGCAGGCGACCCGGGCTTTCCTGACGGTCCTCGATCAGTACACGCTCGCCGACATGATGATCCGGCGCAACCAGCTGCATCGGCTGTTCGCCGCCGCGACGGGCAGCAGTCCGGGCGCAGGGCCATGAAACGCCAACGGCTAACCTGGGTGCTCGCCGTGGCACTGATCACCGCTGCAATCGGCAATGCGTCGATCGCGGCAGTGCGCTCTGCGCGCATCGACAGTTATGGCGCGCAGCCCGAATCCGGCGCACAGCCTGAATCCGGCGTGGCACCCGATCCGCGCCGCCCCCCGGACGGCGGCTCGGTGCTGGTCTATGACCGGGATTATCCGTTCATCCATTATTCCGACCCGCCGGTGCACAACGACATCGCGCGCCTGCAGACGCGCATTGACGATGGGTCGGTGAAACTCACCTCCACGCCACAGCACGGCTATCTGGAGGGGATTCTGAAGGCCCTGAACATTGATCCGGACTCCCAGACGCTGGTGTTTTCAAAAACCAGTCTGCAGGTCGATGCTATCAGCGCGGCCACGCCGCGCGCGATCTACTTCAACGACGATACCTATGTGGCGTGGGTGCAAAAGACCGGGAGCCTGGAGATCGTCACCATGGACGCGGACCGTGGCCCGGTGTTCTACACCATCGCCGCCGCCGACAGCCGGCCGCATCTGGAGCGCCAGGCGCTGCGCTGCCTGACCTGCCATGACTCGTATTCCGAAATGGGCGGCGGGGTGCCGCGCTTCCTGTTTGAGTCCACCTACGCAGTGGACCGCGGCAAGCTGATCCCCGATGCCGTCGCGCGGGAAACGGCCGATGAGACGCCGATCGCCGAACGCTGGGGCGGCTGGTATGTTACCGGCCAGGATGGCGGTGCGCTGCATCTGGGCAATATCCAACCTCCCGGTACGCCTGCACCGGTTGCCTTCGACAAGGTCAGGCGCGGCAGCCTCGCATCCCTTGACTCATTGCTGGATACCTCACCCTACCTGCGCAGCACTTCGGACATCGTGGCGCTGCTGGTGCTCGAGCATCAGGTGACGGTGCACAACCTGATCATTCGGGCGAATTACAAATCCCGAATGCTGCTCACCCGATTTTCACCAAAGGCCGATGTGGCGGGTCTGCACTGGGCGCAGTTGCCCCCTGAGTTGCAGTCCCGCCTCGACCAATTGCTGGCGCCCGTGGTCGACGGCCTGATGCTGCGCGATGCAGCGCCGCTGCCGGACAAAGTGGTGGGCAGCAATGGCTACGCGGCATGGTTCCAGGCCCAGGGACCGAAAGACCCGCAGGGCCGCTCACTGCGGGAACTGGATCTGCACTCACGCGTGTTCCGCTATCCCTTGAGCTTTCTGATCTATTCGGAAGGTTTCGATGCGCTGCCGCTGTTTGTCCGCGAACACCTGTATGAGCAGCTCGCGCATAAGCTGCGCACGACCGCCGCGGGTCAGTCGGCGTTCGATATCCTCAAGGCGACCAAGCCCGAATTCGCGCAGGACCTCAGAACCCTGCGCGATTGAATCAATGCTGCTGGTGCGCCCCCGCCGCGGCCGGCGCAGCGGTCGCAGCCTGCGGATTGTTCTTCAGCTGATTGGCCTGATCGATGATGAAGTCGCGGATCAAGGCCGTATCGGCTGGCTTCAGGACTTCGGCAAACGATGCCATGCCCTTGTCCTTGAGCAGGCCCTTCAACACGATGGCATCAAAGCCGTCCGCTGACCACAGCAGCGGCGTGCGCGTCAGGTCCGGGAAATTCGCACCGCGCGTCTGGCCGCGATCGCCATGGCAGGCCGCGCAATTGCGCGCATACAGCTGCTCACCCTGGTGCACCTGCGCAATCGTCGCGGTCGAGGGCGGCGGCAACAAGGCGCGCGGCGTATAAGGCTGCGGTGTCGGCAGCATGGCGCTGCCACCTAAGCTGTACACCAGCATGCGCGAATGATTCGGGGCGTAATAGTCGCCGCCCTGAACGGCCCCACCGACGCTCACGGCAATGTACTGCTTGCCATTCAGTTCGTAGGAAATAGGCGCCGCGAGCACGGCCGTCTGGGTCTTGGCGGTCCAGAGGATTTTTCCGGAAGTCGCGTCAAACGCGCGGAACTCATCGCTGGTGCCACCGCCCTGGAACACCAGGCCCCCGGCCGTCGCCACCGCGCCGCCGGTCGGCCCCTGATTCTGCGGGCCGCCCCAGACCTTCTTGCCGGTTCGGGGATCGATGGCCTGCAGATAGCCGACGAATTTGTTCGGCGCCTCGGGATGGGCCTTGTAGTAGGTGAGCTGCGCGGTGAAGTCGATGCCGAGATTGTAGCCGACAGGATTGGGCACGTAGCTCGGATCAAAGACCATCGGGAAGTATGCAATCTGCGTCGGCACGTACAGCAGGCCGGTCGCGGGACTGTAGGCATTGGAATGCCAGCCGTGCGCACCCTGCACGCCCGGACTTAAGTCCCAGGGCTTGCCTTCGGGAAAGCGGGCGGCCGGATTCACGCGCGGGCGTCCGGTCTTCAGGTCCACGCCGTTGGCCCAGTTCACGTCCACGAACGGTGTCGCGTTCAGCAGCTTGCCGGTACGTGCCTCGAGGACATAGAAGAAGCCATTCTTGCTAGGCTGGAGCAGCACGCGCCGATCCGCGCCGTCGATCTTCATGTCGACCACGGTGATCGGGCTCACCGCATCGTAGTCCCACGTATCCGCGGGTGTTTCCTGGTAGTGCCACACGTACCTGCCGGTATCAACGTCGAGCGCGACAATGGATGCCAGAAACAGGTCGTCCTTGTTGGTCGGATCACGATAGTGATCATTCCACGGCGTGCCGTTGCCGACACCGAAGTACACTAGATTGGTCACCGGATCGAAGACGATGGCATCCCACACCGTGCCGCCACCGCCGAGCTTCCACCACTCCCCGCCCCAGGTCTTGGCGGCCATTGCCATGGCCTGATTCTCGAAGCCTTTCTTCGGATCACCCGGGACGGTGTAGAAACGCCAGTCCATCTTGCCGGTCTGGGCGTCATAGGCGCTCAGGTAGCCACGCACGCCGTACTCGCCTCCCGATTCGCCGATCAGCACCTTGCCCTTGGCCACACGCGGCGCGACCGTGATGGAGTAGTGCTGCTTTTTATCGACGGTCATTACGGACCAGACGACCTTGCCGCTCTTCGCATCAAGCGCAACCAGCCGGCCATCGAGGGTGCCCAGATAGATCTTGCCGTTCCAGGCTGCGATGCCGCGATTGACGATGCCGCAGCACACATTGCGGATCCAGTCCCCGGGGGTCTTCGGATCGTATTCCCACAGCGTCTTGCCGGTGAGCGCGTTGAATGCGTATACCTTGCTCCAGGCCGTGGAGACGTACATGACACCGTCGATCTCGAGCGGCGTTCCGGCCTGTGTGAGATTGGTGTCGTAGTCGGCGAACCAGGCCAGCCCAAGCTTCGCGACATTGTCCTTGTTGATCTGGGTCAGCGTGCTGAAATGCTGCTCGGAGTAGGTCCCCCCGTAGGTCATCCAGTTTGCGGCCGTGGCCGCCGGATCCAGCAGGCGCTTGGCATTGACGTCCGCGGCCTCTCCGGCCGCCATGGCCGCCTGTGTGACGAGGACCAGAGTGAGCAGAACGGCGCTCGTCGTGAACCCCGGGATCAGCTTCCATCGACGCTTCGGCATTGTCTTCCCCAGCAAAACGCGCAACAGAATCGCGGTCGACAATTGTAACCGCTAAATTCTCCAGGGACAGCATCCCGATATGCTGCCCATGCGTCCTGGTGGGTCATTGCGGCGGGCGCCGCGTGCGGACGCCCGCCCGACAATGCAAGGCATCAGTACCCGGTGGGTCCGGTCGGAGCCTCCCCGCTGAACAGGAACGGCAAGACGTGGATCTGCTCCTTGCGTACCGCCTGCAGTTCCTGCGGATCGAATCCCAGCGCCTTGATGATGGTAGGTGCGACCTGCTGGTTGGTGGTCGCCGCTGCCACCGAGGCCGGTTCCAGGTTCGGCAGCGAAACCAGTAGCGCGGTATGCACGTCGTCCTCGTTGAACCCACCGTGCTCCGACAGTTTTGTGCCGCCCGTGAAGATCACACCGGTGTTCACCTTGAGGATGATGTCCGGCGTGCGCGGGTCGAGCTGCGGATCATCGAACTTATTGCGCAGTGACGCACCCGAGAAAATCTCCTGGATGCCCAGCGCCTGCTGGTTGGCCGGCGTGCTCAGTAGCGCGACCACTGCCGGGGCGAGGGACGGGTTGGTGAGCCAGATCAGCGATCCATCGTCCGAAATGTCGAACGCATCCGCGGCGCCGATGGTCGCGGCGGGTTGGCCGCCGCCGATGCCATGGCGCTTGCTGCCATCGATGGGCGATTGACCATGCTTGGCGCTGATGACGATCAGGGTCGAGTCATACAGGCGCTGGGCTTTCAACTCGTTGACGATTTTGCCTAACGACTGATCCACGAAGTCAAGTTCACTTGCCAGTCCGGCGTTGGGGGTGCCGCTGACATCCGCGTAGCCGCCCTTCGCGCCCGTGACCGGATCGACCGCGAGCTTCTCGCCGACGCTGACCGCCTGGAAGTTTGTGCCGAAGACGGTCGGGACACCGACGCGGTGGCTGCGATCATGGTTGAAGCCGTCGATCTGGTTGATGACGGCCTGCACGTGCAGCAGGTCGTAACAGCGGATGTCGGCGAAGCTGTTGGTCCAGCCGTCATCGGGCGTTGCGTCCACGAACGGCACGGTGGCGCAGCCGGCGAACTGGGGCAGCGGCACTGGAATCGAGTTGATTTCCGGGCCGTAGAAGTCATCGACGCCGCGGCCGCTGGGACCATTGGTCCATTCATACGAAGGATGCTTGTCGGTCCAGGCGGTCAGTCCGCCATGTGACTTCACCACCTCGAAAATCGTATTCACGCGCAGGTACTGGTGTGGCATCACCGTCTGGCAACCGTTTTGCGGATCACGGACCAGGTACGTGGGATTCACACCGCCGCCGGCATCCAGACGCGTCATATCAATGTCAATCGCCTCATCCCAGGCCACATTGGTGCCCACGGTGCCGGGACAGGCGCCGCCCGGATTACCCAATCCGTCAGTCAGCCGCGGCGGCGACAGGGCGCGATTGTAAGTATCGTCGTACCAGAAACCGGCCGTCACCGCGGAGCCTCCGGTGACCAGGGACGCCAGGCCCGGAAACGAATCCGACGGTGTCGTGGTCGCATTGTTCGTATAGGTCACGCCATGCTGGCTCAGTGCCGCAAGCGTGGAGCCCGGGTGGGCGGCCACATAGTTCGACAGGTCCAACGCATGCAAACCATCTACGCTGATCAGCAGCACATGCCTGACCTGACGTCCTGTTTCTGAAAGCTCGTTATCCGCGGACGCGCTGAACGTGCCTCCCAGCATGAGCACACCCAAGCCGATTGTCGCGAGTTGTCGTTTCACAATTGCGCTCCTTCTTTCTTTACCGGTAGAAACGGTCGGTTACTCTCCCATGCAAAGTAGACCGGCCATGTGACAACCCGAAGAACACGGGTAACCTTGGCGCATGTCTGAGCAGCACGATTGATAGGAATCGGAATGATCAATGATGCGCATGCAATTCCGACGTTCCTCGCCTCATTCCTGGCATCGCTGGTGGAATTCGTTGAAGCCCTGACCGTGGTGCTCGCCGTTG
>DASYER010000020.1:0-3179 GCA_036498905.1 Steroidobacteraceae bacterium | reverse complement strand
AATTTCTACGACGACACGGATCTGATCGTCCTCGAAAATACCGACAAGGTGCACAACCTGATCGTCTGCACGCTGTGCAGTTGCTATCCGCGCCCCATTCTCGGGCTTCCACCGGACTGGTACAAGTCGCGTAACTACCGTGCTCGAGCGGTCATTGAACCGCGTGCCGTGCTCGCGGAATTTGGCACTGTGGTGCCCGATGATGTTCAGGTGCAAGTCCATGACTCCACCGCCGTGGTTCGTTATCTGGTGATTCCGAGGCGACCGGACGGAACCGATGGATACACCGAAGAGCAACTGGCCGCGCTCGTAACACGGGATGCGATGATTGGTGTCGTACATCCGCGCGTCACTCAGGAGAAAGCGTAATGACCGCCAACAAAGAAATGAGTCAGTCCGAGAACCTCGTCAATCGTATTCCTAATGATCTCGGCGGCTTGACCGCGGGCCCGGTGCAGATCACTGATCACACGCTGCTTCCGTGGGAAAAGCGCTGCCATGCACTGGCGGATGTACTGGACTTTCATAAGATCATCAATACCGAGGAAAAGCGCCGCGGCGTCGAGGCTCTCGGCAGCGAGATGATCAACAATCTGTCCTATTACCAGCGTTGGCTAGTGGCCTTCTCGAACATCCTGTTCGCAAAGGGCATCCTGGTTCCGTCACAGCTTGCAGTGAAAATGGACGAGGTGCAGCAGCGGTGGCATGACGATGCGACGAAGGCCGAGCGCGCCGGCCTATGACGGCTTCGACACAGTCGGACATCTGCTTCTTCGAGCGAGATCCCAATTGTGGGCTGCTGCGCCGCGCAGGAACAGAAGCGATTGGAACGTTGATGTTGATGCTTGCAGCGACGGGGTCGGGAGTTGTCGCTGCAAGCATCGGCGCTCCGAATGCGGCATCACTCCTGCTGCAGGCATTGGCGATCGGGGGCGCGCTCGTCGGCCTGATTATCGCGTTTGGCGCGGTTTCGGGCGGCCATTTCAATCCGATCATTACAGCGGGGCAGTGGATCGGCGGCGAACGGTCGCTTCGTTGCACGATCGCTTATGTCGTTGGACAGATGATTGGCGCGATTGCCGGCGCAATGTTGGCGCGGTATATATTTGCGATTCCGGTTGGCTCGGCCGCTCCGGCAGGGTGGGCTTCGGCGGGCAGTGAATTGGTTGCGACGGTAGGATTGATGGTCATCGTCTTCGGCTCTTCACGAGCAAAGCGAAGTGAAGCCGGTCCTTTTGCCGTTGGCGCCTGGCTAGTCGGTATGATCATGTTCTTGCCTTCTTCGTACGCCAATCCAGCACTCGTAGTCGGCGCAATCTTCGCGACAGGTCCGATCAAGGTTGCATTGGGCACCGTTGTGCTATTTGTACCTGCTCAGATTGTTGGGGGGCTGCTGGCGCGATTGATCGTGAGATTTGCGTATGGAGCGAACGTACAGAGTGCTTGAAACCGGCAATCGTTCCCTTGAGTCCACGCGAAGACCCGGCGAAGCTATGCAATGATTCGTGCGTCGAAGCGAACGGAAGTGGAGAATTTTTTTGGCAAAGAATCCATCAATACCTGGCAGCGGCACGCGAAGCTTGCGCGCTCGCATCATCGTCATCTATACGGTGTTGGCGTGCTTCAATGTAGGAGCGTGGGTTTGGGCGTTCATTGCCTTCCATGCTCAAATTCTGCTTCTTAGCACTGGACTGATTGCATGGGGCTTCGGTTTGCGGCATGCCGTCGATGCCGACCACATCGCCGCAATCGACAACGTTACCCGCAAGTTGATGCAGGATGGCAAACGGCCGGTTAGCGTAGGGCTCTTCTTTGCTCTTGGTCATTCGGCCGTCGTCATTCTGGTGGCTGCCATAGTCGCTGTCACGGCTTCGGTATTGCAGCACAACGTCGAGTCATGGAAGGGTATCGGTGGGATTGTGTCGACGTCGATATCCGCGCTGTTTCTTTTCGTGATCGCTGCGATGAACATCATCATCTTGCGTGGCGTCTGGAAAGCATTCAGCCGTGTGCGAAGAGGTCTGCCCTACATAGAAAAAGATCTGGACATTCTGCTCAGCAATAGAGGCCCGATATCGCGGCTATTTCGACCGCTTTTCCGACTGGTTTCGAACCCGCTCTGGATGCTCCCGCTGGGTTTTCTGTTCGGACTCGGGTTTGATACGGCAACGGAGGTCAGCCTGCTCGGAATATCGGCCACGCAGGCTTCTCAGGGGTTGTCGATCTGGACCATTCTCGTATTCCCTGCGCTTTTCGCGGCAGGCATGTCTCTGGTTGACACAACAGATGGCATCCTGATGTTGAGCGCCTACGAATGGGCCTTCGTCCGGCCAATCCGCAAGCTTTACTACAATCTCACCATTACGCTCGTGTCGGTCATTGTCGCTCTTCTGATTGGTGGCATTGAGACGCTGGGGCTGATCCAGGACAAGTTCGGGCTTGGAGATACAGGCGCATTCTGGAGCGTAATCGGTACTCTCAATCGCAACTTCAATAATCTGGGATTCTTTATCATTGGCGTCTTTGTTGTTGCGTGGGGGATGTCTTACCTGATCTATAAAACGAAAGGTCTGGACAACATCGAGGTTCAGTCGGCTGGATCGCCTTGATCGTGGGGAAGTAGGGCATCCATTGGGTGAGTCAGGCAGGGCTCGGGTCCGCAGAGGGATCTTCTGGTGGCTCCGGCGAGTTCTCGCAGGTATGCCACCCGAGGCGCGGCGAGTACGCCCGCCCGCACTAGCAATATCGCGCGTGACAGTCATGCGGATGCGAGTTCAGCCGCCATCACAAACCTTGGCGAGCGCCGGACACCTGCCACTGCGACAGGACATGAATGCTCAACGCGACGAGTACCGCCAGCGCAGCCAGGTAAGGTAAATTCGCGGCGTTCATGCCGAACGCGATTAGCACGCCGCCGAACATCGCACCCGCCGCGCTGCCGAGATAATTGCACGAGTTGTTCAACGCGATCGCGGAACTTGCCTGCTCCGGAGCGAGTTCGAGCAGCCGGTTCTGCTGCGAGGCGTGGCACGACCAACCCATTGCGCCCCAGAGGGCGAACGACAGATATCCGATCGGTCCCAATCGCATCGCGGCCGGCACACTGAGCAAGGCCAGTGCGAGTAGCGTGAGAATACCTCCAACCAGGACGCCGGTACTGCGGAATCTGTCGACTAGCG
>DASYER010000019.1:0-1823 GCA_036498905.1 Steroidobacteraceae bacterium | reverse complement strand
CTCAGGCAGACGCTCTGATACGCGAGCGCATGACGCTGCAGAGCAAGCTCGGCGACGACAAAACGGCATCTAGCGGCGGCCGGACTGTTAGTTCAGTTGCGCCTTACCGCTCGTAAGGCCTCCCAGCACGGCTGTCAGTTCCTTGAAGTCGCAAGGTTTCGTCAACTGACGATCAATGCCCGCAGCGGCGGCCCTTTGCCTGTGCCTGTCATCACTGAATGCCGTCACGGCGACGATCGGTGTTCTTTCCAGCCGTGGATCGCTTCGTACGCGGCGACACACCTCATATCCGTCCATGTGCGGCATGGAAATGTCTAGCAGGATCACATCGGGTAATCGTTCACGGGGGAATTCTTGAATTCTGCTCTTCGCTAGCAGGGGTATGCATCGCGTAGGCTTGGGACATGTCTTCGTCTCAGCCACCGATTACTCCGGAGCAGCTGACCGCTTTGCCGCGTGATGTTCAGGCTTTGCTTCGATTCGTCATTGAGTATTACGAGCGTCGCATCGCCGAACTTGAAGCCAAGCTGAACAAGTCCCCGCAGAACTCATCGCTGCCGCCGAGCACGCAGCATCCGCATGCCAAGTCCGCCCCGCCCAAACCAAAGTCGAAGAAGAAGCGTGGTGGGCAGCCGGGCCACCCGAAACACGAGCGGTCGTTGATCCCCAGCGACGATTGTGACCACGTCGAAATTCTCAAGCCCACCGAGTGCCGCCGCTGCGGTACGAAGTTGTTGGGCGATGATCGAGAGCCGTTGCGGCACCAAGTGTGGGAACTGCCCGAGATCAAGCCGCACGTCACCGAGTATCAACGGCACCGTCTCGCCTGCCGATGCTGCGGCGAGACGACCTGTGCCGCGCTTCCGCCGGGCGTGCCGCCAAGTCAGGCCGGGCCGCGGCTGGTGGCCCTGACGGCGTTGCTCATGGGCTGCTTCAAACAAAGCAAGCGGCGGGTCGCCTTGTTCCTGGAACAAGTCCTGAATCAACCCTGTTCGCCGGGCTGGGTGGTCAAACTGCAAGATCAGGCGACCGCCGCCATCACTCCCCCCTACGAAGAATTGGCCAGGCAGTTGCCGGCCGAACCCGTGCTGGGCATCGACGAATCGCCGACCAAGGAAGCCCGGAGCAAAGCGTGGCTGTGGACGTTCGTCGCCAGCACGTATACGGTCTTTGCGCTGCGGACCACGCGCGCCGCCACGGTCCTGCAGGACCTGCTCACGGATGCGTTCGACGGCGTGGTGAATTGTGACCGGGCGAAGATGTACTGGAAAGTCGGCCGGCCCCAGTGGTGCTGGGCGCATCTGAAGCGGGATTTTCAGGCGCTCATCGATCATCCGGACCACCAGGTGAAACAGCTGGGACGTGATCTGATGCGACCGACGCGCCAGTTGTTTCGCCATTGGGCCCGCTATCGCGACGGGACGATCACCCGCACGGGCATGTTGCGTTTGATGCGACCGATCCGCGAGGAGGTCGACGCCTTGCTGCTGCGCGGCGCGTTCAGCGGCAACGCGAAACTGGTCGGGATGTGCAACCCGCTGTACGATCATCGCGACTGGCTGTGGACGTTCCTGGACGTCGAAGGGGTCGAGCCAACCAACAATGTCAGCGAGCGTGCCTTGCGCCCTGCGGTCATCTGGCGAAAGCTGTCGTTTGGCACGCAAAGCGCCCGGGGCAGCCGGTTCGTGGAGACGATCCTGACGGTCGTCGAAACCTGTCACCGCCAATCTCGCAACAGCTTCGTATACCTCACCGCCGCCATGCAGGCCCACTTCGCCGGTCAACCCGCGCCGTCACTCCTCGCCGGGGTGTGAACGGTTACG
>DASYER010000018.1:0-6900 GCA_036498905.1 Steroidobacteraceae bacterium | reverse complement strand
CGGCCCACAGCGGCGGAATTCTTGATGGGTTGACCATTGGCGGTGGCCTGCACATGTCCGTTTCGTCTAACGACGGCGCTGGCGTGATTACGGTCCCGAATACGCTCACCGGGATCGGCTCCGTGAGCCCGCCCGTTGCCGTTGGCGACGTGTTCACGATGCGCGCGTATGCGAATATCGCGAGCTCGAACACAATTGGTGATTCGATGTTCGTCAATCCGCTCGGACCTTCTGGGCTCGCGGTCGATGCCGAAAAGGGGAGCATTGTCTGGATCATCGCAGGTAAAGGCAAGGGCCAGAAGGCCAGTATTATCGGGAATACCTCGACGACACTTACCATCGACGGAACGTGGTCCACAACACCGGATCCCACAAGCGTGTTTGTGGTTCTCGAAGGAACTCCGGCCATGCAGCCGGCGGACACGGCTCCGTTCCAAAACAGCGCAGTCGGAAGCGCCGGTATCACCGCGATGAAGGTAGTCGCGCGCGTTACGGTGCCGACGGCAGGGGCCGGTACGTATCTCGTTCAGGTCGCCAGTGAAGACGCGAACGGACGGATATCGGTTCTGGCTTACGCGCCATGGCAGGAAGTGTTTCTGGTTCCATCTGGCGTATCAACTGTAACCGCAGATAGCGAATTGATCCCGTACTAAAAACATGACAAACGCATCTCAGCCTATTTCTGATTTCATGGGAGACCACCTCTCCGTCAAGATGTTCGGCGCTGTATGCGACGGGGCGACCGATGACACTGCTGCGGTGAATGCCGCTATTGCAGCGGCTGTCATTCTCAAGCGGGATCTGCTGATTCCCGGCCTTTGCGGCATCTCATCCACGATTCTCATTCCCGCATACGCATGTATTCGCGGCGTCGGAATGTCCGAACTCAGCACGCCGAAGTGCGGTTTCAAAAAGTTGGCCGATGTGGTGGCGTTGCGGTTTGGGGGCGTTGATATCCATCTTCGCGACCTGTCGGTAATCGGCAAGACTGGCGGGGATACAACCGATGGGATCTGGGTTGGCGATGCCACGAACAACGCCAGTATGGGCGAACTTCACCGCGTCTACGTCGCCAACCATGGCGGGTACGGCATCCTGTTCGGTCAGGGTAACGGCGTGAAGTGGGATGTCGTGTGCGTTGCAAATGGCAAAAGCGGCGTCTATATGGGAGATCCAGGCGGGCACTTCAACTCGAATGAGTCCAGGGGCATTATTGTTTCAGTCGGCAACGGTGGCGCTGGGGTGGAGATCCAGAGCGGAAGTTCCGGCAATACGCTGATGGTCGATTGCGAGGGGAACACTGGCCCAGGGGTGCTCTGCAATTGGACGTATAACCAGATTTCCCGCGCCTACACTGAGGCGAACGCCGTACAAGCCTTCGTGTCGATCAGCAATATCACGCGAGCATTCCCGGCTGTCGTCACCGCATCGGCGTGGCACGGACTGCGAACCGGCAGCGCGATTGGATTCACGGCGGTGGTCGGGATGACCGAGATCAACGGTGCGGCCGGCAAGGTCGTTACGGTGACCGGCGCGCCTATTTCCGCCATCACTCAAGCGAATCCAGCCGCCGTCACTACGTCACTCCCTCACGGCTTAACAACCGGGCAGACAGTGGGCTTCACGCGAGACGTGGGTGGGATGACGCAGATTCGCGGGCTTGCCGGGACCGTCACCGTGACGGGCACAAATACTTGCACCGTCAATATCGATTCTTCCGCCTTCTCTGCGTTTACAGGTGTTCCAAACAATGGGACCGAGGGGTGGATAGCGGAAGCTACGACATTCACGGTGAACGAAGACACGACGGCATTTTCCGCATATACATCAGGCGGGAAATTTGTCGAACAGATCGGCGTGCAGTTCGGGGCGTCCGCATTCGGCTCCAGTATTTCCGGTAACTTCAACGAGGGGCCGGCCTTTCAGGAGCCTCAATTTAAGTTCCAGCATATCTGGGACGCACAGCGCGCGACGTTGAGTTTTCCGGTCTCCGGCGTTTCGTCGCCACTCGCGGCACCGTCCCTGTCTCTTGACGCGAGTCCGACTGGCGGCACACAGATATTCATGCGTAAGGCGTCGTCGCAGGGCAGCACGGTACTGCTTCAGGTGCAGGACGTTAGTACATCCAACCACCCGTTTTTGCTGATGCTCGCTTCTGGCGCTTTCCAGGTGTACAACGGGTTCCAGAGCTTCCGCTACAACTCGGGGAAGTACGGTGAGTTCGGATTCCACCCGACCAATGACTATCTGTTCATAAATGCGTTTGATTCAAACGCCGGCACCGAAAAGCCTATCGTCATCGGCGAGGCGAACGCAAATTCTCGCATTATGCTGCACGGCGATACCGACGATGGCACAACGCCGGTTCAGGTGAATGGCAACGCCAAGGTATCCGGAACCCTGAAAACGACTGGCGCTTTCGGCGCGAACGGGACAACCCCGCAGACCGCCGCGGCATCTGGCGGGGCAGTCACGCCGACACCAACAAATACGACGCCGTACGGGTTCGCTTCGTCGGCCGATTTCAATGCGCTCGTGACACTCCTCGGCAATATCCGTTCGGCGCTTGTCGCCAACGGAATCATGTCCTGATCTAGGGTTCCTATATGAAAAAACTTGTATTTATCGCCGCTCTGTTGGCGTCGCGCGCCTTCGCCCTCACCTGCCCGTCTGGGTTCGTGGAGATTCAGCATGACGATTCCCACATTCTTTACGATGCCGTAACTGGGGTTCCCTATAACGGGCAAGTCACGCTCACGCGCACATACAACGATTCGTCGGCCCGTGGCAATCAGCAGACATTGACTATCACGGACGGGAAACTTGACAGGTGCGTGGCTGGCGGAAACTACAGTATCCGGCAGCGCTCACTCGACCCGACGACGGGGCGGGCCAATAGCGACCTCACGATCGCTCCCGTGTGGACCGTGCCGAGCACTGGCGGCCCGTACACGATCCCGGACATCGAGGGCAGCGGGACTGTCACGCCCGACACGCACATTTCCGCCTCGCAGATAGAAGGCGGATCTGACGGTCAGTGCGTTGTCAAGGTGTCGGGCGTTTCGGTCTGGGGCGGCTGCGGTGGCGTGGCAGATGCGGTCTGGGGAGCGGTTACCGGAACGCTTTCCGATCAAACCGACCTGCAATCGGCGCTCGACACGAAACAGGCCGCGCTCGGCTTTACGCCCCTGAACGCCGCCAATAACCTTTCGGATCTCGCCAGCGCATCAACAGCCCGCACGAATCTCGGCCTTGAAGGTGCTGCTTTGCTCAACGTCGGCACGTCCACTGGCACGGTCGCAGCGGGCGACGATTCGCGGCTGTCGGATGCACGCACGCCTGTTGCCCCAAGCGCGTCCACACTCGGCGGTGCGAAGTCCATCACCTGCGCGAATCAGGTGCTCACCGCGCTCTCAACGGCAGGGGTCCTCAACTGCGTAACGATCACCAGCACAATGACCGATACGAGTATCGCGCATACAGGCGTGGATGTGAATACGTCCTATCAGGTCACGGCCACGCATTTGGCGGCAGGGCTTCCGCGCGCCCAAGGCGGCTTGAACAGCGCTTCGGCTGGCACCGGCATCCTTCGCGATGGCACGACTCCCACGGCTTCTGAACTATCAGGCGATGCCACCACTAGCGGCAGTAACGCGGTCACGGTGGCGAAGGTTAACGGCAACACACCGGGCGCGACATGCACGAATCAATTTGTCCGCTCGATCGACTCTTCGGCCCGTGGAACATGCGCGGCAGTCGCAGCAGTAGACTTACCGAATCCCGGCGCTTCCGCTCTCGGCGGGGTGCAATCGAAGGCATCCGCATCGCATCAATTCCTGACCTCGATCAGCACGGCTGGCGTTGTCGGGCAGGCGCAACCCGCATTCACGGACATCAGCGGCACGGCCACAGCGGCGCAACTCCCGACGGCAAACCGCACGGGCGGATTCTCGGTCATGTTCAGGGGTTCCGATGCGACCGCAGGCGCAACTCTCTACCTCACGATTCCATACGCCTGCGCGATCACGGATTGGGTGATTACCGGCGACTCGACCGCGACGATCAAGCTCTGGCGAGTAGCGGACGGAGGCACGGCACTGCCGACCGTGAGCAACACGCTCAGCACTTCCGGCTTCTCACTCGCGACCGGAACGCGGATTCATTCAACGACATTGACGGATCTGAACAGCACGGCCATCGCGGCATACGACACGCTGGGCATCAACCTATTCGCGTCGGCATCCACGCACGTCGAATTCACTCTGGGGTGCCAACGATGAGGCGACTGCTAGCGCTGCTTCTCGTCGCGTCGCCCCTGTTCGGCGGCTGGTCGGCCTGCTACAAGTTGCAGGGCAACGGGCTCGGAACGACGAACTTCCCGATTACCTTGTCTACGGCCAACAATGCGCAGATGGCCGCTATTATGGGGCAGTTTGCACAGGCTCCCAGCGGGCTCGTCACAAGCACCTCTGGCTATGACATCATCATCAGCACCGATCCGGCCTGCGATATATCCGGCAAGGTTCCATTCGAGCGCGCCATCTGGAGCGCGAGCCTCGTACAGCTTTTCTATCTGGGCACGACGAACGGAACTTACTACCTCGGTATCGGGAATTCCGCAATCACAACGGACCAAAGCGATCCTACGACCCTCTGGGGCAGCGCTAGTGCGGCCCGTGTCTGGCACACGCCAAACGGAAGCACACTGGCCTCCCCCAGCCCGGAGTCAACGAGCAACGCGGACAGCGGAACGCTCCACAGCACACCCACGGCAAGCGCCAGTCCAGTTGGCGGCGCGGCCACTTTCAACGGCACGAACCAATATCTTTCGTTCACGGGCCTGACGTTCTCGCAGCCGTTCTCTATCTTCGCGTGGATCAATCCGACAAGTATTGCTTCCGATACATCCTTCCTCGGTGGCGGCAATGGGTCACTGGGGTTTCGCGTGGATACCGCAGGCAAGCCCTACGTCACCAGGACGAACGCGGCAGATGATTCCCGCTCCACTGTCGCCATCAGCACAAACACCTGGACCCGCGTGGCGTTTATCCAGGACGGCACGGCCCATTGCACGTACTACATCAACGGCTCCGCTGCGGGGAGCTACAGTGGCAGTTCCTGTCAAACAGCATTCGCGGCCAACACGACTACCATCGGCACTGGGTTTACCGCTACGCGATTTTTCCCCGGCTCCGTTGCAGAAGTGTACATCCTCGGGACCAACCCATCGGCTGATTGGGCGGCGGACGATTACGCTTCGCAGGAACCATCCAGTACCTTCATCACGGTTTCGGCGGTGGTCACGAGCACGGCCATGTCGCAATCCAACATCTTCTGAAAGGAAAATTAATGCTTGACGGGATAGGAAAAGACGCAGGACTGAGCGCCGCAAAGACGGTAGCCGACGCCGCCGAACACGTCGGCGATAAGGTAAGCGACGCCGCGCAGAATGTCTCACAGGAACTCGGTCGCGATCTAGCCGATGCTGTGAGCATCATGGCAGGTTCGCTCAACCGGCTGGAATCCACGCTTGCCGCAGAATCGGCCGCGTGGCGTGAAGAGCTCGCAGCCTGGCGCTGGCAGTACGCACACACGAACGATTCACTGGCAAGACTGGTCGCGTTCGTGGACAGGCTGTCACTCGCGCCTCGGCAGTAGAAAGGAGCCACATGCAGGATTTCATCCACTGGCTGTTCAACGATCCCAACGGCCATTTCGCGATTCTCTGCTTCATGCTGGCGGCGTGTGCAATCGCGTGGCTGTTTCATGTCCCGCAAGCGGACATCGCAGCCGCCACGCTGTTCACCATCGTTCTCGCGAAGCTGAAGTAGTCCAACCCATCGAAGTTGTCGAGTAGTCCAACTCAAAAAGGAAATCACCAATGAAACGTGTAATCACTCGTGTCTCTGTACTCTTCGTTCTCGCGTTCTGCCTCGCATTCTCCGGCATTGCGCAAACTCCGGATCAGCCGAACAACTTTCTCGCCGCTGGCTTCGCGTTCGACGGCGCCCATTCGAACGGCTGGGCATCCTTCGGCAAGTCAATCGGCGCTGGCCTGTATTCGATCACCACTTACGACGTATCCATGGCGTCTCGGGCGCCACTCACTTTCCAGTATTCCGGCCGTACGGGCATCGGCTATGACATGACGCATCTGGTTCCGCAGTTCTCGTTCGGCGGTCGTCTGCACCTGATCGGCCTCGGCGACGGTGGGGCATCCGCAAGCGCGGAAGCGCTCGGCTCGGCGTTCTCCGGTGGCGGCCTCGCGACGTGGGACTTCGGCGAAAAAGCCCGACACCTGAACATCGTGGCGGGCGGGCGACTACTCAAGACCTCCACGGGCGGCACTGGAACCGTGATCGAGATCGGCATTGCGCTGCCGTTCTAACCGGAGGAACTGATGCTTAAAACGTGGCTCGAAATGCTACCGGAACTGGAAGGCCACACGGCCTTCCTTTATCCGGACGGCGGCGGTAAACCGACCGTTGGTGAAGGCCATGCCGTCGAGACGCCCGATGATGCCGTGGAAATCTTCGGCGACGAACGAGCGCGGGCAGAGTGGAGCACAATCCGTTGCGCTCTCACAGGCCAGTCCCTGCACCTCTACGCGCCACTGACGGTCTGCCGCCTGACTGACGCGAAGATCGACGCACTGAAGACCGCGGACGTTGCCGAGGCAGAGCGCAAACTGGACCGCTACGTGACCGACTGGCGCAGTTGGCCGGCTGGAGTGATGGACGCCGCTCGGGACATCGTGTGGAATACCGGCCATCTCGGATTCCCGATGATGCTGGCGGCGATCCGGCGTGGTGACTGGGATGAGGCCGCTAAGGAATCGCATCGGCCACAGGTACAGAAAGCCCGGAATGATTGGACGGGAGACGCAATTCTGAGTGCCAA
>DASYER010000017.1:0-61069 GCA_036498905.1 Steroidobacteraceae bacterium | reverse complement strand
GTGACATTCGGGATGAGGTTGACGACCAGCACCGTGCCGCCGCCGCTGGTCTGGGTCTGACACTGCAACCAGGAGGTACCGTTGACCAGGCCGACCGCGAACAGGTTGGTGTACCAGATTCCACTCGGGCCTGACCCGTTGCTCTGGCCGGCGCAATTGATGATTGAAAGATTGGTGTCGTTCTGGGGCGCGAAGAAGCGCGCCGCAAAAGTGTCACCCGGGGGCATGGCGCTGGAGGTACCACCCAGGGCCTGACCGATGGCCAGGTTCACGCTACCGATGGTCTCAAGCGGAAAGCTGCTGAGCTGCTGGTGTACCGGATCCGGAAAATAACCGGCCTTCTGGATGATATTGGTGATCATCGTCATCGCAATGCGCTGGTTGTCCTGCAGCTGCGACAGCGCCGTCTGGGTGGCGCCGCTGCGGCGCGTGCCGATGACCAGGGTTACCAGGCCGCCAAGCAGGAACAATGCAATCAGAACGGCGATCATCAGCTCGATCAGGCTGAAGCCGCGCTGCCCGGTGCGAATCCTCGCCGTTTGAAGAGTGCGCAACATCGCTTAGGGCTCCACGTACAGGGTGTACTGCGGGGAATTGAGCAGGTTGGCGCCGGAACTGGTTGCCGCGGCCGTCGTGTTGCTGGTGCTGGTCACATTTTCCTGCCACGTAATCTGGATGGTGCAGTTCATGGGCGGCGTGGTCAGATCGCAGGTGACGCTGGCCAGGGCTGCCGGGACGATCTGGCCCAGCGAGGTAGCCCATGCCTGCACGTCATAGGCAGCGAGGTTGGCCGGCGTACACACCGCCGACACGCAGTCGGGCGTGGCCGTCAGCACATTGGTGGCATCCGTGACGTTGGTCGTGACGGTACGGGGGCCCGTGGTCTGGACGCTGACCGTGAAATTCGCCGGCGGCGGGCCTGCGACCCAGAAGTCACGGTTGGCATGCATCGAGGCGGCAAGACTGGCGGCTTCGATGGCGACCAGTGAACGCACACCGGAGGATTCGGTGGTCGACAGGGCCAGTGCCTGCATCTTCGCGATGCCCAGCATGCCGACCGCGATGATGATCAGAGCGACCATCACCTCGATCAGGCTGAAACCCCGCAGGCGCGCCGGCATCACTGCGGATCTGGATGGAGCCTTCATGTACACCCCGCGAGAGTGGAGGGCTGCTGCACGGAAATATTGCCGATGTTGGTGACCTGCAGGCAGCGCGTGCGCGTGGCGTTGCTGGTCGCATCGTGCAGCGCAATGATGGCCCCGCCGGCCCCACTCATGGTGGTGAGCAGCCCCAGCGCCAGGCCTTCGCGATCAAACGAGACATTGCTCGTCACCGAGTCCGTCAGCGTATCGCTGCTGCCGGTGCCGGCGCCGGTGAACGCCGGCTGCGCGCGCAGCACCAGCGTCGCATTGCCGCCGGTGGTCTTGGTGTTGTTCGTATCCACGAACACGATCCAGCCCTTCTGCCAGTTGGTGTCGTTGGGCAGGCAGTCGCTGCCGGCGGCATTGGCCACGCAGATCACGACGTTCTGCCCCTGCTTGATGGCTTCGGAGCGGGCGTACTGCATGTCGCCGAGCAGGCCGTTGATCTCCCCGGAGATGCGGTAGGAGGTCGTCAGGTTCTTATAAGAGCTGGCACCGATCCCCAGCAGGATCCCCGCGATGGTCAGGACGACCAAAAGCTCGACGAGGGTGACGCCGGTCATGCGGCCCAGCGGCGCATGGCGCACGGATACGGGTGGGGAAACTTTGCACATGGCCGGGACAGTAAGCAGCAAAGCTTGCATGAATCTGACGAGAGCGGATCCGGGGCCGATGCCGACCGTCAGACTCTCAAACTGATAACCGCGTCACACTAGCGGGGACCTGAAGAGCACCCGGGCCCGCGTGCCTTTGCCGCCGGTGCCGGATTCGAGGATGAACTGGGCGCCATGCGCCTCGGCAATCTCGGACACGATCGCCAGCCCCAGGCCACAACCATGCCCCGTCGACCCGGGAATACGGTAAAAGCGCTCGCGCACCCGGCCGCGCTGATCCTCCGCGATGCCGGGCCCATCGTCTTCGACCTCCAGGTACGGGCGGCCATCACGCAACCCCGCACGCACCGTCACATGGCCATCACGCGGGGTGTAATGGATGGCATTGTCGACCAGGTTACCCAGCAGATCCTCCAGCAACCGCACATTGCCCCGGATCGCCACCGCGGCGGCCTCGACGCCCAAATCCAGTCCTGCGTTCAAGGCGCGGTCCACGTTGATTTCCACGATGCGGCCCGCCAGGGCCTGAAGATCGACGCTGTCGAACTGTTCGGCGAAGCTGGTTGACGGATCGGCGCGCGCCAGCGCCAGCAGCTGGTTCGCCGAGCGCGCCAGGTTCTCCATGCCGGCGTGCAGCGCCTGCAGTCGCGGCCGCAGCGAGACGGCCGCCGGTTCCTTCATCAGCAATTCGAGATTGCCCAACAGGCCGGTGATGGGAGTGCGCAGCTGGTGCGCGGTGTCCGCCACGAAGCGGCGCTGGGACCGGGCCGCCTCCGCCAGCACATCGAACAGCAGATTCAGGGCCTCGACCAGCGGTTTGACCTCCCCCGGCACCGTCGTCGCATCCAGGTGCGTCAGTTCGCGCGGCGAACCGGCTTCGATCTGACGGCGCAGCGACAGCAGCGGCTTCAGGCCAAAGTGCACCCCGAGCCATACGATGAGCAATGTCACATCCAGCTGGATGAAGTCCATCAGCCAGGTACTGGTGAGAATGAAGCGCCCCGGGACGGCGCGTTGTGCGGCCGACTCCGCCACGCTGATGGTCGCCACGTCCCGGGCGATGTTGACGCGGTAGCTGGCGACGCGCAGCCGTTCGCCCCCCACCACGGCGTCGGCGAAAGTCGGATTAGCCGTGACCGAGGCCGCTGCCACCGGCACGTCGCGGCTGCCGGCAAGCAGCTCGCCACTGGAACTCACGATCGCGTAGCGCAGGTCCACCAGGTGATCGGCGCGATGCGCGCTGGTCGGCACTGCGCCGGGATCAACCCGCAGTCGTTGACCCTCTTTGCTGAGGCTGCCGGCCAATGCCACGGCGGCATCCCCGAGGCGCTCGTCGTAGGCTGACTCCACGAAGGCGGTCGCCGCCCGATAGTTGGCGTACACCCCGGCCAGCATCAGCACCGCCAGCGGTGGCAGCAGGAACCACAGCAGCCGGCGCTGGATGGAGGGTGCCGATTTAATTGCTCGGATCATCCAACCGGTATCCCAGGCCCCGAACGGTGCGGATGACGGCGGCGTCGCCGAGCTTGGCGCGCACGCGTGAGACGTAGACCTCCACGGCATTCGGCGTCAGTGCCTGATCAAAACTGGCGATGGCCTGCTGCAGCCGCTCCTTGGAGACGACCCGGCCGGCGCTCATCGCGAGACACTCGAGCACCAGCCATTCGCGTCCGGTCAGGTCCACGGCCGTCTCATCGATGCGTAGCATCCGACCAGCGACATCCAGCCGCAGGCGCCCGAGATTGACCTGCTCGCCGGCGTAGAGGTTGGCCCGACGCAGCAGCGCCCGGCAGCGTGCGATGAGTTCGTCCTGTTCGAACGGCTTGAGCAGAAAATCATCGGCACCGAGATTCAACGCCTCGACCTTGATGGCGAGCGTGTCGCGTGCCGTGAGGATGAGTACCGGCTGCGTCGCGCCGCGACTGCGCAGGCGGCGCACCAGCGACAGGCCGTCCTGTCCGGGCAGTCCGACATCCACCACCAGCAGGTCGAAATGCTCGGTCGCAAGCGCACCGTCAGCCGCCTCCGCGCTGTTACTGCGATCCACGGCGAAACCTGCGGCAGACAGCCCCAGGGTGATGGCATCGGCCACCAGATCATTGTCCTCTACGACCAGAATGCGCATGGCTTGATGGTACGGCTCATGAGTCCACAGCGTAGTCGAATGGATCAAGATTCAGCTGCGCGGCGCGCGCACCGCGCGCGGGGAAGGTACGCCGGATGGCCTCGATCATCGCCGGCGGTCCGGCCGCATAGATCGCAGCCGGTGCAAGGTCCGGATGATCGGCAATGACCGCCTCGTGCACCCACCCGGTGCGGTGCGAGCCTGCCGGCGCGGCCGCTGCGGCGTGCGACAGCACGGTATGGACCTTCAATCGAGGATGGCGGCCGGCCCAGTCATGCAGCAGCGCTTCCTCATACAGACCCGC
Source organism: Steroidobacteraceae bacterium (assembly GCA_036498905.1). Classification (GTDB taxonomy): domain Bacteria; phylum Pseudomonadota; class Gammaproteobacteria; order Steroidobacterales; family Steroidobacteraceae; genus DAIDKA01. The sequence continues at coordinate 56,881 of DASYER010000017.1, read as the reverse complement.
GGCATCGCGCGCGCCCCAGTAGAAATGCAGGTCGCGCGCTGAGTCTTCGCGCAGCGCCTGAGCCAGCATGGCCTTCAGGGGCGCGAATCCGGTCCCGCCGGCGATGAAGATCACTGGCTCCGCGCCGCTCTCATAGTGGAACTGTCCGAGTGGGCCTTCGATCTTCAGCGCCGCGCCCTCGCGCAGTGTGCCGAACAGCGCTCCACTGAAGGCGCCGCCGGCAAGGTGCCGCACATGCAGCTCAAGCTCGCTGCCGCCATTGGGCGCATTGGCCACCGAATAGCTGCGCCGCCGGCCGCCTTCGAGCAGCACGTCCAGGTACTGCCCGGCCTGAAATTCCATGCTCTCCACACTGGGCAGGCGCAGTACCAGCCGCATGACATCCGGGGACAGTTGCACGCGACGGGCGATGCGGGCGGGCAAAATCTTGATCTCGGCATTTGCAGCGCTTTGTATGAGCCGTGCCTCGACCACCAGGTCGCTGCGCGCGAGCGCCTGGCACAGCAGCACAAAACCGGCGCGTGTTTCCTGGGGCGACAGCCCCGGCGGTGACCCATCCTGGTACTCGACCCGTCCGCTCAGGAGTCGCGCCCGGCACGACCCGCAGCGGCCCGAACGACAGCTGTGTGGCAGGGGGATACCCGCCAGCTGGGCTGCGGCGAGCACGGACACGTCTTCCGCAGCGCTGATGGTGCGCTCGTGCGGAATGATGCGTACGGTATGATTCAGGGGCATTTGTGCCGCAGATTACGCCGATTGCGGTATTCTGCCGTGCAATGCGCATCAACTTCACGAAGATGCACGGCGTGGGTAACGACTTCATCGTCTTTGACGCGCCGGGCCGCACGCCGTTGCCGACATCCGGACAGTTTCGCGCTCTGGCCGACCGCCATACCGGTATTGGTTTTGACCAGGCGCTGGTTCTGCATCCGGCACGGCGCGCCGCGACGGCGATCTACTACCAGATCTTCAACAGTGACGGCGAAGAGGTGGAGCAATGCGGCAATGGTGCGCGCTGCATCGCATCGCTTCTGTACCGCCAAGGCCGCGCGCCAGCCGGTGAGTTCGTGATGGACAGCCGGGGGGGAGCGGTGCGCGCCCGCATCGACACTGCCGATCTGGTATCCGTCGAAATGGGTGTGCCATCATTCGAGCCTGCGGCGCTGCCCTTCGATGCGGCCGAACGCCAGGAGCGCTACGCGCTCACCGCCGGCAGCACGACGGTGGAGATCGGTGCCGTCTCGCTGGGCAATCCGCATGCGGTACTGCAGGTCGCCGCGGTCGATGCGGCGCCCGTCGCCAGTCTCGGGCCGGTCATCGAGGGTCATCGTCGCTTCCCGCGCCGGGTCAACGTCGGTTTCATGGAAGTGGTGGACCGCTCCGACATCCGGCTACGCGTTTACGAGCGTGGCGCCGGAGAGACCCTGGCCTGCGGCACCGGGGCGTGCGCGGCCGTGATCGTGGGCCGACAGCGCGGTCTGCTTGACCGCCAGGTGCGAGTGCACGTCCGCGGCGGCGAGTTGCGCGTAGACTGGGCGGGTCCGGGAGAACCGGTCTGGTTGACCGGGCCGGCGCAGGTCGCCTTCGAGGGACATTTCGAACTTTCCGACAGTGAACATGACATCCAACGTTTGAGGGACGCAGCGACATGAGCACAAGAGAGGCTCGGGGAATCCCGCCGCAGCAGAGCGAAGAAGAAGCGGTCGTCCAGTATCTGCAGCAGAATCCGGAGTTCTTCGAGAGCCATCTGCCATTGCTGGCGCGACTGCGAATCCCCCACGCGCGGGGCAGCTCAACGATCTCGCTGGTCGAACGCCAGGTCGAGGTGCTGCGCGAGCGGCACGCGAGCCTGGAACAGAAGCTGGCCGACTTCGTCTCGGTGGCCCGAGCCAATGATGCGGTCGCCGAAAAGCTGCATCGCTTCACCCGCAGACTGCTGCGTGCGCAAACGCGACAAAGCGCCATCGAGCAGCTCGAAGCGAGCCTGCGCGAGGACTTCGACTCCTTCCACTCGGTGCTGGTGCTGATCGGGCAACAGGACGAGAGCCTCATGCCGCAGCGGTTCGTGCGCCTCGTCAGCGCCGATGACGCCAATCTCAAGTCCTTCGAATCCCTGTTCACCAGCGGCAAGCCGCGTTGCGGACAGGCGCGGGACTCGCAGCGTGACTTCCTGTTCGCCGCCGATGCGCCGGACATCGGCTCGGTAGCACTGGTGCCGCTCGGCGACCATGGCGCACTGGGCCTGCTCGCCCTCGGCAGCACCGACCGGGATCGCTTCCATCCCGGCATGAGCACCGATTTCCTGGCGCGCTTGGCCGATTTGATTTCGGATGTGCTGTCGCGCCCGTAAGATCGCCGGCGGCCGGTCATGAACCCGGCCGCCCTCGATGAACTCGCGCGCTTTCGCCAGTACCTGAACCGGGAACGGCGGCTTTCCCCCCACACCGACAGCAACTACGCGCGTGACCTCAACGCGCTGGCCAAATTCTGCGGCAAGGAAGGCATCGCGGACTGGTCGGCCCTCGAACACACGCAGGTGCGCCTGTTCGCGGCGCGCTGTCATGCCGCGGGGCTCGCAGCGCGCAGCATCCAGCGCCGCCTGTCGGCCGTGCGCAGCTTCCTGAACTTCCTGATCCGCGAGGGGGTCCTGAAGCGCAATTGCGCCCTGGACGTGCGTGCCCCAAAGGGACAAAAGCGCCTGCCGGTTACCCTCGACGCCGATTCGATGGCCCGGCTGCTGGAAATTCCGGCCGAGGACTGCCTGGCCATCCGCGATCGCGCCCTCATGGAGCTGCTGTATTCCTCGGGGCTGCGTCTGGCCGAAGTGGTCGGCTTGAACCTCCAGGACTTGAACTCGGCAGATCGGACGGTGCGGGTGCTGGGCAAGGGCAGCAAGACGCGCGTCCTGCCCGTGGGCCGCAAGGCCCTGAGCGCGCTGGCCGCCTGGCTCAAGGAGCGCCGTGCGCTGCTCAAGGAGGAGACCCCGGCGGTCTTCATCGGCACCGCCGGGCGCCGACTCGGCCCGCGCGCCATCCAGAAACGGGTCGAATACTGGGCGCTGCGGCAGGGGCTGCCCATGCACGTCCATCCGCACCTGTTCCGGCATTCATTTGCCTCGCATCTGCTTGAATCCAGTGGGGAATTGCGCGCCGTACAGGAGCTGCTGGGCCACGCGGACATCTCGACCACCCAGGTCTACACTCACCTTGATTTCCAGCACCTGGCCCGCATTTACGACGCTAGCCACCCGCGCGCACGCAAGAAGGCGTAGCGCCTGAGGAGGCTCACCCCCACCCCGGACAGGACGCATGAGCAATACTTTCGATCCCCACGGAACAACCATTCTCGCGGTGCGCCGCAACGGCGCCGTCGCCATCGGTGGCGACGGTCAGGTCACCCTCGGCAATACCGTCATGAAGGGCAACGCCCGCAAGGTACGCCGCCTGTACGGCGACAAAGTGCTGGCCGGATTTGCCGGCGGCACCGCCGATGCCTTCACCCTCTTCGAGCGCTTCGAGGGCAAGCTCGAGAAGCACGGCAACCTCACCCGCGCCGCCATCGAGCTTGCCAAGGACTGGCGCTCCGACCGCTATCTGCGCCGGCTCGAGGCGCTGCTGCTGGTGGGTGACAAGGACAAGATCTTTGTGATCTCCGGGAACGGCGATGTCATCGAGCCCGAATATGAGGTTGCAGCCATCGGTTCCGGCGGCTCCTACGCCCTGGCCGCGGCCCGGGCCCTGCTGGAGTCCTCGGAGCTGGATGCGCGCAGCATCGTCGAGCGCTCGCTCAACATTGCCGCGGACATCTGCATCTACACCAATCGCAATCTGCTCATCGACGAGATCAAGTAAATGGCGAATCCAGCAATCGAAAGCGTGGCGCCCGCTGCGACCGGCGCACCCTCGGAAGGGACGACGCAGGCCATGGTTCCGCAGGACATGACTCCGCAGCAGATCGTGCAAGAACTGGACAAGCATATCGTCGGCCAGCAGGCCGCGAAGCGTGCGGTCGCCATCGCGCTGCGCAACCGCTGGCGGCGGATGCAGATTCCCGAACCCATGCGCCACGAGATCACACCCAAGAACATCCTGATGATCGGGCCGACCGGTGTCGGCAAGACCGAAATCGCGCGGCGACTCGCCAAGCTGGTCAATGCGCCGTTCGTGAAGGTTGAGGCGACCAAGTTCACCGAGGTCGGCTATGTCGGCCGGGACGTCGAATCCATCGTCAAGGACCTCGCCGATGTCGCCATGAAAATGGCCCGCGAGCAGGAGGTCGGCCGGGTGCGCGAGCGCGCCGCCGATGCCGCCGAAGAGCGCGTGCTGGATGCTCTGCTGCCCAAGGCGCGTGTCATGGGTTTCTCCACCGACGAGCCGCCCCAGCCGCGCGATGCGGAGACTCGCCAGAAGCTGCGCAAGCGGTTGCGTGAGGGGGATCTCGACGAACGCGAGATCGAAATCGAATTGCGCGCACTAGCCGCGGGAGTCGAAATCATGGCACCCCCCGGCATGGAGGAGATGCAGCAGTAGCTGCAGTCGATGTTCGCCAACCTCGGTGGTCAGCGTACCCGCCCACGCAAGGTGAAGGTGAAAGAAGCGTTGAAGCTGCTGATCGAGGACGAAGCGAGCCGCATGGTCAATGAGGAGGAACTGAAGGTGCGGGCCCTGCACAATGCCGAGCAGAACGGCATCGTGTTCATTGATGAAATCGACAAGGTCTCGCGGCGTGGCGAAACCGTCGGTGCGGACGTTTCACGCGAAGGCGTGCAGCGCGATCTGCTGCCGCTGGTCGAAGGCTCCACCGTATCCACCAAGTACGGCCCGCTGAAGACCGATCATGTACTGTTCATCGCCTCCGGTGCGTTCCATCTGTCCAAGCCGTCGGATCTGATTCCGGAACTGCAGGGTCGATTGCCGATCCGCGTTGAACTGAAGTCGCTCACCGTCGATGACTTCGTGCGCATTCTCACCGAGCCCGATGCGTCGCTGACGGCGCAGTATCGGGCGCTGCTCGGCACCGAAGGCGTGACCGTGAATTTCGCCGCCGACGGGGTGCGCCGGCTCGCCGAAATCGCGCATCACGTGAATGAACGTACCGAGAATATCGGTGCGCGGCGGCTGCACACCGTGATGGAGAGGCTGCTGGAGAGCGTCTCCTATGATGCGACCAGCACCGAGCGCAGCACTGTGACCGTGGATGCCGCCTATGTCGACGGGCACCTCGGAGATCTCGTCAAGGATGAGGACCTGAGCCGCTTCATCCTGTGATCATCATGTAATCGTCATGAAAGTGAAAACCGGCGGGCGCGGGCCCGCCAGTATTCAAAGCACTCGAACAGTCCGCAACCGCCCGTCAGGCTGCCGCGCCCTTCAGGCTCAGCTTCGCACTCTTCGCCGCCGCATAGCGCTCACCGATGTCGGCCCAGTTCCAGATGTTCCACAACGCATCGAAGAACTTCACCTTCTCGTTGACGTACTGCAGATAGAACGCGTGCTCCCAGGCATCGACCACCATCAGTGGCAGCGAACCCTGGAACACACTTTGCTGATGGTCATGCACCGAACCGATGATCAGCTGCTGTGTCAGCGGCTCCAGATACAGCGCCGCCCAGCCCGACCCCTGAATCGTCGCGGCCGTTTTGTTCAGCTGCAGTTTGAAGGAATCGAAGCTGCCGAAGTCGCGGTTGATGGCCGTGCCCAGCTCACCGCTCGGCGTACCGCCGCCCTTCGGGCTCAGGTTCTGCCAGAAAATGCTGTGCATGACATGGCCGGAGATGTGAAAGGCCAGCGTGCGCTCGAGCACTCCCGCGCCGTCCAGCGCACCCTTCTGCCGGGCTTCGGCCAGCTGCTCGAGGGTCTTGTTGGCACCATCCACATAGGCTTTGTGATGCTTGCTGTGATGCAACTCCATGATGCGGGCGGAGATATGCGGCTCAAGCGCGCCGTAGTCGTAGGCGAGATCGGGCAATACGTAACGGGTCATGGGGGTCTCCTGGTTAGGCCGCGATGATACGACGCTGCATGCCAGCCGGTCACTGGGAGATGTCCTACAATTCACGGGCCGCGGCTGATCGCGCGGGCCGCTGCGCTTAAATGGCTAGCGCAGTTTCGGCGCACGCGCAGCGCGCCGTTCACGCGCGCGCTGGACCATGTTCTGCCGTTGTTGCGGGCTCGCGCTCTGCCAGCGCTTGCGCAACTGCTGGCGCTGCTGCTGCGGGAAGCTTTGGAACTTGCGGAAATTCTCGCGGTCCGCCTGCTGGCGTGCGGGGGGCAGCGCGCGAAACTCTTCCCAGCGCTGCCGCAGCATCTGCCGGCGCTGCGGCGGCAGCTTCTGGAACTGATTGAAACGCTGACGGGCCGCGCTGCGTTGCTCCTGCGACATCCCGAGCCAACGCTGACTGCCGCTGGCCAGCGACTGCTGGCGCTGGGGCGGCAGCTGCTCCCACTGACCCGACAGGCGCGATAGCAGCCGCTGCTGATCCTGCGACAGGGAATTCCAGGGCACCGTGCGTGCGCCGGCCTGCGGCGCGCTCGCGCCCGCCGCGGCGACCTGCGCACGGACCGGCAGGCACAGGCCCACCGACAGCACACTTGTCAGCAGTAGCGCCCCGACCAGGCCTGGCTTAATGCTCAACTTTCGCACCATCTTTTCCCGGGGCGCTGCTGCTCGGCGGGGCAGCCGGCGGCGCCGGCGCCTTGACCACTGGCGCCTGCGCACCCGTACGCGCCAGATACTGCTTCCACCCCTCGTCGTCCGAATCCACGGACCCCAAGAACTCGATCAAATCCTCATCGGCAGGCTCGACCACCTTCGCCGGCGGCTCAGCCGCGCGCAGCAGCAGGGGCTGCAACGGCACAGCCAGCAGCAGCCCGAGGCAGACCCAAGCACGGACGGGCCGCGGCCCGCCGCTTGCTGTCATCAGGTCGCCGTCCCACTGTCACCCTGCGCAGCCGCCCACTCGTAGAAGGAGCTGTCGTTGTCCTCCATGAGGTTCATTGCGTCATCGTCCGTGACCAGGTCCAGCACATCAAATGCCGTGGCCGGATTGTCGGTCACCGACGCGGTCAGCTGATGGCCGCCGCTCATCATGAACAGCGCGACCAGCACGGCAACGGCCGCCGCTCCCGTCGCCGGCATCAGCACCTGCCGCGACCAGGCCCGGTGGAAACGCTCCAGCCACGAAGCGGGGGCTGAGGCCGCCACCGCGGCCTGCCGCGCCTGGTTCAGGCGCGAGCGCGTGCGCGCATCGATACGCGACAATCCTTCCTCGAGCACCACGCGCGAACGTATCTCCAGCCCACTTTGCAGCAGCGTGGTTCGCGCCGGTTCGGCTTCGCCGGCGTTCATAGTTCGAAATCTCCAAGTTTCTGGCGCAGCGCCTGCAGGGCGCGAAAATAGTGTGTCTTCACGCTGCCTTCAGAGCAACCCATGGACTGCGCCGTCTGCGCGACATCCAGGCCCTCGAGGTTACGCAGCAGGAAGGCCTGGCGCTGCCGGTGCGGCAGAGTCTCCAGGGCCGCATCCAGCGCCGTCATGGCCTCGTCGATTTCCAGCCGCCTCACGGCCGGCACATCGTTGCCGGGTGCCTGCGCGATCGGATCGGCATCTTCGGCGTCTTCGTCACGGCGGAACGGCAGCCACGACATCACGCGGCCGCGCACCGTGCGCCGGCGCTGCATGTCGCGGATGCGATTCTCCAGGATGCGGTAGAAGAGCGGTTTCCACTCCTCGGCCGGCCGCTCGGCATAGGCCCGCGCAAGCTGCAACATGGCGTCCTGCACTGCATCCAGCGCATCGTCCTGGTGCCGCAGGCCCGCCTGCGCGATCTTGTAGGCCTTCAGCTCGACGCTCGCCAGAAACTGGTTCAGCGCCCGCGATCTGGCCTCGGCAGTCTCGTTCAAGAGGGTGTCGCCGCGCGATGTGGCGGGCATGTTATAAGGCGGCGCGAGAGTAGCAAAGGCACCCATGCAGGGTATAACGCGTGGACTCGACCTGCGGTTGACCCATTTGACGCGATTTGCCGACATCCCGCAAACCATTGATTTGAATAATATATCACGCATTGCCCTGGACTTGCCCCTGCGCCGCCTATTCGACTATCGAATCCCAGAAGGCGCCCCGGCACCTCTTCCGGGCAGCCGCGTCCGGGTGCCCTTCGGCCGTCGCAGCCTGATCGGCGTGGTCATCGAAAATACCGGCGAATCGAGCGTCCCGGAAGCAAAACTGAGGCCCATTGCCGCCGTTGTGGATGCGGTGCCGGTCCTCGATGCGCCGCTACTGGCCCTGGTGCGCTGGGCCAGTGACTACTACCACCATCCCATCGGCGAGGTGATTGCCAGCTCCCTGCCCAAGGCACTGCGCGCCGGGGCCGGCGCAGTCGCGCTGCAGATGTTGTGGCAGGTCACGCGCTCCGGCGGCGAAGCACTGGCCGACGGACGCCTCGCACGCTCCCCGGCCCAGCGCCAGGTGCTGGAGTTTCTGGCCCGGCACGATCCGGTGCGGCAGGACGCCCTGGCGCAGCACCTGCCACGCTGGCGCCCGGCGGCCACCGCGCTACTCAAGCAAGGCTGGGTGCAGTGCGAGACGGTCGCCGCGCCAGCACTCTCGAACCCGGCGGCCACGACGGCGCCGAGGGCCTGCGGCTCGGCACCGACACTCACGCCCGAGCAGCTTGAGGCCGTGACCCGCATTGGTGCCACGCTGCGGGAGTTTTCAACCTACGTGCTTCACGGCCTGACCGGCAGCGGCAAGACCGAGGTGTACCTGCAGGTGATTCAGCAGGTACTGGCCGCCGGGGGTCGCGCGCTGGTGCTGGTTCCGGAAATCGGCCTCACCCCGCAGCTGGTGCGGCGCTTCGAGGAGCGCTTCGACGTTCCGCTGGCAGTGCTGCACTCTGCGCTGACCGACACCGAACGGCTCAGCGCCTGGCGCGGCGCGGCGAGTGGCGCCGCGCGCATCGTGGTGGGTACGCGCTCAGCCGTGTTCGCGCCGGTACCGCAGCTGGGCATCATCATCGTGGACGAGGAGCATGACGCCTCGCTGAAGCAGCACGAGGGTGGTTTCCATTACTCGGCACGGGATCTGGCGCTGGTGCGGGCGCAGCGCGCGCAGGTTCCGGTGATACTGGGCTCGGCCACCCCCTCACTGGAAACCCTGCACAATGTCATCACCGGACGCTACCAGCGTCTGTCCTTGCCGCGTCGTGCCGGCCAGGCGCAGCCGCCGCGCCTGGCGGTCGTGGACCTGCGGGCCCACGCCGTCACGGCCGGCATTGCGACTCCGGTGGTGCAAGCCATCGAGCGGCATCTTGCCGCGCACGGCCAGGTGCTCATTTTCCTGAATCGACGCGGATACGCCCCCACGCTGCTGTGTACGGCCTGCGGCTGGGTGGCGCCCTGCACGGATTGCGACGCACGCTTGACCGTGCATCAGCGATCGGGCCGGCTGCGCTGTCATCACTGCGGGGCCGATGCGCCCCTGCCGAAGCAATGCCCACAATGCGGCTTCGAGGTGCGCCCGGTCGGCCAGGGCACCGAACGGGTCGAGGAGCGTCTGCGCGAACTGTTCCCGCACGCGCCGCTGGTGCGCGTCGACCGGGACGTCGTGCGCGGCCAGGGCGACATGGACGCGGCGCTGGACAGCATCAACAGTGGCGCGGCGCGCATCCTGGTAGGCACCCAGATGATCACCAAGGGTCATGACTTCCAGAACATGACGCTGGTGGTGGTGCTCAATGCCGACCAGGGGCTGTTCAGCACCGACTTTCGCGCCGCCGAGCGACTGGCGCAGACCATCGTGCAGGTGGCCGGCCGCGCCGGACGCGGCAGCCGCCCCGGTGAGGTGCTCATCCAGACGGCCTATCCCGAACATCCGCTGCTGCAGGTGCTGATCAACGAGGGCTACGACGGCTTCGCACGCGCCGCGCTGGCCGAACGCGAGGCCTCCGCGTGGCCGCCTTTCAGCCGCCTCGCGGTCGTGCGGGCCTCGGCGACCACCGCGCCGGCCGCGCTGGAATTTCTGACCGAGGCGCGACGCCTGGCAGGCGCGCCACGCGCGGTCAAGCTGCTGGGACCGGTTCCCGCCGCGATGGCGCGGCGCGCGGGGCGCTTTCACTCGCAGCTGCTGCTGGAGAGCCCCGAGCGCAACGCGCTGCATCGGCTGCTGGACGATTGGCTGGAGCAGGTCGGCGAGTTGCCGGGCGCGCATCGCGTGCGCTGGGCCCTTGACGTGGATCCCATCGATCTGTTCTGACGGGTCCGGTAAACTGGCTGGTTTCCACCGCAGCGGATGTTTCCCCCTTTGAAGCCACAGCTCGAGCAGCTCCTGCTACAGGCCGTGAACGGGCTTGTCGGCGCCGTGCTACCGACCGCCCCCGAGGCCTCCCAGATCATCGTCGAGCGTACCCGTGATGCGCAACACGGTGACTTCGCGACCAATATTGCCCTGCGCCTGGCGAAGGCGGCGCGCCGCAATCCGCGCGAACTGGCGCAGGCGATCGTCGCGGGTCTGCCGGCCAATGACCTGATCGAACGCACCGAGGTCGCGGGCGCCGGCTTCATCAACTTCTATCTGAAGGCCGCCGCCAGCACTCAGGAACTGGCGCGCATCCATGGTCTGGGTGAGGCCTATGGGCGCAGCCGGGCCGGCGCCGGCGAACGCGTCCTGGTCGAGTTCGTATCCGCCAATCCCACCGGGCCGCTGCATGTCGGCCACGGACGTCAGGCCGCGTACGGCGCGACGCTGGCGAACATCCTCGCCGCCACCGGCTTTGACGTCGCCCGCGAGTACTACATCAATGATGCCGGGCGGCAGATGGACATTCTCGCGGTCAGCACCTGGATCCGCTATCTGGAGCTGTGTGGCGAAGCCGTCGCCTTTCCGACGAACGGCTATCGCGGCGACTATGTCCTGCCCCTCGCGCAGCGTCTGCGGGAGCTGGAAGGGGAACACCTGCGCGCGCCCGCCGCCGAGGTCATGGCGGGTCTGCCGCCGGATGGACCGCAGGGCGACAAGGAACTGCATATCGATGCGCTCATCGAACGCTGTCGCGCGCTGATCGGCGCCGGTGGTTTTCGCGACGTGCTGGGGCTGTCGCTCGAAATGATGATCGCCGACATCCGCGATGACCTCGCAGGCTTCGGGGTCGACTTCGATCGCTGGTATTCGGAGGCGACGCTGGCCACTTCCGGCGCGATCGATCGCGCCCTCGAACGGCTGCGCGCCCAGAATCAGATCTATACCAAGGACGGCGCGCAGTGGTTCGCGGCCACGCGATTCGGCGATGAAAAGGATCGGGTCGTGGTGCGCGAGAACGGTGTCGCCACCTACTTTGCCTCCGACATCGCCTATCACCTCGAAAAGCGCGAGCGCGGCTTCGCGCGCCTGCTCGATGTGCTGGGTGCGGATCATCACGGCTATGTGGCGCGCGTGCGCGCGGGCCTTACGGCCATGGGCGAACCGGGCGAGAGTCTCGAGGTGAGCCTGATCCAGTTCGTGAGCCTGTTCCGCGGCGGCGAGAAAATCCCGATGGGCAAACGCGAAGCGCAGTTCGTCACGCTGCGGCAACTGCGCGAGGAAGTCGGCAATGACGCCTGCCGTTTCTTCTACCTGATGCGCAGTCACGACCAGCCCCTGGACTTCGATCTGGAGCTGGCCAAATCGCGCACCAATGAAAACCCGGTGTATTACATCCAGTACGCCCATGCGCGCGTCGCCAGCGTGCTCAAGCAGCTCGTCGCAAAGGGTCTGACGTTCGATCTGGCCGAAGGTTTGCGCAACGCGACTGCGCTGACCGGCGCGCACGAACAGGCGCTGGTGCAGTCACTGTCGCGGTACCCGGAAGCGCTGGCGAGCGCGGCAACACAGCGTGCGCCGCACACGCTGGTGTACTACCTGCGTGAACTGGCCAATGCGTTCCACACCTACTACAACGCCGAGCAGTTCATCGTGCCGGATGCGCCCTTGCGCAACGCGCGCCTATGCCTGGTGAGCGCCGCTGCGCAGGTGATCCGCAACGGACTGGCTTTGCTGGGCGTAACTGCTCCCGAGAGCATGTGACGCGGCACGGCGCACGCGACTACAAGTCGGCACGGCGGCGCGGCAGTGGCGCCGCGCGCTGGCAGGATTTTGCTGCAGGCCTGGTCGCCGGTCTGGTCGTCGGTGCGATGGGCTGGGCGTTCACGCATCAGGGCCAGCACGCACCGGTTGCGCTGGATGCGCCCAAACCCGAAGCCCACAAGCCGCCGCCGGCCGATGCCGCAGGTTCCGGCCCGCAGCACTACGATTTTTATTCGATGCTGCCCAACTTCGAGGTGGTGGTGCCGGAGAAGGAGCGCGATGTGAAGCGCGACCTGCCGACCGCGAAGGTCGAAAAGCCCGGCTCCTATGTGCTGCAGGCCGGCTCCTACCACAACGAGGCAGATGCGGATCGGGTGTCGCGTCAGCTGACCCTGCAGGGGATCGATGCCAAGGTGCAGCGCGTGGCTCTCGATGACGATGTCTGGTTTCGAGTGCGGGTCGGGCCAATCGGCGATCTGGCGCAACTGAACAAGGTGCGCCGCCAACTGCAGGCAGCCGACGTCGACGCGCTGGTGATTCGGGTCGGCGACTGAACGTCGCGGGGCGTCAGTCGTCGGAGGTGGCGCGAAAATCCACGCCCAGGGAACGCAGCTTGCGGTACAGGTGTGTGCGCTCCATTCCGACCCGCTTCGCCAGTCGCCCCACCTTGCCGTTGCACAACAGCAGCTGCTGCTGCAGATAGGCGCGCTCGAACTGTTCGCGCGCTTCGCGCAGCGGCAGCGCCAGCAGATCCTGTTTGACCAGCGGCTCCCCCGGCACGGTCTGCATGGCCAGCTCGTGCTCGATTTCCTCCAGCCGGATTTCTTCAGGTCCCCCCTGGATCAGCAGGCGCTGCACCAGGTTCTTCAGCTCCCGAAGGTTGTCGGGCCAGGGGTAGTTGCGCATGCGGTTCTGGGCCGCCACGCTGAAACGGCGGAACGGCAGTCCTTCTGCGTCCACGGCCCGATCCACGTAATGACGCAGCAGTTCGGGTACATCCTCGGCGTAGTCGCGCAAGGGCGGGATACGCACGATGAGCGTGTTCAGATGGCCGAGCAGATCGCGGCGGAACTCCGAACCGACGGTGCCGGCCCGGCCCTCGACTCCCGGTTGGGCCGACGACAGCACGCGCGCATCAAAACGCTGCACCGCCGCGGATTTGAGGCGGGAAAAGGTGCCCGACTCGAGCACGCCCATCAGCACGCGCTGGGCGATCTGCGGCAGATCCTCGATCTCATTGATGAAGAGCGACCCATCGCCGGCCTGTTCGAGCAGCCCCTTGGTCTCCCCACTGCCCAACAGCAGCGCTTCGGCGTCCGTCTCGCGCAGGGTGCTGGCGATCAGCGTGACGAAGGGTGCAGAGGCCCGCGGGCTTTCGGCATGCAGGTAGCGGGCGAACGCCTCGCGGCCCGAACCGGATTCGCCGATCAGCAGCACCGCGGAGCGGTTCGGGGCCAGCTGCTGCAGATCGGTGCGCAGCTGCTGGATGACGCGGCTCTTGCCCGCCGGGATCTGGATCTGGGCCGGCGTGCTGCGCGCCGGCTGGCGCTTGCGCTTGCCCGCCTCCAGCGCCCGCTCCACCGTGCGCAGCAATTTGGCGATCGACAGCGGCTTCTCGACGAAATCGAACGCGCCAAGACGGGTCGCCTCGACGGCGGTCTCGATCGTGCCGTGTCCGGACATCATGACGACCTGGACGCCATCGGCGGCGGACAGGGCCCATTCGCGCAGCAGCGTGATGCCATCCACCCCCGGCATCCAGATATCCAGCAACACCAGGTCCGGGCTCTGGCGGGTGCGCGCCTCGCGAGCCTCTTCGGCGTTGGCGGCGACTTCGACCGCGTAGCCTTCCTCCGCGAGAATCTCTTTGAGCAGGCCGCGGATATCGGCCTCGTCATCGACCACCAGAATTCGCATCGCACTCATCCCAAGCTCTCCTTCCGTATTGCCGGGCGACGCTCGCGGTGCGAGTTCGCAGCTCGCGTGCTGTCGCGCAAGGGCAGAGTAACGCGCACGCTGGCGCCGCCTTCTGGCCTGTTCTCCGCGTCGATGTGTCCTCCATGCTCCTCGACGATCTTCTTGACTATCGCGAGTCCCAGCCCGGTTCCCCGTGGCTTGCTCGTCACGTAGGGATCAAACACCTTTCCCAGCAGCTCGCGCGGAAACCCCGGTCCATTATCACAAACTGTAACGACGCCGTGGGACCATTCGGCACTGTGGGCCTGCTGCAGCCTGGTTGATATATCTACTATTGGCCGGTTTTCGCCGCTCTTCCCCCGCAAATCATAACCCTCCAACGCTTCGAGCGCATTGACGAGCAGGTTATTGAGAATTTGTCTCACCCGGCCGCGATCGGCTTCGATCGTCCCCAACTGCGGGTCCAGGTCCAGGCGAACCTGGACCCGACTATCGGGCAAGCGGTACAACTCGACCACCTCGGCGACCAGCTCATTGAGGCTGAAGCCGGTGACCCGGATGTCCGGTGCCCGAGCGTATTCGCTGAATGCGTTGACCATCTGCTTCATGGTCTCGACCTGCTGGACGATGGTGTCGGTCGAGCGTTCCAGCAGCTCCGCGTCGTCCTTGTTCATATTGGCGAGGAACTTGCGCCGCATGCGTTCCGCCGACAGCTGGATCGGGGTCAGGGGATTCTTGATTTCATGCGCCAGGCGCCGGGCGACCTCGCCCCATGCGGCATCGCGCTGCGCCTGCAGCAGCGCCGTTATATCGTCGAATACGATCACATAGCCGCGCTCGGCCCCCTCGACGCCGATCGGCGTGCAGGCGCACATCAGCACCCGGTGGTCGGAGCCGCTGTCCAGCTCGATCTGCTCGCGCCACTCCTCGCGCCCGGCGGCGAAGCGCACCACGAGGGCCGCCACGAACTGGCTGAAGCGCTCCTGTCCGCTCGCCAGCTGCGAAAGTGACGACCCCGTCGCCTGGGTCAGATCCAAACCCATGATCTGCCCGGCGGCCTCATTCGCGATGCGCACCGTGAGCTCCCGGTCCACCGCGAGCACGCCGGTGGACAGGCGCGCCAGGATCACCGCCAAACGACCGCGTTCGCGCTCCACGGCCTCCTGACTGCGCCACGCTTCCTCGCGGGCCCGCCGCAGGCGCTTGGTCATGTCGTTGAAAGAATGCACCAGGTAGCCCAACTCATCGCGCGATGGCAGGGGCAGGCGGGTCGCGAAGTCGCCCTTGCCCACGGCGCGGGTCCCGGCGATGAGGTCCTGCACCGGCCTGATCAGCCGCTGCGCCGAATAGATCGCACCATAAATCGCCGCCAGCATCGCCAGCAGCAGCACCAGGGTAAGGGTCAGGCGGAAGCTGTCCTTCAAGGGTTCCCGGGCGAGGGCCAGGTCACCGTACTGCGAATAGGTCTGCTGTACGGCCTCGGAGAGCTTGGCGAGCTGCTGCGAAACTTCATACACCGCGTAGATGTAGCGCCGGTCATTCGAATCGCGTGTCTCCGACAATGGCACGGCCACCCGGATCAGGTACTGGCCCCCGGCCTGCGGTTCGAGGCCGACATACGGTCGGTGCTGGCCGATCTGGCGCAGCACATCGCTCGGCGGCGGAGCCGGCGCGAACTCGTTTGAGGTGTCGCTGCTGAAGGCCATGACGCGCTGGTCGGAGTCAAACATCACGATCTCACTGGCATCGGTGGCACGCAGTTCCGCGTTCAGTCGCAGTACCAGCTGCTCGCGCGGCGCATTCACCAGTGCGGCGGCGAAGTCCTCGGTACGCCTGCCGTACTCACGCATGCGCACGTCGATGGCCGAGCGTGACAGGAGCAGCGCGTCATTGAGGCCCTGCTTGATCTCGATGCGGAACCAGCTGTCTATGCCGCGGTTCAGGAAGTCCAGCGAGAACAGATAGACGATCAGCAGTGGCGCGATGACGAGTGCACCGAAGGTGCTGACCGTCCGGGCCGTCAGGCGCGAGCCCGGAACATTGGCCCGATAGTCTCTGACCAACTGCCAGATCTTGCGCGCGATCAGCACGGTCAGACCGATCACGCCCACCAGGTTCAGCAGCAGGATCCACGGCTGCAGCCGGCCGAAATCCGAGGAGCGCTGCACGCTCTTGGCGAGCAGCAGCAGCGCACTGGTCCCGATGACCGCCCATAGCAGTCCCAGGGCGTAGGTGCCCCAGGGCCGACGCGGTGGTGTCAGGTTGTCAGTGACCATGTGTACCAGTCGCTGGTGCGGCTCCAGTCATCGGTCCAGAACAACAGGGCGCGCAGCGAGGAGGACAGATGGCCGCGGTGGATGCCGGCGCGAACGCTGATGACGTACTGGGCACCGGTCTCAAGCTGCGGCTCCACCAGGATCGGCCACGCATCCACCGTGCCCAGGTACTGGAGCGCCGCGTCGAGGGTCGCAAAGGTCTGCTGATCCCCGCTCGCCGGGTCGCGCACCACGTAGCGGTCGCTCACCGTGTGATAGGCCAGCTCGCGGCGCAAGGTCAGATCGACGATGGTGCTGTTCAGCCAGTAGTGTCGGGCGCGCTCGACGCGCGCATTGACGTCGAATATCAGGTCGACGCCGTCGCGCAACGCATCACTGATGGCCGGGGTCATCGGGTAGTCCACGCGCGCATGCAGCAGGAACACCGCATGGTCCAGATCGACGAATGCGGAGCGGACCTGCAGCACGCCGTCCAGTGCGTCGGCCATGACGACCACACTGCACAGCGCCAGCCAGGCGGCTGCCAGCGTTACCCACGGGGAGCGGATCATTTCAATGCGGTCCGGATGTGTCTTTCTCCATACAAGCATAATAGAAGCCGTCGGTGCCCGCCTCGCCTCCCGGCAACAGCTGCAGGCCGTGGGCGCACATGATGACGCCGGGCACGGGCCGTTGCGCTGCCGCCAGCAGTTGCTGCGGTGGCAGCACCCGTACCCTCGCCAGCGGGTCCGCGCAAAACGCAGCAATGACCGCATCGTTCTCCTGCGGCAGGACCGAACAGGTGCTGTACAGCAGCCGACCGCCCGGGGCCAGCAGCGTGAGCGCATATTTCAGCAGCGCCGCCTGAGTCGCGGCGAACATGGCAATGTCCGACTCACGGCGCAGCAGACGGATATCCGGATGGCGACGGATCACTCCGGTCGCTGAGCAGGGTGCGTCGAGAAGGATGCGATCAAACCGACCTTCGCCCAACAGCGTTGGCACCGAACCGTCCGGCGCCCGACCCGTGGCCATATCGGCGACCAGCAGCTGCGCGCTGCGACCACAACGCTCGAGATTCTCGCGCACGCGGATCAGCCGCGTGGCATCCGCATCGACCGCGACCAGCGCACAATCAGCTGCGTGCTCCAGGATGTGCAGCGTCTTGCCGCCCGGTGCCGCACACGCATCCAGCACGCGCATGCCCGGCCTGGCATCGAGCAGCACGGCGGCCAGCTGCGCACCCGCGTCCTGAACGGACACCCAGCCCTGGGTGAAATGCGGCAAGGCGGCGACGGCTGTCGGTGCCGCGAGCTCCACGGCCGCCGGCGCCCAGCCCGATGCACGCGCCTCGATACCGGCCTGATGCAGCAGCGACAGATAGGCCGCGGCATCCGTGCGCGTCACATCCACCCGCAAAGTCATCGGCGGATGGGCATTGTTGGCCGCCATCACGCCCGCCGCCTGCTGCGGCCACGCGCGGCGCAACGCCGCGGCGAGCCAGGGCGGATGAGCGGCGGCGGCCACCGGATCACTGTCCACCTTGGCGAGCAACGCCGTCCGCTCGCGCACGAACCGCCGCAGCAGCGCATTGACGAGGCCTGCGGCGCGCGCATGCCCCAGGGTGCGCGCCGCGTTGACGGCCGCATTCACGGTCAACTGCGCGGGATTACGCGAATACTCGATCTGGTGGGCCGCGGCGACCAGCAGCGCGCTGACTTGCGGGGCCAGGCGCCCGGCCTTGCGATCCAGCAGGCTGTGCACGGCCGGCAGCAGCCGCAGGTACCAGCGCACCGTTCCCAGGGAGATCGCACGCACCGCGGGCAGGTCTGCCGTCGGGGCGACGGTTGCAAGCGCCGCATCCGCCGAAGCACCCTGATCGACCACCGCGGCGATGACGCGGGCAGCGCTCACGAGCACCTCGGTGCGCGCACCGCTCACGTGAAGCGACCGGCAGCGGCCCCGGCGGAATTTACAAACTCACGGGCCGTAACCACCTTGCGGCCGGCGCGCTGCAGCTGCGTGACGTGCAATTCGCCCGCGCCGCAGGCCACGCGCAGCGCATCGCCCGCCAGGCCAAGCCAGACGCCGGGCGCGGCGGCCGGCACGGCAGCGCCCGGGCCCGCATACGCCTCGTGTATACGCAGCGGCTCGAGGGCAAAAACAGTTTCGGCGATGGGCCAGGGATTGAAGGCGCGCACCTGGGCCGAAATCACGGCGGCCGCAGCGTTCCAATCGATGTGCGCTTCGGCCTTCGAGACCTTCGCCGCATAGGTGACTCCCGACGCGGGCTGCGCGCGGGCCTGCAGGGTCCCCGCCGCTATGCCCTCGAGCACTTCCAGCAGCGATTGCGCGCCCAGTGCGCCGAGCGCCGCATGCAATGAGGCGCTGGTGTCGCACGCTCCGATCGGGACCGCGTGCGCGGCCAGCACGCCCCCCGTATCCAGGCCCGCGTCCATTTGCATGACCGTGACCCCGGTCGTCGCATCTCCGGCCAGAATGGCGCGCTGGATGGGCGCCGCGCCGCGCCAGCGCGGCAGCAGCGAGGCATGAATGTTGATGCACCCCAGGCGCGGCAGTCGCAGCACCTCGGGAGGCAGGATCTGGCCGTAGGCCACCACGATCATGACATCCGCCGTCATCGCCGCTAGCGCGGCGAGTGCCTCTGGGGCACGCAGCGTGGTGGGTTGGAAAACAGTCAAGCCAGCGCTCAAGGCCACCGCTTTGACGGGACTGGGGGTGAGCTGGCGACCCCGACCCTTCGGACGGTCAGGTTGGGTGAGGACTGCGACCACGGTGTGCCGCGAGGCCAGCAGCCCCCGCAGCGCCGGCACCGCGAACTGCGGCGTGCCGGCGAAGGCCACGCGCAGCGGGCTGGCAACGCTCATCGCAAAGCCTTCGGCGCGCTAGCGCGCGCCGGCCGTGCGCGTCGCGCCACCGCGATGCTGCGCTGCAATACGTTCCTTGCGTTCCTTCTCCAGCTTCTTGCGGATCCGGTCGCGCTTCATGTCCGAGAGGTAATCGACGAACAGCTTGCCCTCGAGATGGTCCATCTCATGCTGCACGCACACGGCGACCACCCCGTCCAGGTCGCGCTCGAACGCCTCGCCGTTGCGGTCCTGGGCCCGGACCCGCACGCGGGCGGAGCGCTGCACATCGTCGAAGATGTTCGGCACCGACAGGCAGCCCTCTTCGGACTTCGCCGTGCCTTCGCGGCTGAGGATTTCGGGGTTTATGAAGACCAGCGGCTCGGAGCGGTCCTCCGAAACATCCATGACGATCAGGCGCCGGTGAACGTCCACCTGGCTCGCGGCCAGGCCGATACCGGGGGCTTCGTACATGGTCTCGAACATGTCGTCGATGAGCTTGCCCAGCGCGGCGTCGAACTGCTCCACCGGCCGTGCTCGGGTGCGCAGGCGTGGATCCGGGTACTCCAGAATGGTTAGACGCGACATCAGTTTCATGCTCTAGTGTGGGGAACTTGCTAGGCCTCCCTTGTAGGGGCGTGATCCAGCGCACAAACTTAGCATTACGTCGTGTGCCGAACGCCGCAGCCGATTATAACAGCCGTGCTGCTGCCCCACCCCATGGTTGAGGAGGGGAGAATGACTTTCAACCACGCATTCAGAACCGGTCTGTCCATAACGCTCTTTGCCGCCGCGATTTCGGTCAGCGGTTGCTCGACCCTATTCCGGCATTCGCACCCGGTCGAGGAAGCCGCCCCCCCCGTCGCGGAGTCCGCTCCTGCTGCCACTGCCACTGCCACGCCTGAGCTGACGGCCACCGAGGCTGCCCTGCAGGCTGAAGAGCAATCAGGCTCGCGGGCCGCCCCGGCGGCGCCCGCGCCGACCGCGGATGCCATCAAGCCTTCGGCGCCCACCGAGTACACCGTCAAGCGCGGCGATACGCTGTGGGGCATCTCCAATGTGTTCCTCAAGAACCCGTGGGAATGGCCCGAAATCTGGTACGAGAACCCGAAGGTCCAGAACCCGCACCGCATTTATCCGGGCGATGTGCTGGTCCTGGCCTACGACAAGGGCGGCCATCCGCAGATCAGCATCGGGCAGGAAGGTGCGCTGCACCTGAATCCCGCCCTGCGCAGCACAGCGCTGGATGATGCCATTCCGACCATCCCGTATGCGGCCATCGCCGCGTTCCTGTCGCGACCCACGCTGCTTAGCGGGGACGAAATCAAGCACGCGCCCTATGTCCTGGCCTTCCCGGATGAGCACCAGGCCGCCGGCGATGACAATGTGGTGTATGCCCGGGGCCTGGGCGATGCGCCCACCGGTGCGCGCTACAGCGTCATGCACGTCGGCGACCCCATCGTCGATACCGAAACCGGCAAGACCTTGGGCTATGAAGGCACGTACACGGCCACGGCCGTGGTGCAGCGTCCGGCGGCCGTCACCCGCACCGTGCTGGTGGATGCCGCGCGCGAGACCCTGCGCGGCGACTGCATGGTGCCGGATGTGAGTTCGGCGCCGCTGAGTTTCACGCCCCGCGCTCCCACCCAGAAGGTCATGGGTCAGATCATCGCCGTCGTCGATACCGTGACGGTGATCGGGCAGTACGACATCGTGGCCATCAACCGCGGCGCCCGCGACGGCGTGGGTCCGGGCACGGTACTCGCCATCGATGTGGCCGGAGACGTGGTGACTGACCGAGGTCCGGCCTCCTACGACAGCACTGACCGGAACTTCCTCGGCTTTGCCAAAACGGTGAAGCTGCCCAGCGAGCGTGCCGGCACCCTGCTGGTGTTCAAGACGTACGACAACATGAGTTTCGGGCTCGTGGTCGGCGCCTCGGCCCCGATGCGCGTCGCGGACGTCGTCCGCAACCCGTAACCCCTTTCGCGCAAGCCGATGCGGCTGCGAGCAGGCTCCAGATCATGGAGCCTGTTCGTCTGCGTGCCATGCTGGCATGAACTCCGGGCCTGCTGACCCGACATGTATCCACCTGCCTGCCGGCAGGCTTGCCGGTCGGTACGCCGCTGCCCGATGAGCTGGTACCGCGGCTGTTGAGCCTGGCGTTGCCAGCCGCGGCGCGGGCCTGGCTCGAGCGCCCCGATAACCACCTGATCGATACAGACCTTCTCTGGATTGAAGACAATGGCAGCCAGATCATGCGTGGTGTGGATGCTGATTTTCCGCCCACCCTGGCGCGGTGGAATGGCGCGCCGGCCACTTTGTACGTCAGCGGCAATGCGCGCTCGCTGGGTGCGCCCCAACTCGCCATTGTGGGTTCGCGCCAGGCGCCACCGGGCGGCCTGCACAGCGCCCGTGAGTTCGCCCAGCAGCTGGCCGGCAGCGGGATCGCCATTGCCAGCGGGCTGGCACCCGGCATCAGTGCCGCGGCCCACCAGGGCGCGCTGGATGCCGGTGGCGTGTCGATCGCGGTATGTGTGGCGGGGCTTGACCGGGTCTACCCCGAGCGGCATGCGCAGCTGGCCGAGCGCATCCGCCTCGAGGGGCGCTGGGGAGTGTATTTGCGCCCGGCACCCCGCCCCGGCGCCACCACTTTGCGCTGCGCAGCCGGTTGCTCGGCGCCTTATGCGCCGGGGTGCTCGTGGTCGAAACGGCGGCCGGCGACGGCGCGCCGCTCAGCGCCGATCAGGCCCGGCGGCTGAAACGCCCGGTATTTGCGATCCCCGGAGCCATCCGCGATCCGGCCTATTTCGGCTGCGACCAGCTCATCCGCGCCGGCGCAAGCCTCGTGACACAACCCGACGAGATCCTGCGGGAGCCGGTATTTGACAATAAAAATCAGGCAGTTAGACGACCATTTCCGCGCTGCGAGCTGCCTCGGACCCGGCCTTCGCCATTGGACAACAAATACGAAATGCTGTTAGATGCCGCAGGCTTCGAGCCAGTTGACATCGATGTTCTCGCGTTTCGGACCGGTTGGTCCGGGCGTGAAGTGGCTTCAATGTTGCTGTTGCTCGAACTACGGGGGCGGGTCGCGCCCCAGCCTGGCGGCCGGTACTGCCGCCTGTCGTAAGTCCGACGCTCATGACGACCAGTGTCCTCGATATTCTAATCTACGTCTTCGACCGCTACATGCTGGAGGACACCTCGGAGGTTCCTGAACGCGACGATCTTGCTCGCGATCTGGAGTTGATGGGTTTCGGCTCCGCAAGCGTCGAACGCGCGCTCGACTGGCTGGCCGATCTGGCGGATGTACGCCTGCAGTCAGCCGAAGAGCCTCGTCCCGAGCGTCCCAGTCTGCGGCTGTACAGCGACGGAGAACTGACCCGGCTGTCCACCGAATCGCGTGGCTTCCTGATGCATCTGGAGCGGCACGGCATCCTGTCGCCGTTGCAGCGGGAAGTCGTTCTCGACCGGCTTCTGGCCCTGGATTCGGAGGAGTTGGACACCGAGCAGATCAAATGGGTCGTGCTCATGGTGCTCTCCAGCCAACCGGGCCAGGAACAGGCTTTTGCCCGCATGGAAGACCTGGTGGCCGACAACAGCGGAGCGCCGCCGCACTAGCGAATCGCCCTCAAGGTTCCACGTCACCATCATCAATCCGCGGCCTGGTCCGCGGTTTTTCGTCTAACGGGACTGCAGCAAGCGCATGGCAGAAAATCTGGTCATCGTCGAATCGCCGGCCAAGGCGCGCACGATCAAGAAGTACCTCGGGAAGGACTTCGAGGTCCTCGCCTCGTACGGACACGTGCGCGATCTGGTGCCCAAGGAAGGCGCGGTCGACACTGAGCATGGCTTTGCGATGCGTTACCAGCCGCTGGAGAAAAACGAGCGCCATGTCGAGGCGATCTCGCGCGCGCTGAAGAAAGCCAAGGCCCTGTATCTGGCGACCGACCCGGACCGCGAGGGCGAAGCCATCGCGTGGCATCTGCTTGAAATGCTCAAGGAGCGCGGCGAGATCGGGACTCGCGCCGTGCACCGCGTCGCCTTCTACGAAATCACCAAGAACGCCATCCGCGCCGCAGTGGCCGAGCCGCGCGAGGTGTCCGCGCCGCTGGTCAACGCCCAGCAGGCGCGCCGCGCGCTGGACTACCTGGTCGGCTTCAATCTCTCACCGTTGCTGTGGAAGAAAGTGCGGCGCGGGCTGTCCGCGGGCCGCGTACAAAGCCCGGCGCTGCGCATGATCTGCGAGCGCGAGGCCGAAATCGAGGCCTTCAAGGCGCTCGAGTACTGGACGCTCGATGGTGAAGCCCAACATTCGGCGCAGCCTTTTCCGCTGAAGCTCATCGAATATGCCGGCACCAAGGTCGAGCAGTTCAGCTTCACCAACGAAACCATTGCGCGCGAAGTCGAGCGCGGCATCCGGGCCGCCGCGGGCGGCAGTGAGGATCGCGCCGGCTCGCTTAAGGTGCTGGCCATCGATCGCAAGCAGCGCCGCCGCAATCCCGCCCCGCCGTTCACGACCTCGACTCTGCAGCAGGAGGCCGCGCGCAAGCTCGGCTTCAACGCCCGACGCACCATGCGTCTGGCCCAGCAGCTGTACGAAGGTGTCGACATCGGCGAAGGCAGCGTCGGTCTTATCACCTACATGCGAACCGACTCGGTGTCGCTGGCCAACGAGGCGATCGCCGAGATCCGCCAGGTCGCCGTAAAGCTCTACGGTCCGGAGGCCATCGACCCCGAGCCGCGCTTCTACAAGACCAAGTCAAAGAATGCGCAGGAGGCCCACGAGGCGGTGCGGCCGACCGCGGCCTCGATCGTGCCGGCCGACATAGAGCGCTACCTGGATCCGGATCAGTTCAAACTGTATTCACTGATCTGGCGCCGCGCGGTCGCCTGCCAGATGACCCATGCGACCTTCGATACGGTTGCCGTCGACATGCTCGCCGGGCCCGACGGACCTGCACGGCACCTGCTGCGCGCCAACGGCTCCACGCTCATCAAACCCGGTTACATCGCGGTGTATCAGGAAGGGGCCGATGACGCCAAGGTCGATGACGCCGACCACGTGCTGCCGCCGATGAACGAGGGCGACACCGTGAGTCTGGTCGCGATCCGCGCTGAGCAGCATTTCACCGAGCCGCCGCCGCGGTTCTCGGAAGCCTCGCTGGTCAAGGCGCTCGAGGAACACGGCATCGGCCGACCGTCGACGTATGCATCGATCATCTCGACGCTGCAGGACCGCGAGTACGTGGAGATGGACAACCGTCGTTTCATTCCCACCGACATCGGCAAGATCGTCAACCGCTTCCTGACCCTGCACTTCAATCAGTACGTGCAGTACAACTTCACCGCCGACATGGAAGACGAGCTCGACGCTGTCTCGCGCGGCGAGGAAGAGTGGGTCACGCCGCTCGCGAAGTTCTGGGCTC
The DNA here is from genome assembly GCA_036498905.1 of Steroidobacteraceae bacterium. Taxonomy (GTDB): domain Bacteria; phylum Pseudomonadota; class Gammaproteobacteria; order Steroidobacterales; family Steroidobacteraceae; genus DAIDKA01. The sequence goes on along the minus strand of DASYER010000017.1, from coordinate 32,353 downwards.
CCTTCATCAAGCAGGTCGAGGACATCGAAAAGAACGTCTCGCGCGATGAAGTCGCGCAGGCGCGCGAGATCGGTGTCGACCCGAAGTCCGGCAAACCGATGACCGTGCGCATGGGTCGCTTCGGACCCTTCGTGCAGATCGGGACAAAGGACGATGAGGAGAAGCCGAAGTTCGCGGGGCTGCGGCCGGGCCAGAAGATGGACACGATCACGCATGAGCAGGCGCTGGAGCTGTTCAAGCTGCCGCGCACGCTCGGCGCCACGGCCGAAGGCGCGCCGATCGTGACGAACATCGGCCGCTTCGGTCCCTATATCAAGTTCGGCGAGAAGTACGTATCGCTGAAGGATGATGATCCGTACACGGTCAGCCTGGAGCGTGCCGTCGAGGTCATCCGCCTGAAGCAGGAGGCCGATGCAAATCGCCTCATCCAGGACTTCGGCGTCGACAACATCCAGGTGCTGAACGGCCGCTACGGCCCGTACATCACCGACAAGATCAAGAACGCCCGGATTCCGAAGGACCGCGACCCGAAGACGCTCACCCTGGAGGAGTGCCGTGCACTGCTCGCGGCCGCGCCGGTGCGCGGCAACCGCTTTGGACGCGGACGGCGGGGTGCGGCCGGGAAGGCCGCGGCGCCCAAGCCGGCGACGACTGCCGCCAAGGCAGCACCGGGCGCAGGCAAGGCCCGCGGTGCGAAGGTGAACAGCGCGGTGGCCGCGATCCCCGGCGCCAACGGGGACGCTACCAAGCTCGGCAAACCCAAGGCCGCGAAGAAGAGCGTCGCCAAGAAGAAAAAGAAGAAGGCAACGGCGGGTAGCGCACGCCGCGCAGCCATCCCCAAGATCGAGGCTTAGAAGGCCGCGGGGGAAGGGGTGAAATACCGCCACAGTTTCCACGCCGGAAACTTCGCTGACGTACACAAGCATCTGACCCTGCTGGCGGTCATCGCCAGCCTGCAGCGCAAGGACAAGGGCTTTCTGTATCTGGAAACCCACGCCGGCCGCGGGGCGTACGATCTGTCCGAATCCCCGGGCAGTCGCGCATCCCGCACCGTGCTGGCGCGGATCGTCGGCGAACCGGGCGAGTCCCCGGAGATCCAGGCCTACGGCAACGCCGTGAAACACTGGCGCGAACTGGCCCATGACCGCAACGCCTATCCCGGCTCGCCCGTGCTCGCGGCCGGGGCGCTGCGCGAACAGGATCGCGCCATTCTGATCGAGATGCAGCCACCCGAGGCGCATGCACTGGAACGCGCCGTTTCACATCACGCCAATGTGCGCGTCGAGTTGGGCGATGGCTACGAGCTGCTGCGCGCCCACATGCCGCCCGTCGAGCGACGCGGCCTGGTGCTGATCGATCCACCCTATGAGGAAACCAATCGTGATTTCGAGCGCGCGCGCACGGCCATCACGGATGTGCTGCAGCGTTTCGCGACCGCGGTGATCATGCTGTGGTACCCGATCAAGGAGGCGCGCGACACCCAGCTATGGCGTAAGCGTCTTGCTGCCAGCCTGCGGCTGCCGCTGATGGTCAGCGAACTGTGGGTGCATCCGTGTGACTCACGTATTGCCCTGAACGGGTCCGGACTGATTATCATCCATCCCCCGTACCAGCTCGCGCAGCGGATGCAGATCTGGTTACCCCAGCTCGTCGGAATGCTCGATGCTGCCGCAAGCGGTGGCTGTCTGATCGAAGCAGCGCAGGAGTCTTAAAGATTTGAGCGAGTCCCCCGACGAATACGGTGTCATCGGTCATCCGGTGTCACACAGCCGCTCGCCGTTCATCCATGGCATCTTCGCCAAGCAGACCGGGCAGAACATGGTCTATCGGCTGCACGATGTGAGCCCCGAGGAGCTGCCGACCTTCGTCATGGATTTCTGGCGACGCGGCGGCAAGGGCCTCAACGTCACAGTGCCACACAAGATCGGCGCCAGCGGCATGGCGCGTGCGCTGAGCGAGCGCGCCACGCGGGCCGGGGCCGTGAATACTCTGCTCATGGACGAGGATGGCATCACGGGCGATAACACCGATGGCGCGGGCCTGATGCGCGATCTCACCGTCAATCTCAAAGTGGCGCTTGCCGGTGCGCGCATCCTGCTGGTCGGTTCCGGCGGCGCGGCGCGCGGTATCATCGGCCCGCTGCTGGATGAGTCCCCCGAACTGATCGTCGTAGCGGGGCGCTCCGCGGCCCGCGCCGATGCCCTCGGACGCCAGTTTGCCGGCCTCGGTCCGGTGCAGGGCTGCGGGCTCGATGCAATCGCCTCGGGCGCTTTCGACGTGGTCATCAATGCCACTTCAGCCGGGCTTGCCGGGGAAGTGCCGGCCATCCCGGCCAGCGTCCTGACCCATTCGACCTTCTGCTACGACATGTCCTACGCCAAAGCCGGCACGGCTTTCCTGCAGTGGGCGCGCGAGAAGGGCGTCAAGCGCTCGGCGCAGGGCTGGGGCATGCTGGTCGAGCAGGCCGCCGAATCGTTTGAATTGTGGCGCGGCGTGCGCCCGTCCACCGCCGGCGTGCTGGCCGCCCTGGTTTCCGGCGGCAGCTAACGCATCGTGACCAGCTCTTCGGCGCTGGTCGGGTGGATCGCCACCGTGTCATCGAAATCGGCCTTGGTCGCGCCCATGCGCATCGCCACCGCGAATCCCTGCATCATCTCATCGGCGCCGGCGCCGATCACGTGCACGCCGACCACCTTCTGCTTCGGTCCGGCGCATACCAGTTTCATGTGGGTGCGCGGCTTGCGCGCGGTCAGTGCGTGGTACATCGGCACGAAGGCCGACAGGTACACCTTCACGGTACTGCCGTACTTGGTGCGTGCTTCGGCCTCCGTGAGCCCGACCGTTCCGATCGGTGGATGGCCGAAAATCACCGTCGGAATGTTGTCGTAGTCCAGGTAGCGGTCTTCCTGACCTCCCCAGATCCGGTCACTCAGGCGCCTGCCGGCCGCGATTGCCACGGGCGTCAGCTGCGCGCGACCGGTCACATCTCCGATCGCATGGATGGTCTCGACGTTCGTGTTCTGGAATTTGTCAGTCACCACGTAGCCTTGCGCGTCGAGCTTCACGCCAACCGCCTCCAGGCCCAGATCCTTGGTGCGCGGCGCGCGACCCACGGCCCAGATGAGCTTCTCGAAGGGACCGACGCTGCGACCGTCCGCCATCGTCAGCTGCAGGGTGCCGTCGCCGAGCTGGCTGACCGACTCGGTGATCGCGTTATGTACGATCTGCATGCCCATATCGCGGGCGATCTCCACGTAGGAGGCTCCCAGCATGGCATCAAAATACCGCAGCACGGTTTCGCCGCGGATCACCAGCGTGACCTGGCTGCCGAGGGCCTGCATGATCCCGGCGATCTCCACGGCAATGTAGCCACTGCCCACGATGACTACGCGCGCCGGGCGCTCCTCCAGTTCAAAGAAACCATCCGAGGTCGTCCCCAGCTGCGCACCCGGCAGGTTCGGGATCACCGGGTAGCCGCCGGTCGCGACGACGATGTGCGGGGCCGTCGCATGCCAGTCGTCGATCTCCACGCTATGCGTACCCGAAATGCGGGCATGGCCGCGCGCCAGCTGAATCTTGCGGTGGGACAGGTTGCGCTCGTAGATGCCGTTGAGGCGGTGCACGTAGGCATCACGCCCGTTCTTCAGCATCGACCAGTCGTGCGCCACCGCGCCGAACTGGAAGCCGTAGCCGGCGCTGTCCTCGGCCCCGGCCGCGATTTCGGCGGCATTCCACATGACCTTCTTGGGCACGCAGCCCACATTGACGCAGGTGCCGCCCAGCCGCCCGGATTCGGCCAGCAGCACGCGCGCGCCATATTCGACCGCCCGCTGTGCGCAAGCCAGGCCGCCGCTGCCGCCGCCGATCACGATCAGATCATACTGGTCCGTCATTGTGGTCCGTATCCCATGGCAGCATCCCGTGCAGTGCCACCCGTGCACACTGTATCGGCTAATGTTACAGGCACTTGAGGCGAACAGGAGTCCCGATGCCGACCGACAATCCCTTGCTGCTGCGCAACCCGCTGCCGCGTTTTGCGCAGATCCGCGCCGAACACGTCCTGCCCGCTATCACCTGGCTGCTGGAGCGCAATCGCGCCCAGCTCGATACGCTGCTTGCGGCGCCGGTGACGAGTTTCAAGTCCCTGATCGAACCGCTCGAGGATTCACAGCATGAGCTGGCCTGCGTGTGGTCGCAGGTCAACCATCTCAACGCCGTGATGAACGCTCCGGAGCTGCGCGAAGCTTACACGGCCTGCCTGCCGCTGCTGTCGGCCTGGCAGACCGATCTGGCGCAGAACGAGGCGCTGTGTCGGGCCTGCCAGCGCATCGCCGACACCGATCAGACCCTCGATGCCACCCAGCGGCGGGTGCTCGAGTATCGCCTGCGCGAGTTCCGACTTGCGGGCGTGGCGCTGGAACCGCAGGCCAAGGCGCGCTTCAAGGCGCTGATGCAGCAGCTCACGCAGCTGTCCGCAAAGTTTGAAGAAAACATTCTCGATTCGACCAATGCCTGGTCGCTGCACGTGGCCGACGCTGCCGAACTTGCCGGCATCAATCCCTCGATCATCGAGCGTGCCCAGGCCGCGGCCGGTGCCGCGGGCGGCTACACCCTGAAACTCGAGCAGCCCGTGTACGTCGCCGTCATGTCCGATGCGGATTCGGGCGCGCTGCGTCGCACCTTCTATGAGGCCTGGACCACGCGGGCCTCGGATCAGTCCGCGCAGGGGGCGCGCTTCGACAACTCCACTGTGATGGATGAGATCCTGCGGGTACGCCACGAACTGGCGAGGGTGCTGGAGTTCCCCAGCTACGCCGACTATGCCCTGGCCACGCGCATGGCCAAGAGCACCGCGGAGGTGTTCACGTTCCTGGAGCAACTACGCCTGGCGAGTCGTGCGGCAGCCGAGCAGGAATTGCGCGAGCTCGAAGGATTCGCCGGCACGAAGCTTGCGGCCTGGGACATCAGCTACTGGTCCGAGCGGCTGCAGCGCGAGCGCTATTGCGTCTCGCAGGAACAGCTGCGGCCGTATTTTTCCCTGCCGCGGGTGCTCGATGGACTCTTCGAGGTGGCGCAACGTCTGTTCGGCGTGCGCATCGCGGAGCGCGCCGGCGTTGCGGTATGGCACCCCGACGCGCGCTACTTTGAAATCCTCAGTCCTTCCGGTGCGCCCTGCGGCAGCTTCTACCTGGACCCGTGCGCGCGTCCCAACAAACGCAGTGGTGCCTGGATGGATGAGTGCGTGGGCCGCAAGAGCATGAGCGGTCCGACCGAGCTGCCGGTGGCCTACCTGGTGTGCAATTTCCTGGAAGCCGTCCCCGGCCAGCCCGCGCAGCTCACGCACGATGATGTCGTGACGCTGTTCCATGAGTTCGGTCACGGCATGCATCACCTGATGACGCGGATCGGTTATCCGACCCTTGCCGGCATCAACGGCGTTGCCTGGGATGCCGTGGAGCTGCCCAGCCAGTTCATGGAGAACTACGCGTGGCATCCGCAGGTGCTGCGGCGGATCGCAGTTCATGTCACCAGCGGCGAGCCGCTCGCCGAAACCACTCTGCAGCAGTTGATCACGACGCGCAGTTTCCACGCCGCCTTGCAGATGCTGAGGCAGCTGGAGTTCGCGTTGTTTGATTTCACCCTGCACGCCGACTATGACCCGGCACGCGGCGCGCGGGTGGGCGAGGTCATCAACGCGGTGCGCGCCAAAGTGTCGGTAATTGCAGTGCCGGCCTCGAACCGTTTCGCGCACAGCTTCGCGCACATTTTTGCCGGCGGGTACGCCGCGGGCTACTACAGCTACAAGTGGGCGGAGGTGCTGGCCGCCGATGCGTTTGCGGCCTTCGAGGAAGCCGGTGTGTTTGACCGTCCTACGGCGCAGCGTTTCCTGGACTGCATCCTCTCCCAGGGCGGCAGCCGTGACGCGCTGGACGCTTTCGTCGCCTTCCGTGGGCGCAAACCGGACGTAACGCCGCTGCTGCGCCAGCATGGCATTGCAGCGTGAGCGCAGCTTTGACATATGGCGAATGCAGAGAACTGTGCGCAGCTTCGCTGGTCACATGCAGTGACGATGCCTAGACTTCTACATTCGCCAACGAGTGGACCATGGGCAAAGCACGGCTAAACGACTTCGATGTAACCGGCACCGTGCAGGTGAGCTCCACGACGGCGGTTCGCGAAGCTGTCGAGGAGCTGTGCGAAGCCACCTGGCAGGATTTCCCGTTCGAACCACTTACCCGCGCGTTCACGCAATTTGAGCGCATGTTCGCCGGCGAAGTCGCCGAATACTACGGCGTCGATACCGTCTATCACGACCGCCAGCACACCCTCGATGTGACGCTCGCGGCAGCGCGCCTGATGGCCGGCCACGATCGCACCGCCTCGGTTGCTGACCAGTTGGGCGCCGAGCGTGCCGCGGCGGGTCTGATCATCGGGCTGTTCCACGATGTCGGGTACCTGCGCCGCAAGGACGACGACGATTGCCGTCATGGCGCCGAACTGACCCGGATCCACGTTTCCCGTGGCGCCGACTTCCTGGCCGACTATCTGCCGCGCATCCAATTGTCGGGCTGGGCGCCGGTCGCCCGCGAAATCATCCATTTCACCGGGTACGAAGTGCCGTTTGACCGTATTGTCGTGGCCGATCCCAAGGACCGCACCCTCGGCCACCTGATCGGAACCGCCGACATGATCGGGCAGATGGCCGACCGCTGTTATCTGGAGAAATGCCGGGACCGCCTGTACCCGGAGTTCGTGCTCGGCGGCATGGCGCTGCCGATCAGTTCCAATGGTGGTCGCCAGGTGCGCTACGCCTCGGGCCTGGATGTGCTGCGCCAGACCCCCGAATTCGTCGCTGAAACCCGCGCCAAACGCCTGGATGGCGCCTTTGGCGGCGCCTACCGCCATGTCGAGGCCCTGTACGGTGGTCAAAATCCGTACATGGAGATGATCGATCGCAACGTCGGGTATCTCAATCGCGTCCTGCGCAGCGAGAACTGGCGGTTATTGCGGCGCAATCCCCCGGTATTCTCGGCACTCGCCGATCCCATGGCGACGGTGCGCGGGTTGATGGTCGGCTATATCCGCAACGCCTGGGCGCCGCGCCGCTGAGCTTCCCCGGCGCCGCGGGCAACTGTCGGCGGAAGCCGACTATTTCGCCTTTCTATGGCCTGCCCCCTGATGCACAGGTAAGATCGGCGCAAGGCGCTCCGATGCAAATATAAAGGGGAATGCCGCGGTCGTACCGACGGCCGTCGGCGCTGTGACCGTGACCGTGGTAAGTCTGAAGCTCAAATATGCCAGCACGGCCTTCCTGGCGGTGCTGCTGGCAGCGGTCGCATTCATAGGCCTGTTTGCGTGGCAATTGCGCGTGCATTCGCAGCGGGTCGAGAACCTGGCGCAGGCGGCCGTTCATGCAACCGCCCCCGCGCCTACCGCCGGCTCGGTGCCGGCGGCCTCCACGGCGGCACGCACCGCAACCACGATGGACCTGCTCAAGCGGCTGCGGCTGCTCGGTCAGACCGACCTGTTGGACGGACTGGCGCTGGCGGGAATCCTGGCCGGCATTGCCGGACTGGTCGCGGCATGGCTGGCATGGCGCGCCGGATTTCGACTCGAACAGCCGATCGCCGCACTGATCCGCAGCGCTGAGCGCTTCGGACAGGGCGACTACACCCGTCCGGTGGATGTCGTGCGCCGCGACGAGCTCGGCGACCTGCAGAAGGCCCTCGAGCACATGCGCGCCAAGCTGCGGCAGACGACGATCACCAAGAACTATCTGAACAGCGTGCTCAACGGCATGACGGATGCCGTGTTCGTGAGCTCGCCGGACGGCGTCGTGCGGGTGGCCAACCAGGCCGCGTGCAAATTGCTGGGATTTGCCGAAGCCGAAATCCAGGGCAAGAACATCGCCTTCATTCTCGAGGAGCGCGAGCGGCCCGGTTTCGATCTGGCGCGTGCCTCACATGAATCGCGCGAGACGATGGTGCAGACACGCCAGGGAACCACGATTCCGGTGTCCCTGACCGGCTCGCAGCTTGGCGGGGAGGACCCCCAGTTCCAGGGTTGCATCTTCGTCGCCCGCAACATCACCGAACAGAAGCGCACCGAGCGGCGCATCCGCTACCTCGCGCGTTACGACACCCTGACCCGCGTGCCCAACCGCATGCAGTTCCAGCATCTGCTGCAGCAGACCATTGCCCGCGGGGTGCGCCACAACCAGGGTGTCGCGCTGTTGTACCTGGACCTGGACCGCTTCAAGGAACTCAACGACACCTTCGGCCACGGCGCCGGTGATCGCGCGCTCGAGGTGCTCGCCGAACGACTGACGCGCTCGCTGCCCAAGGACGCCGTGCTCGGCCGGCTGGCCGGCGATGAGTTCGCCGTATTCATGGAAGGGCTGCCGCTGGATGCGGACAACCGCGGCCCGATCGCGCACCTCGCCCGCTCCGTGCTCACCGAAATCAACCGTCCATTCCAGCTGAATCAGCACGAGCTGTTCCTCTCGGCCAGCATCGGCATCGCATTCTGCCCGCGCGATGCCGAAAATGTGATCGACCTGATCCGCAATGCCGATGCCGCGATGTACTACTCCAAGCAGAACGGCGGCAACACCTTCGCCTTCTACTCCCCGGAGATGAATGCCGCCGCAGTCGAGCGGCTGATGCTGAAGAGCAAGCTGCGGCGCGCTCTGGAGCGGGACGAACTGGTGATCCACTATCAGCCGAAAGTGGACCTGTCTGACGGCCGGATCATCGGCGCCGAGGCGCTGTTGCGCTGGCGCCTGCCCGGACATGGCGACATATCGCCGGCGCAATTCATTCCGTTGGCCGAAGAGACCGGGCTGATCCTGGAGATCGGCGAGTGGGTGCTCAACCGGGTATGCATGGATTACCGGCGGCTCGCCGAGCACGGCGACCCGGGCCGCATATCGCTGAACCTGTCGCTGAAGCAGCTGCGCGAGGCCAGCTTCATCCTGCGCTGCCGTTCGGTCTTCCGCCGCCACAATGTCCCGCCGGCGCACTTCGAACTTGAGATCACCGAATCCACCCTGATGGCCGACACCCAGCGCACCGTGCGTCTGCTGGGCGAACTGCACGAGATGGGGCTGCACCTGTCGATCGACGATTTCGGCACCGGCTACTCCTCACTCTCGGCGCTGCAGCAGTTCCCGATCGGCACCTTGAAGATTGACCAGTCCTTCGTACGTGATGTCGCGGAGGACGCGGGGGACGCGACCATCGTGCGCACCATCATCGACATGGGGCGCAGCCTCGGACTGGATGTCGTGGCCGAAGGCATCGAGTCGCAGCAGCACCTGGACTTCCTGCGCGAGCATCGCTGCCAGTACGGACAGGGGAAGCTGTTCAGCGAACCCAATACAGTCGATGTGCTGCTGGGCCTGCTCGCGCGTCAGGCCAATGGCGAGGCGCCGTTCGGCAATCTCATCCACCGCACGGGACTGGCGAGCCGCCGCGCATGAGGTTCGTCAACGGTTGAGGCGGCGATGAAGGCACCGTGGGGCCGCTGGTCGTGTGCCGCTATCGCAGCCGTGTGGAGCGTGGCCGCATTTCACTATGCGACACGCGATCTGCCCGAGGGCATGCACCTCGACAGCCCTGCGCAGACCACCGCGGTCCGCGACGTGACCTTCCTCGATGACATCACCGGGGCCGATGCCTACGGGCACGGCTTCAGCTCCCATACCCTCTTCGATGGGATGCTGCACACCATTGCCAATGCGCGCAGCTTCATCGTGCTGGACTGTCACCTGTGCAATGACCTGCATCGCAATGCCCCGGATGCGGTCGCCAGCCTCACCCCCATGGCGGCGCAACTGATCGACGCGCTGCTGGCGCGCAAGGCCGCCGTGCCCCAGCTGCAGATCCTCGTCATCGCCGATCCCGTCAACGGCCTGTACGGCTCGGCGCCCGCGCCCGAATTGGCGGCGCTGCAGGCGGTCGGCATCCCGGTCGTGACGGTCGATCTGTCGGCGCTGCGGGATCGCAACGTCCTGTATTCAGGCCCATGGCGGCTGACGCTGAAGTGGTGGACCCACCCCGATCCCGGTGCCGGCTGGCTGCCCAATCCCTACAGCGACGCCGGACCGCCGCTGACGGCGCGCTCCTGGGCCCAGCTGCCCAATCTCAAGTCATCCAACCGGCGCGTGCTGATTGCCGATGACGGGCACGGTGGGCTCAGTGCGCAGGCGGGCACGACCGAACCTGCCATGGCGAGCAGCATCGATACCGTGACGGGCCTGCAAGTCAACGGACCCTCGGTACTGCCGCTGCTGCACAGCGAACTGCAGCTCGCCCGTTCGTTCGGCTGGAATGGCTCGCTGCCGGTACCGAGCAGCGCACCGGCATCGCCGGCTCCCCGCGCCGGTCCCGACACGCTGAAAATTCAATGGCTGGGGGAAGGTGCCATTCGCAGCGCGCTGCTCGCACACATCGCCCCGACCCGCAGCGGCGACAACATCGACATCGCCAGCAGCAGCCTCTCGGACCGCGCGATCATCGGCGCCCTGCTCGCGGCGGCCCGCCGTGGGGTGGCGGTGCGGCTGATCATGGATCCTCACAAGTCCGCCTCGCTGTGGGGCAGTGACAACCAGTTGGTCGGCAGCGAGCTGATCGCGGCCAGCGATGGCCGCATCCGCGTGGCCTGGTACCGGACGCACGAGGAACACTTTCGCGCCGCACTGGTGCTGATCCACGGCGGCGGGCCGGTCTGGATGCTCACCGGTTCGGCAAGCCTCACGCGGCGCGATCTGGGCGACTACGATCTGGTGCTCGACGCCGCATTGACGGGTAGTGCGACGGCCGCGCCGCTGATGAGCGCACAGGCGTTCTTCGACACCCTGTGGAATGATCGCGGGCCGCCGGGCATCGAATACACCGCCGATGCGGACACCTGGGCCGATCCGTCGCAGCTGCGTTACTGGGTGTACCGGCTCATGGAGTGGGTGGGAGTTTCACGGACCTGAGCAGCTGATCCGCCCGGGTCTGCACATCGAGGACCGCCTGGTTCGCGACGGCCGAGAATGTCGCAATGACGCTGGCCATGTGATTTTCCTTCGCCGTCCCCTTTTCGGCGACCGCAAAGCTGCCGACGAGGCTCCCATCACTGCGCCGGATCAAAAGGCCGTGCAGCTCCACCCGAATATCCGGCGCGACCGACTCGCTCGCATACTCGGCCGTGAATTGATCGATGGAGATCTGCAGCAGGTAGTCGGCATTGAAGGTGCTGCGGTCATCGGCAACCGCGCCCCACGCCGGATCACCGCGCAGCACCGTCAGCTGCAGATCCGACACCAGATCAGTCAGCGGCGCGCTCCAGCGGCTGCCGGCGTAGTAGTCGAGGCGGTTGCCCGGGCGCAGCAGCGCGATGCGATCGGTATTCAGGGCGGGCCCCGACAGGGGTCGCGCGATGCGCAGCGTCGGGCCCGAACCGTGTGGCGCGGGAGACGATCCCGATGGCGCCGACGGCGCCAGTACGTACAGCTGCAGCGCCGGCGCCGTGCTGTGCAACAGGCCCGCGCACCCTGACAGCGCGAGGCCTATGGAAACGAAGAGTAGGCAGCGCAGGCGTCTCATGGTGGAATCGCGACTCCCTGGTCCGGCTTTTCAAACAGCAGCTGCGAGGGATTCTCGTGCAGGCTGTGCGCCAGCTCGCGCACCTCGGTGACGGCGGCACGGCTGTCCCCGAGCAGCCGCTCCACCTGCGGCAGGCTCTCGCGGGTGAATGTCCGCACATCGCCGCGGTTCTCGCGCAGCAGCTGGTCGAGATTCTCCGTGGCACTGCTCAAGTGGGCCGTGACCGCCGCGATGCGCTCCATCGCGTCATGCAGCTGCGGGGCGGCCCCATCCGTCAGGCCGCGGACACTGGCCGCTGTGGCGCGAAACTCATCCGAGGTGTCGTGCAGATCCGCGATCAGCGCGCGCAGATCCTTGATGGTCCCGGGGATATTCTCGGTTGCGGCATCGAGATTGGCGAAGGCGTGCGTGATCGACCTGATGTTGTCCTGATCGAGCAGCAGCTGGAAGCGCCCGAGCACATCACTGGCCCGACCGACCATCTCCGGCAGACTCGCGAGCAGCAGATCGATGTTGGACTTCGATGAGCGAATCACCGGGTAGCGCTCACTCGGCACCGCCTCCAGCAACCGTTTGCTGCCCCCGTAGCGCAGCAGATCGATGAACAGCACGCCGGTCAGTCCCTGCTGCGACAGCTCCGCGACCGACTGCTCGGACACCGGCGTCGTCGAGTCGATATCGACGACGACCTGCACGCGGCTGGCGTTGCGGTCATCGATGTGCATGGACACGACGCGCCCGACATCCACCCCCAGATAGCGTACGGCCGCGCCGCGGGTCAGGCCACTGACGCTGCCATCGAAGTAGACCTCGTAGCGGGTGAAGTCGCGGTGCTCCCGCGCATCCGTGTACCAGTACACGAACAGCCCGGCCATGGCGATCACCAGCAGCACGAAGGCGCCGACGGCCGCATAGTTTGCTTCACGCTCCATCAAGCCCTCCGGCGCGCGCGCTGTAGCCGCGCGCCCGCACCCCGTGGAAGTACGCCTGGATCCACGGATGGGGATTGTCCATGATGCCGGCCAGGGTGTCGCTCACCATGCGCCGGTCCACGATCACCCCGACACGATTGCAGGTACGGAAGATCGTGTCCAGATCGTGCGTGATCATCACCACGGTCAGGTGCAGATGCCGGTGCAGGTACAGCAGCAGTTCATCGAACGCCGCGGCACTGATCGGATCCAGTCCCGCCGTCGGTTCATCCAGAAACAGCAGCTGCGGATCCAGCGCCAGGGCCCGCGCCAGGGCCGCGCGCTTGATCATGCCGCCGGACAGCTGCGCCGGATACTTGCGGGCGGCATCGGCCGGCAGGCCCACCATGCGCACCTTGAGCATGGCCAGTTCATCCAGGTCGCCGGCCGGCAGCCGCAGGTATTCGAGCATCGGCAGCTGCACGTTCTGCAGTACGGTGAGGGCGCTGAACAGCGCGCCTTCCTGGAAAGTCACACCATAGTCAGCCTTGACCACCCGCATTTCGCGCTGGCTCATGCGGGTTATATCCTCACCATTCAGACACACCGTACCGGCGATCGGCCGCTGCAGCCCCAGGATGCTCCGCAGCAGCACCGACTTGCCCGCCCCTGAGCCGCCGACGACACCGAAGATCTCGGCCGCCTCGATGGTCATGTCGAGCCCTTCGTGGACGATCTGTGTCCCGAAGCGGTTGAACAGACCGCGCACTTCGACCCGTGGCGCCATCAGATATCCAGCGCCATGAACAGCATGGCAAACAGAGCGTCGGCGAGCAGTACGACAAAGATGGCCTGGACCACCGCGACCGTGGTCAGCCGACCCAGTTCGCGCGATGAGCCACGCACCTGCATGCCGCGATAGGTACCCGCCAGTGCGATCAGCATGCCGAACACCGGAGCCTTCACCAGGCCCGACCAGAACGTCGTCGGCGCGATGGCATCGTTCATGCGGATCAGGTATTGCGGCAGGGGAATGTTGAGCAGGAATTTGCACAGCAGTGCGCCACCGGTCAGACCCACGGCATCGGCAATGACGGTGAGCAGCGGCAGGGCGATGATCAGTCCGATGATGCGCGGCAGGACCAGCGCCTCGAAAGGGTCCACACCGATCGCACGCAGCGCATCGACTTCCTCGTTCAGATGCATGGAGCCGATTTCGGCAGCGAAGGCGCTGCCTGAACGACCGGCGACGATGATGGCCGTGAGCAGCACTCCCAGCTCGCGCAATACCCCGATGGTGACGAGGTCCACGACGAACAGCTCGGCACCGAAGCGGGCGAGCTGCTGCGCACTCATGTACGCGACGATCACGCTGATCAGGAACGCGATCAGCGTGACGATCGGGATGGCCGTGATGCCGGTCTCATAGACATGCCGCGCGATCGAAACCGGCCGCAGGCGGCGCGCTGCCCGCAGCGCGCCGCCTGCCGTTACGGCGATCCGGCCACCAAACGCGAGCCCGCTGATCAGATCATCCCAGCCGCCGACGACGCGGCGCCCGAGGGCTTCGACGGGTTCTTCGATGTAGTGCGGCCCGGGCACCTGTGGATGCGGCGGCGGCGCGGGCTCGCCCAGGGCCGTCTCGATCAGGCGCAGCTGATCCGGGGGCGGTCCGACAAATTGCACGTTGGCACCGGAGGCCGCGGCGCGGCGCATGAAATCGCGCAGCTTTACGCTCGCCGACAGGTCCAGTGCGCCGAGCGCCGTCGTATCAATGAGAACCTGGGCGGCCCCATCAAGCTGCACTGCCGCGAGCTCGCGCGTGAAAGCATCCAGCTGCGGCAGGCGCCAGGAGCCGGTCAGTTGAAGTTCGACGCCCTGCGCCGTGCGACGGCTTTGCAGATACACGTGGTTGCCGGGGTCATCAGGTATCGTCCCGATACTGCCTGATGCGGATGGTGGCGACAATCAGCAATGCGGCCACACACAGTCCGAGCCACAGGTCGACATTGCCGAATACCGGCAGCGGATCGATATTCGCAAACAGCAGGTTCAGGGTCGGATGCTGGCCCGCGGCACTATCGAACGCCGGGTAGCTCACTCCCGAATGGGTGAATACACCACCCAGGCGGTACCACAGGATGTCCCATACGTGGCTCGAGCCGAGCGCGATGCGCTCCATCATGATGAGAATCACCGGCGGCAGGAACACCCACAGCCAGACGCTGCGCCGCGCCCAGGCGGAGACCAGCAGTAGCAGGGCCGTAATCGGTGCAAACCACAGCACGGCCGCCACGATTGCGACCAGGGACACCCACTGGATGCGCAGCCACGTGCCGGCGTCCCAGAACACATCGCCGGTATGGTTCTGCCAGGCGCGTACCACGTGGATGCCGGACATCAGCAATGTCGTAATGGCCGAGACGAAGTAGACCCCGAGCGGCACGATCGCCATCACCACCAGCAGTTTCGATATCACCGTCAGCGTGTTTGAGACCGGCATCGACTTCCAGAACAGAATGCTGCGGTCCTTGCGCTCGGTGTACAGACAGTCCCCCGCATACACCAGCATGACTATGCCAAGGGTGATGTACTGCGGAACCGCGGCCAATGCCATGAAGACGCCGAACAGCGCCCGGCGCTGTTCGGGCAGTGCCGCGAGCGGCGAATCAAAGTTGACCTTGCCGATGATCGCGCCGATCAGCAGCAGGGCCGCCACCGCCAGGGGCGCCATCCACAGTGCGCGATGCTCCCAGAACTCCCGGCGGATCAGGGTGCGCAATACCGGCGGGTGCCCCGGAATGACTGAATCGCTGGTGGGATCGGGCGTGTTCATGCGGCCTGCATCTTTGCTACGAACAGATCGGATATGGACGGAGTGCGCACGTCGCCGAATGGCGCGAGCGTTTCGGCTGCGTGGCCCTCGAAGAACATCGCGACGCGTCCAAAAATCTCCCGCTCGTAGAACGGGCGCAGCTGCCGCGCCTGTGCGACCTGGTCGGGACCGACGGTCAGCTGCACGTACTGCTCCGCAATCGTCTCCACCGGGGCCGACAGCGCCACGCGACCATGGCTCAGGAACAGCACATCCGTGAGCAGATGTTCGATCTCCTCCACCTGGTGCGTGGTCAGCAGGATGGTGCGTTCCTTGTCAAAATAGTCATTCAGCAGGATGTCGTAGAACTGGCGACGATAGAGCAGGTCCAGGCCGAGCGTCGGCTCATCGAGCACCAGCAGCCGCGCATCGATGGCCAGGATCAGCGCCAGGTGCAGTTGCGTCACCATGCCGCGGGACAGCTCGCGCACCCGGCTGTTCATTTTCAAGTCGGTCTTGCGCAGGAATTCCTCGGCCCGTTCGCGATTGAAGCGAGGGTGCACGCCGGCCACGTAATCCAGCGCCTGGCTGACCTTCAGCCAGCGCGACAGTACCGCCACGTCCGCGATGAAACACACATCACGCATCAGGTCATCCCGCTGCGTGCGCGGATTGCGCCCCAGCACCGTCAGATCACCCTCGAAGCTGGTCAGCCCCAGGATGGCCTTAAGGGCCGTGGTCTTGCCGGCGCCGTTGGCGCCGATCATGCCCACGATGCGGCCCGGAGCCACACTGAAGGTCGCATCGTCGAGTGCGCGGTTTGACCCATAGGATTTGCGAAGCCCCCGGGCCTCAATTACTGCCGTCATTATTCGTGTCCGGTGGAGTGTCAGGGGATGGCTTGGGTCCGACTCTGATGCCGGTCAGCAGCTCGGAGGCCGACAGACCCAGTCGGCTTATGGTGGCATAAACCTTCGGCCACTCATCTTCCAGAAAGCGGTGGCGCTCATCCTTGAGCAGGGCAGCGCCGGCGCCGGTGCTGACGAACATACCCCGGCCGCGGCGCTTCTCGACGAGATGCTCGTCGACAAGTTGCTGGTAACCCTTCAGGACCGTCAGGGGGTTGAGGCGGAACTCGGCGGCGACGCTGCGGACGGAGGGCAGCGCGTCGCCTTCCTTCAGGACCCCATCCAGGATCATCGCGACCACCCGGTCCCGCAGCTGCCGGTAGATCGGCACGCTATCTTCCCACTGCGGGTCCATGAACTCTCCGCGACGCCCGTATGGGGCTAGTAGCGTTCTAATCTACCAGAACAGCTGCAACTGTTGACGAGTCCACGCTCGGCTGCGACGTCAGCGATGTCTGACCCGCGATTTGCGCCTGCTTGGTCGAGACATTGAACTCGTGCAGCAGCAGGGCATTGGGGGCCATCGCGATCAACGCGCAGACCAGGACCTTCAAATTCACCGTATTCGTGCTCATCTCATCTCTCCTATCTCACGCCGGGTGGGCGAGCTGCCTTCCCTAATCGTCATGGTGTTATATATAACTACAACACTAGACAAGTGTCAAGCCCCATCACCAGGACCTGGTTCACGGATCCGGTAGAATCGCCGGTCACTTTCCGTGGAGTCCGTCATGAAGCAAGCTGTGAATGTCGCCATCACCGGCGCCGCCGGCCAGATTGGCTATGCCCTGGCCTTCAGGGTCGCCTCTGGCCAGATGTTTGGCCCGGACCAGCCCGTGAATCTCGCCTTACTGGAAATCCCGCAGGCCCTGCCCGGGCTGCAGGGCGTGGTCATGGAACTGGACGATTGCGCCTTCCCGACGCTGAACCGGGTGACCGCGACGGATGAGGCAAAAGTGGCGTTCAAGGACTGTCACGCCGCCATGCTGGTCGGCGCCCGGCCGCGCGGACCGGGGATGGAGCGCAAGGACCTGCTGCTGGCCAACGCGCAGATCTTTTCAGCGCAGGGCAAGGCTCTCAATGCGGTCGCGGATCGCAATGTAAAGGTGCTGGTCGTCGGCAATCCCGCCAATACCAATGCGCTCATCGCCCGCGCCAATGCGAAGGATCTGAATCAGCACAATTTCACGGCCATGACGCGCCTGGATCACAACCGCGCGCTGGCCCAGCTCGGCCACAAGACCGGCACGCACATCACGCAGATCCGCCGCATGATCATCTGGGGCAATCACTCTGCGACCCAGTACCCGGATGTGAGCCATGCCACGATCGACGGCAAGCCGGCGAAGAGCCTCGTGGACCAGAAGTGGCTCGATGAGACCTTCATCCCGGTGGTGCAACAGCGCGGTGCCGCCGTCATCAAGGCGCGTGGCTCCTCCTCAGCCGCCTCGGCCGCCTCGGCGGCGCTGGACCATATCCGCACCTGGGCGCTGGGAACTGCCGAGGGCGACTGGGTTAGCATGGGAGTGCCTTCGGATGGCAGCTACGGAATTCCCGCCGGACTCATTTATTCCCACCCGGTGACCTGCAAGAACGGCGACTATCAGATCGTCCAGGGTCTCGCGATCGATGAGGGCAGCCGTAAACGCATGACGGCGACCGAGAATGAACTGAAGGAAGAGCGCGAGGGCGTCAAAGACCTGCTGGGCTGAACGACCAAGGTCCGCGCAACGGGAGGGGTGTCATGTACGGCGCGATCATCACGGTGCTGTTGCTCGCGGCCGTCGTCTTCCTGACCTATCGCCGGCTCGGACTCCTCAGTTTCTGCTGCACGCTCACGCTCCTCGTCGGCCTGTACTGCTACCTCGCTCCGCCGGCCCCGACCTGGAAGGCCGTGCTGTGGCTGATCACGGCACTGCTGTGGTTGCTGAACCTGAAGCCGCTGCGGCGCGCGCTGATCAGCGGCCCCTTCCTCGCCTCCTATCGCCGCATGCTGCCCTCGATGTCGCAGACCGAGAAAGAGGCGCTCGATGCCGGCACCGTATGGTGGGACGGGGAGCTGTTCACGGGCGCGCCGCGCTGGGAAAAGCTGCTCGGCGCCAGCGCGCCGCAGCTTTCGGCGGCCGAGCAGGCGTTCCTGGACGGACCCTGTGAAGAGCTGTGCGCAATGCTCGATGACTGGGACATCACCCATCGGCGCGCCGATCTGCCGCCCGAGGTGTGGTCGTTCCTGACGGCGAAGGGTTTCTTCGCCATGATCATTCCGCGTCAGTATGGAGGCCTCGAATTCTCCGCCTATGCGCATTCGTGCGTGCTTGCGAAGATCGCCAGCCGCAGCACCACCTGCTCCTCCATCGTCGCCGTGCCGAATTCACTGGGACCGGCCGAACTGCTCAATCACTACGGCACCCAGGAGCAGAAGGATTACTACCTGCCGCGCCTGGCACGCGGGGATGAAATCCCCTGCTTCGCCCTCACCGGACCGCGCGCCGGATCCGATGCCGCTTCGCTCCCCGATACCGGCGTGGTGTGCCGGGGCAGTTGGCAGGGCCAGGAGGTCCTCGGGCTCAAGCTCAATTTTTCCAAGCGCTATATCACCCTCGCGCCGGTGGCGACGCTGATCGGCCTGGCCTTCAGGATGTTTGATCCGGACAAGCTGCTCGGCGAGCGCACGGATCTTGGCATCACGGTTGCGCTGATTCCGCGCGACACCGCCGGCATCACCATCGGCCGCCGGCATTTTCCCTTGAACATTCCGTTCCAGAACGGCCCCATCCAGGGCGCCGATGTGTTCGTGCCGCTGGACAGCCTCATCGGTGGACCGGCGATGGCGGGACAGGGCTGGCGCATGCTGGTCGAACAGCTGTCGGTGGGACGCTGTATATCGTTGCCCTCGAACGCCACGGGCAGCGCCAAGGCAGCGGTGTGGGCCACGGGCGCGTACGCACGCATACGACGCCAGTTCAATCTGCCGATCGCGCGCTTCGAAGGCATCGAGGCGGTGATCGCGCGCATGACCGGACTCACCTACACCATGGACGCCGCACGCTCCGTCACCGCCGGCGCCATCGACGGGGGCGAGAAACCCTCGGTGCCCTCGGCGATGCTCAAGTACCACGTCACCGAAATGAGCCGCATCGTCGCCAACGATGCCATGGACGTGCACGGCGGCAAGGGGATCTGCCTCGGACCCAACAATTATCTCGGCCGCAGCTACCAGACCGTGCCGATCGCCATCACGGTCGAGGGCGCCAACATCCTCACGCGCAATCTCATCATCTTTGGGCAGGGCGCGATCCGCTGCCATCCGTTCGTGCTGAAGGAGATGGAGGCGGCGCGTAATCCCGACACCAAGGCCGGGATCGTCCAGTTCGATCGCGCGCTGTTTGGCCACATGGGCTTCACGATTTCGAATTCGATGCGTTCGCTGGTAATGGCACTCACCCTCGCGCGAGTGCGTGGTGTGCCTGATCACGGGCCGACGCGCCGGTACTACCAGCATATCGAACGCTTTAGCGCCTCCTTCGCATTCGCGGTCGATGTGGCCATGCTGACGCTCGGCGGATACTTGAAGAAGAAGGAATCCTTGAGCGCGCGGCTGGGAGATGTGCTGTCGGCGATGTACCTGGCGTCGATGGTCCTCAAGCACTACGACAACGAAGGTCAGCCCGCGGCCGACCTGCCGATCGTCGAGTGGGCCTGCCGCAACTGGCTGTACTTTGCGCAGGAGCAGTTGCATGGCTTCCTGCGCAATTTTCCGAACCGGTTCCTGGCAGGCCTCATGCGGGTGCTGATTTTTCCGCGCGGCCTGACGTATTTCGCGCCCTCCGACCGCTTGTCGCGCCGGGTCGCCGACCTGGTCACCGCTCCTACGCCGACGCGCCTGCGCCTGGGTACGCACGCCTACACCACCCTGAACGAGCGCAGCCCGCTCGGGCAGCTGCAGGAGGTGCTGCTGCTGGCCGAGGGCGCCGAAGTGCTCGAGAAGCGGCTGCGCGAAGAGGGGGTGAAGCGCGGCCGCGTCACCGCGCTGGATCTGCCCGGGCGCATCGCCGAAGCCGTCACGGCCGGGATCCTCACGGCGGCAGAAGGGGCGAGCCTTGCCGAATTCGACCGCAAGGTCATGCAGATCGTGCGCGTCGATGATTTCGCGCCCGACGAACTCGGCCGCGGTGCTTGAGTTTGTCTCCGCCGGTCCAGGTGTCTAAGCTGTTCTGCCTTTCCGTCCCCCCACATGCAAGGAGCTCCCATGCGCACTCTCGCTATTGCCGCTTTGCTGTTCGCCACCGCCACCGGAGTGGCCGTCGCGGCTGATGCCGGCCCGCATCACTACTGGCCGGCCGGTGCCAGAATCTCGATCATCAGCCCCAAGTCGGGTGCCAAGGTAATGAGCCCGGTCACGATCAAATTCGGTTCCAAGGGAATAACTGTCGCGCCCGCCGGCGATAAATCCCCGAACTCCGGCCACTTCCACCTGCTGATCGACGAGGCAATGCCCTCTGACCTGAGCGTGCCGCTGCCCACCACCGATCACCTGCTGCACTACGGCAAGGCCCAGACCGAAGTGACGCTGGATGCGACCAAGCTGCCCCCCGGCAAGCACACCCTGCAGCTGATCATGGGCGATGGCAGCCACATCCCGCACAGTCCGGCGCTGGTGTCGCGCAAGATCACCATCACGGTCGAGTAGGTTCGTCCCGTGAGCGGCGCGCGGGTCGTTCTGCATGTGGACATGGACGCGTTCTACGCGTCCGTGGAACAGCATGATGATCCGCGCCTGACGGGCCTGCCCGTCATCGTCGGCGGCAACGGCCCGCGCGGGGTCGTCGCCGCCGCGAGTTATGAAGTGCGCAAATTCGGCGTGCGCTCGGCCATGCCCATGCGCCAGGCGCTGGAGCGGTGTCCGCAGGCGGTGTGCGTGCGCCCGCGCATGGGCCGCTACCAGGAAGTGTCGCAAGTCGTCTTCGCGGTCTTCAATGAATTCACGCCCCTGGTGCAGGGATTGTCGCTGGACGAGGCCTTTTTGGATGTCAGTGCCAGCCGCGAGCCGGTTGCATTCATCGGTGCTGAAATCAAGCGGCGCATCCGCGAACGCACGGGACTTTCGGCCTCGGTCGGCGCGGCCGCCAACAAGCTCGTCGCCAAGATCGCCTCGGACCTGAATAAGCCCGACGGCCTGACACTGGTCACGCCGCAGACACTGCGCGCGACCCTGGACCCCTTACCCGTGCGACGCCTGCCGGGCCTGGGCGGCAAGACCGGGATGCGCCTGGAGGCGGCAGGCGTGCAGACCCTCGGAGAGCTGCGCGTCGCAACCGATGCGCAGCTATGGCCGATATTCGGCCGGCATTCCCAGCAGCTGCGCGATCGCGCCGCGGGCCTCGATGACCGCCCCGTCATGGTCGAACGGCAGGAACTGTCGATCAGCGCCGAGGACACCTTCGACGCGGACATCGGCGAGGCCCGCAAACTGCGTCAGGCCGTGGCGGAACTGGCCGACCTTGCCTGCAGTCGAACCCGTGACCGGGAACTGGCCGCCGGCTGTATCAGCATCAAGATCCGTGAGCATGATTTCACCACCATCACCCGGCAGCGCGCCGTGCAGCCGGCCACTCAGGATCGACACATGATCGCCACGGTGGCCACGCAGTTGCTGGACGTGTGGCTGGATGCGCATCCCGGCGCACGTCTGCGGCTGCTGGGTGTCGCGCTGCGGCAATTGACACCGGCGACGCAGATGGATCTGTTCGGCGCGCAGCGCGGCGGGGTCGATGCGGCGGTGGATGCCGTGCGGCAGCGCTTCGGCAAACAGGCGCTGCGCCGCGCCAGCAGTCTTGAGTAGCATTGCGCCATGTACCTGACCTTCTTTGGACTGAACGAAAAGCCCTTCGCGATCACGCCTGATCCGCGTTATCTGTTCCTGAGCGAGCGGCACGCGGAGGCGCTGGCGCATCTGCTGTATGGCGTCACCGAAGCCGGTGGCTTCATCCAGCTCACCGGCGAGGTCGGCACGGGCAAGACCACCGTCGTGCGCTCGCTGCTGGCGCAAACGCCGCAGCATGCCGAGATTGCCCTGATCCTCAATCCGCGCATGACGGCTCCGGAATTCCTGCTGACGATCTGCGAGGAGCTCGGCATCGGTGTCCAGGACTCGGCCACCGGCAGCCTCAAGGATCTGGTCGACATCCTCAGCCAGTACCTGCTGCGCGCCCACAGCAGCGGCAAGCGGGTCGTGCTGGTGGTCGATGAAGCGCAGAACCTGGCGCCTGAAGTTCTCGAACAGGTGCGGTTGCTCACCAATCTGGAGACCAATACCCAGAAGCTGCTGCAGATCATCCTGATCGGGCAGCCCGAATTGCGCGAGCTGCTCGATCGCAACGAGCTGCGGCAGCTCGCACAGCGCATCACCGGGCGCTATCACCTGTGCCCGCTCACCCAGGAGGAAACCGCCGCCTACGTGCGGCACCGGCTGCGCGTGGCCGGTGCAACCTCGGACATCTTCACGCCGGCGGCACTGCGCGAAGTACAGCGCCGCTCCGGCGGCGTGCCGCGACTCATCAACGTGCTGTGCGACCGCGCGCTGCTCGGCGCCTACACCCAGGATCGTCACCTCGTCGGACCCTCCTTCGTCCGGCGCGGTGCAATGGAAGTGTTCGGCCGCCAGTTGTGGCCCTGGTGGCTGCCCTGGAGCATCGGCGCGGCGACGACGGTCGTGATGGTCTGCGGCTCATTGGCCGCGTGGCGTTACGGCCCCTGGGCGCACGGCGCAGTGCCCCTGCAGGCCCACCTTTCGGCGCCGGCTGCCCTGCACTCCGCGCCCGTGGTGGCCTCCGTTCCCGCCCCGGTGGTCTCGCTGGGTTCGCTGCTGGCCGGCCATGCCGCCGATACCACCCCTGATGCGGCCTTCGGGCAGTTGTTCCGCATCTGGGGCGCGCACTACAGTGCGGGGACCGCCGATCCGTGCACGCAGGCTGCCGCACAGGGGCTCGAGTGTTACGTGCAGAAAGGTTCGCTTGCGCAGCTGCGTCTGTACAACCGTCCCGCCATCCTCATGCTCACCGACGATGCGGACGGCGCACACCAGGTCGTGCTCAGCGGGCTCGACGATATGCAAGCCAATGTGAAAATCGGCGCTGATCCGCATCTGGTGAGCATCGGTGACCTGTCGCGCTACTGGTTCGGGGACTTCATTCTGTTGTGGCGGCCGGCAATCCGAGACCCCAAGCCGTTGTCACCGGGCATGCACGGCGTTCAAATCCGCCAATTGCGCCAGCAACTGGCGCTCCTGACCGGCAAGCCCGCCCCGGCCAATACCAGCGATGTCTATGATGGAGAGCTGTCGCAACTCGTGCGAGACTTCCAGCGCGCGCACCGGTTGAATGTCGATGGCGTGGCCGGAGTACAGACCCTGGTCGTATTGAACAGCGCGCTTGCAAAACCGGACTCGCCGCAACTTGCGTCCGTGCCGGAACACGGTACCTGACCATGTCGTTCATTCTGGACGCGTTGAAGAAATCTGAAGCCCAGCGGCAGCGCTCGGATGCCCCGACGCTGTACGAAATGAAGATGGCGCCGCCACGGCAGCGCGTACCCGTCTGGCTGCTGGTGCTGGGGGGGCTGCTGATCCTCAATATCGGGGTGCTCTCGGTGGTACTGCTGCGTGGCAATCACAGTGCCGCGCCGCAGGCCGACGCAACCGCCCCGGCGACCGCCGTCGCAACCCCGCCGCCGGCCCCCGCTCCGTCGCCTGCACCCACGGCCGCGAACCCTCCGGCCGTCATCGCGCTCGGCAACCAGCCGACCGCCTCGGCACCCGTCAACAACGCGACCGCCCCCGCCGATGACGCGCCTGCCATCGAGCCCGCGCCGGGACCGCCGGCCGCCACAGGCAATGGTGCGGCCGATGTGCCCACCTATGACCAGGCCGCCAGCGTACCCGGCGCCAACCTGCCCGAGCTTAAGCTGGACCTTCACGCCTATGCCACCAACCCCGCCGAACGGTTCGTGTTCCTGAATATGCTCAAGCTCAAGGAAGGGCAGAGCTCGCCGGCAGGGGTGCGGGTGGAGGCCATTACCCCGGACGGGGCGATCCTGTCCTGGCAGGGGTCCAAGTTCTTCCTGCAGCGCCAATAATCCCGTCCCGGGAGACCGGATTCACAGAAATTGATGCCGCCCGGCGACATTCCGTCGGGCATCCGTCATCGTTCGCCTGAGGGTCCATGCCTGCCCCCGCTGAGGGGGCGCAGCCTATCCAGGACATCCATTCAGTGTCGGTTTCCGCGCAGAAACAGGCCGCTTCCGAGGCGCTTGCCGGTCCAGTGCCGTTCGCAGGCGGGATAGCCTTTGCCGAAAAGCTGGTGCTGCTCACGCAGGACCAATCGCTGGTCGAAGCGCTGGCCAGCGTGGTCACAGCCGAGTCCCTGATCGTCGTCGCAGATGAGACCGAACTGGCGCAGCACCTGATGAGTGCCGATACGGGCGTCGCGTTCATCGACGCCTGGGCTGGCCATTCTCCCGCGGCAACCGCGCAACTCGCTCAGAAACTGCACCTGCAGCTCCCGGATGTCGTCCTGGTCGTGGCCGGGGACGGCGCCGCACAGACCGAACTCGCCGCGCTCGTCGGCGACGGCACCATCTACCGCTTCGTGCACAAGCCCGTCTCGGCACAGCGGGTGAAGCTGTTCGTCGATGCCGCCTGGCGCAAACGCGAAGGCCACACCGCGAGCGGGCTGTTCCCGGCACTGTCGCTCCCGCCACCGGAAACGCTGACGCCCATGCCGCGTGAGTCGTCCTGGTTGCCGATCGCCGTCGGCGTCGCGATGGTCGCGGTTGGCGGCGCCTGGTACCTGTGGCACGAACCTGCCCAGCCGGTCGCGCCGAAGACCGCAGCCCGCCTGCCGCCCCCGCCGATGGCACCGATCGCTGCGCCCCGACCGCGGCCTGCGCCGCCGGTCGCTGCGCCCCGACCTCAACCGGCACCGCCGGTCGTACGCGCTGCCGAACCGCCGCGCCCGATCCCGACACAGCCCTTGCCGATCGTGGCTGCCAGCCCTCCCACCGCATTGGCCGCGACGGTGGCCAGCACCCCCGAGGACTTCGGTCCGAGCTCCACGCCACCGGTGAGCGAGGCGCGCGATCCGCTCTCGGTGGCCGCCGTCATCCTGCATCGTGTGTATGCCATCGATCCGGAGTTTCCGGAAATCGCGCGCGAGAACGATCTGGCGGGCTACGTGGATCTGGAATTCACCGTGCACTCGGACGGCAGCGTGAGCGACGTGACGGTGCTGAAAGCCCGGCCGGTAGGCGTGTTCGAGAAATCGGCAGTCGCTGCCGTGAGGCAGTGGCGCTATCAGCCGATCGATCGGGCCGGAGTGCCCGTCACCGAGCATGCGCGCCTGCGGCTCAACTTTGGCTACAAATAGATTTCGAACCGACGCATGGACGCCCGACTGCTGATAGTTGATCACGATGCGCGCTACCGCGAGTGGCTGCGCAATCATCTCGGCGTGCTGTTTCCGGACGGCGCGATCGCGGCCGTCGACGCGCGCGAATTCGAAGCACGGATGGGCACCCTGTCACGCCAGGATTTTCACCTGGTCATGTTCGTCGCCCAATTCGGCTACAGCCCGGAAGATCCGCATTCCGAAGGCCTCGAATGGCTGCGCCTGCTGCGCGACCGCCTGGATTTCCCCGCCGTCATCGCGATCGCGGAGGACGGCAATGAACTGACTGCGGTGCGCGCGCTGCAGCTGGGCGCCGTCGACTACCTGCCGAAGCGGCTGGTGAATCCGGATCGGCTGCGCACCGCCGTGAAACTCGCGTTGCGCCGCATTGAGCTGGACGCCGCGCAATCGGCCGAGCTCGTGGAGGAACCCACCGAGGCTACCGCCGCATCCCGGGCGCTGCGCGACCCGATCCCCGGCTATACCATCCGCAAGACCATCGGCGAATCAGACAAGGCACTGGTGTACCTGGCGAGCAGTGAAAAGCTGGCCGGCGATGTGGCGCTGAAGGTCACCAAGAGCGAGAGCGATGATCCGGGCGGCCAGCAGGTTTTTGCGCAGGAATACGAGGCTCTGTCCGCGCTGCGCAATCCTGCGATCGTCACGATCTACGACTATGGAATCAATGCCGGTCGCGAATTCCTGGCCATGGAATATTTCCCGCGCGGAGATTTCAAGAGCCGTCTGCTGCGCGGGATTCTCGAGGCCGATGCGCTGCGCTACCTCGAGCAGATTGCCCGCGGCCTGCAGGTCGTGCACGCGGCCGGCATCCTGCATCGTGACCTGAAGCCGCCGAATCTGATGCTGCGCGAGAATGACACCATCGTACTGATCGACTTCGGCCTGGCACGCAGCCTGGCCGGCGGACCCAACAGCACCCGCACCGGCGTGCTGCGCGGATCCCCGTACTACATGAGCCCCGAACAGGCCCTCGGCGAGGACCTGGACGGTCGCTCGGACCTGTACAGTCTGGGCGTCCTGTTCTACGAAATGGTCACGGGGCGCAAACCCTATACGGGGCATTCGGCCATGGACGTACTGCAGCAGCACGTCACCGCGCCGGTTCCGCAATTGCCGCACTCACACGTGCACCTGCAGGCGCTGCTCGAAGGGCTCATCGCCAAGTCACGCGACGATCGCTTCGCGAATGCCGAGCAGGCCATCGAAGCCATCGCCGGCATCCGCGCGCTGCGCCGGACCGGCACCAGGCGCTAAAAACCGTACGCTCCGTCCACGCCCGCGCTGGGCGTTGGCAATGCCTTACAGCTGCGCGTGCTATCGGCTGACAGTGGCATGCGCGTCCCGGAATGGGCATACACGCCCCTTGCGGCCAACATCAGACTCCTAGTCAAGGAGTCGCTTATGAGCAGTAAGAGAATCGCCGTGTTCGGCATTTACCCGCTGCAGTCGCAGGCGGAGGTGGCCGTCGATGCGTTCATCGCAGCGGGCTTCTCCAGTTCCGCGATCTCCGTGTTGCTGCCGGATACGCAAAGCTCGCAGGCGTTCGCGCATCACAAGGATACGAAGGCACCGGAAGGCACGGCCGTGGGGGTGACTGCCGGCGGGGCGATCGGCGGGGTGCTCGGCCTGCTGGCCGGCATCGGAGTACTCGCGATTCCCGGTGTGGGCCCCCTGATCGCGGCCGGTCCGATCATGGCCGCACTCGCCGGCCTCGGCGTCGGTGGTGCGGTGGGCGGAATCGTCGGCGCACTGACGGGCATGGGCATTCCTGAGTACGAGGCGAAGCGCTACGAAGGACGCGTCATGGGTGGCGGCACCTTGTTGTCCGTGCATTGCGATACCGCCGATGAGGTGTCGCGGGCCAAGAGCATTCTGAAAGGTACCCGGGCCGAGGATATCGCCTCCAGCAGTGAATCAAGTTCTCCCAAGGCAGCCTCGGCCGCCTGAAGGCAGGTATTCATGAAGCTCACTGTCATCGCGTTGTGCGCGGTATTGGGTGCGATGCAGGCCGGAACGGCTCTGGCGCAGGCACCCGACAACAGCCGCTCAAATTCCGCCACCGAGAATTCCACTGATCACGGCAGCGTCGCTGACGGGCAGTCGAATCGTCCCCAGGATCTGCAGCTCACGCGCAGCATCCGGCGCAGCGTGATGGCGGACAAGACTCTCTCGGTCGATGCCCACAATGTGAAAATCGTGACGGCCAATGGCCACGTGACCGTGAATGGAATCGTGCGCAGTGATGCCGAAAAGTCGGCGATCATCGCGAAAGCGGTCAGCATGGCGGGCGCCGACAAGGTCCTCGACGCCCTGAAGGTTGCGCCGCGAAGCTAGCGGCGAATCCCGCTTACCTCGACACCTTCGCCGAGTGAGTTGCATCGTTCGCCACTTGCGTAGGTTCTGCCACGCGCGGCACGCCATATGCCTTCAGGAGCCGCTCGATCTGCGCGGAGTTTCCGCGCAGTGCGGCATTGATCCTCGCCAGCAGTTGCGGGTCATTGCGGCGTACGCCGACCGAAATCGCGAAACTCATCGGGACCACGCTTCCAGGCGTGGCAGCGATCGGTTCGAGGCGCAGCGGCATTGGCGAATGGCGGGCGTAGTAGCCGGCCAATGGTCCCCACACCAGGGCGAGCTTCACCGAGTGGTTCACCACCGCATCCAGAATCGCATTGGGCGGATTGGGCCGGCGGTAGTCGCCATACAGGGGAAAGCCGCGCACGTTGCTGGTTACGCCGCGCATGCCCAGTGCGGTCGCGGGCGGTGTATTGACGCCGTCATCACCCACCAGCTGCACGCCGATCAGTATGTTGCGCAGGCGCGGATCATCGAGTGATAGATGCGCCAGCGGCTCGGAGACCAGACTGACGAACACGTAGGTCGAGCGGTAGTACGGAACCGAGGTTGCCATGCTCTGCAGGCCCGCGGCCACTCCCGGCCAGATGTCGCAGCGGGATTGGGTCAGCGTCTCGCGCGCAAAGCCGCGGCGCTGTGCCCACCACACGTATCGGAGCGTGGTGTGAAGATCGCGGGCGAGAATGCGGGCGAGGCCGTTCTCGAATCCATCCCCGTGCCGGTTGGAGAAGGGCATATTGTTCGGATCGGCGCACACCACCAGCGCCGCGTGGGCGACCAGTGAGCAGCCACACAACAGCGCGGTCAGGCCCAGGCGCGCGATGCGCATCTATGGGCCCGCAGTGGTCGACGTGTAGTCATTGGTCGTCTCCGGTGCGGGTGACCAACCCGAATCCTGCCCCGCCGAGCGCGGCACCGGCGCGGGCGATTGAGACGGCGTTGCGCCGTTCTGCGCGGCGAGCGTCTGCGGCAGCGACATGGAACGCACGTACACCGCGAGTTCCCATATCTGGTCATCGGGAATTTTCCCGCCCCACGAGGGCATGCCGTTCGGGCGACCCTCGACGATCGTCTGGTGGATCTGCTCCAGCCGATCGCCGTAGATCCACTCGTCGTCCATGAGGGACGGCGCCATGCCACCGCCGCCATTCGAATGGCATCCCGAGCAGTTGTACTGACCAAAGAGCCGTTTACCTTCGACCACGGCTTTGGCGTTGTCGTAATAGGGAGCCGCGCGCGGATCCACGGTCGAGAGACTATGGTTGAGCCCCGGGGCCAGCGCCGAGGTGACGACAGCGCCATCGGTCACGCTCGGGGAGGTCGGTCCCGCCGGTTCCTGATGGCCTGCTCCACAACCGGTGAGCATGAGGGCCGCGGCGAACGCGGCGCTAGTGCGGAAGCGCGAAAACATAGAGCGTCCCTCCGGCCGTGGTGTATTTGGGCAAGTCGGACATGACATTCACCATACCCAGTGCCGCCGAGCCGTCGCGCGGATCCACCGGTCCCGAAACGACCGCGCCGGACCAGCCGCCGACGCCGGAGAGCACCGCGATGTACTGGTGTCCGTCGGGGCCGCGGTAGCTGATCGGCTGGCCGATGATTCCGCTGTCGACCTTGTACTGCCACAGCGCCTTGCCGGTCTTTGCGTCGACGCACTTGAACCAGCCATCGAGCGTGCCGTAGAACACCAGATTGCCGCCGGTCGCGACCGTGCCCGACCAGATCGGAAAATTCTCGGGCACGATCCACGCAGGCCTGCGGTTCACCGGGTCCCAGGCCGTCAGCTCGCCGCGATGGCCGCCCGGACCGGGCTTCATGTGGACGCTGGCGCCGACGTACGGCGTACCAACGATGTAGCTCACCTCCATGTTGGTCCAATCCATGCAGATGTTCTCGTGCGGGATGTACATCAGTCCGGTCTGCGGACTGAAGCTGCTCGGGTTCCAGTCCTTCGCGCCCGAGGCCGTCGGGCAGATGTCGTGCACCTCACGACCTACCTTCGTTTCCTTGTCCGGGTTGACGATCAGCCGACCCGTCGCCAGGTCCACGCCCTTCGAGGAGTTCACCGGACCATACGGATCGGCCGACAGGACCTGGCCATTGGTGCGATCGATCACATAGACATAGCCGTTGCGGTCCGGATGGATGAGCACTTTGTGCATGCGGCCGCCAAAGGGCATGTCGAGCAGAATCTGTTCGTTGACGCCGTCGTAGTCATGCTCATCGTGCGGGGACATCTGGTAGTACCAGTGGGCATCCCCGGTGGCCGGATCGCGCGCAAAGATACCGGTGGTCCATTTGTTGTCACCCGGACGCTGGTCGGCGTTCCAGGGTCCCGGATTGCCGCTGCCGTAATAAAGCGTCTTCAGTTCCGGATCGTAGGTGACCCAGCCCCACACCGTCGCGCCGCCGATCTTCCACGCATCCGCCGGCCAGCTCGTCACGCCCAGGTTCGTGCCCTTGTCCGACGGATAGAATGGATGAAAGTCAGCGCCGATCTTCACGTCCGCATCCGGACCGGTGTTGTAGGCGCGCCAGTCGAGCTTGCCGTTGCTTTCATCCAGCGCCGCGATCCAGCCGCGCACGCCGAGCTCACCGCCCGAGTCGCCGACATAGACGCGTCCGTCCGCCACCAGCGGCGCCATGGTCACGGTCTCGCCGATGTTGATGTTCCCGAGGCGCGTGCGCCAGATGGGCTTGCCATCCTTGATGTCCAGGGCGATGGTCTGGCCATCCAGGGTATTGAAGATGAACTTTCCGGCATCGACGGTGCCACCGCGATTCACGACGTCGCAGCAGGCGACGCCCTGGCTCGCCGGCTGCGGTTTCGCCGCAAACTTCCACTTCATCGGCGCGCCGGGCTTGCTCAGATCCAGCGCATAGACGATGTTCGGATAAGCCGTGACGATGTACATGACGTTGTCGGCGACGATCGGCGCTGCTTCCTGGCCCTTGTTGACCGCCAGAGAAAACGAGAACTGCGGCGCCAGCTTCGCGACGTTCGCCGGCGTGATTTCCGCCAGCGACGAGTAGCGCGTCGAGGCGTAATTCTTGGAGGGCATCCGCCATTGGCCGTCATCCTCGGGCGCATTGGCGGCACTCGGCGCCGTGCGGCCGACCTGGGGCGTGGGCGGCGCGAGCGCATGGCCGATCTGCTCGCGGCTGAATATCTCATCGGCCGGCACTCCCGCCGGTACCGTCTGTGCGAGCACCAGCGCCGGCGCCAGGACCGTGACCAGCGGCAGGCACTGCATCACTCGCCGTGTGATTTGAAATCGCATTTATCCCCCACACCGTGGCAGCACGATCAGACCCACGCAGGTCAGCAATGTCGCCACAAAAAAACCACCACCGAAGGCCGCGCCCCACAGCGCGGCAAATCTTTCCCGGGTATCCGCCGCCGCGAGCGCCTGCCCGCCCGCGGCGTGCTGGCGCAGGGCCGACATTGAAGCGATGAATGCCCACAAAGCGACGAGCAGGCACAGCAGCGCGAGGCAGTACAGCCCGGTTTGGGTCCAGGCCCACCGCGGCAGTGGGGCAACGAGACGGTGATCGGTGGGGAAACACGGTTCGGTCGCGAGCATGTAGCCGATATTGATTTCGACGAACCACGCGAGCGGACCTGCAAATAGCTTGATGGGGCCCATGCTCAATGCCCGAACCCGAGGTAGGGGGTGATGTAGTAGGTCGTGAACACGAACAGCCACACGACATCGACGAAATGCCAGTACAGCACTCCCGCCGAGACCGACAGGCGGCGCCGCGGACTGAAGTAGTCGTGCGCCGTCCATATGAAAATGGCGGCGAGCACCAGTACCCCGACCAGTACGTGTGCCTCGTGCAGACCCGTCGTCAGGAAGTACAGCGAGCCGAAGCTTGAAGTGCCGATGCCGAAGGGCTTGGTCTGCCATTCGTGCAGCTGGATCGCCGCGAACACGCACCCCATCAGGAACGCGATGCCGAATCCCCACAGTGCCTGCGCACGTCGCTGGCGCAGCACGCCGCGTTCGCCCCACCAGGCCACACCGCTCGAGGCCAGCAGCAGCACCGTGTTGGGCAGCGCCAGACGCAGGGGCGGATGCGCCTGCAGTACCCAGTTCGGTCCGGCGGTCGCCCCGTAGTAGAAATAGGAGAACAGCAGGTAGGCAAACAACGCCGCCTCGCTGGCTATGAGAGTGCCGACGCCCCACCAGCCGACACCGCGGCGTCCGATCGGCCCGACGGGGAGTGCCATGCCCGACGCTGTGACCGGCTCAGCCATGTGCCGGCTCCCGCTCGCGCAGTGCACGCCTCGGCCACAGCCACC
>DASYER010000016.1:0-1739 GCA_036498905.1 Steroidobacteraceae bacterium | reverse complement strand
TTGGCAGCTTCGCCGCCAATCGCGAGGCCCATCCGTTCCTTCCAGTCTCGCATGGAACGACCGAGGGCGCCTCGCGGCTGCCGGTTCGTACGGCCTGGGTGTGAATCGGCTCAGAAGTGGGGTCCCACTCCGGTGCTGATTCACAGGGTTCTGCCAGGGCTCGCGCCATGAGCGCCTGGGCAAGGTGAACCGGCCTGGGTATAGGGCCACGCTCACGGGCGAGGCGGACGAGGATGCGGTGTATCGGGTGCGGGTCGCGGGCCATCACGGAGCGACCCGAGCGCATTGCCCAAGGTATAGGCGCTTTCGTTGCCACGCCTGCGGCAAACAATTCAATGAGCGCACGGGCACGCTGCTGAACCGGGCCCAATATCCGTCCGATGTCATCGCCCTCGTGGTGCTCTGGCGCCTGCGCTACAAGCTGAGCTTGCGCGACCTGGTGGAGATGTTCGCCCTCCGGGGCGTGCTGTTCAGCCACGAAGCGGTCCGAGAATGGGAGGCGAAACTTACCCCGACTCTGGCTGAGAGCCTGCGGTGCCGACGCAAAGGCCGTATCGGCCGCAGTTGGTATGTTGACGAAACATACATCAAGGTGGCTGGGCGGTGGTGCTACATCTACCGCGCCATCGACAGCACCGGTGCGCTCGTCGATATACTGTTCCGCGAGCATCGCGACATGAAGGCAGCGAGGGCGTTCTTCCGCTCCGCGCAGGCGGTCACCGGCGTCACGCCTGATCGGGTCACGACGGATGGGCACGACAGCTACCCGCGGGCAATCCGGACCGAACTGGGCAAGCAGGTGCGCCATCGCACCAGCCGCTACCGAAATACCGGACTGGAACAGGACCACCGCGGCCTCAAGGGCCGATACCGGCCGATGCGTGGCTTCAAAAGTCCCAAATCAGCCGCCCGATTCTGTCGAGGACACGACGAACTGCGCAACCACCTTCGTCCCCAATCCCGCCACAACCAACACGTTCCCGCCACGCGCCGCAGACTGCACTTCCTCCGCCGCACTGCGGCCGTGCTGGCCATTCTGAAAGCCGCGTAACCCCGCAACGACTGCGTCCCAATGCAGACTATACTTGTTGGCGCGAACCCTGACAGAACCCGCCACCCGGCTACCGCAGCTTTGCGTCGTGTGCAGTCCGCTAGAAGCCGTTCCTCGTCGCCGCAGCGGCGTGATGATGCCGCGGCTCCTGAGCCGCCACCCGCCGAGCCGCTGCGCTTCGGCCGATGGGTGGTTTCACACCCCCCAAACCTCCCGTGGGAGATTTTTGTGCAAGGGAATTTTCAGGTGTAGACTGGTCCCACGGTGCAGGCAGGGATGCCGATGACCGTCAACCAAATCGTCCTGGAACACCCGTTACGCAACCCCGCATATCTCTTTCGGAGACGATTAGGGGAGGAGTATCGAGATGACTGATCAATGGCTCTTCAAAAGCGAAACTTACGACAACTGCAATTGCCAGATCAACTGCGGCTGCCAGTTCAATCTGCCCAGCACCAATGGCTATTGTCAGTCGACCTATATCGGCCACATCGTCGAAGGCCATTTCAATGATACGCCGCTCGCGGGGCTGAATTGGGCGGTCCTTTACAAGTGGCCCGGCGAGATCAAGGATCTAAATGGCAAACGCCAGATCGTTATCGACGAGCGCGCGGACGAAGCTCAACGCATCGCGCTAAAAACAATTATCTCAGGTGAGGCCTGCAAGCCCTTGAGCAATGTCTTCTCC
>DASYER010000015.1:0-18439 GCA_036498905.1 Steroidobacteraceae bacterium | reverse complement strand
GAACCTGTTCATCGTGCGCAGGAGGTTGCTGCATGCGTAGGACACGTGTCGGTGCAATCTGGCGGGACGGGTGTTTTACAACGCAGATTGACTCCAAAGCGGCGCCTGATGCCGTTCGTGAGCCGAAATCCGTTGTCGCCGACTTCGTCATGGCCAGTTCTTCAGATGTTCCCTAAGTGGCGCGATGCACGAATGGTCTGAGCGCACGGGGATCCGGATCGATTACATCCAGCCCGGAAAGCCACAGCAGAATGCTTACGTCGAGCGCTTCAATCGCACCGTGCGCTACGACTGGCTATCCCAGACACTGTTCGGATCGATCGAGGAAGTCCAGCAGGCCGCTACCCGATGGCTGTGGACGTACAACAACGAAAGACCGAACATGGGCCTTGGCGGCATCACTCCCAGGCAGAAGCTGGCGATGGCCGCGTAACTGTTTTCCACCTCTGACTGCGATTATTAAAGGGGGGATTACCGTATGATGCCCACATTGCCAGTCTCAACTTAGATGCAGCCTGCGAACTTTTGGGTACGAATGCAACTCGACCACCTGCACCGCCATAAGTAACGTGACATGCAAGTCCATCCCAAGCAAACCAAGCATCAAACCGCCCGGGGAACTCGTCCGGACGCAGCTCGCGGCCGAGAGCTCATTTTGTTCAAGAACGTCTCCGACCTGCGCCTCACCTACCAGATCCGCCTCTTGACCTACCTTGCTTCACAGAAGGGTCTGATCCTGAGCATTTACCTACCTGAGGACGCAATTGTACATCCGGACCTGGCGGCGTTTTGTTCCGAGCATACGGCGAAAGTCCGCATCATCCGGCAGTAGAGCGTGGGCCTGTATCTGACCATATTCGACGGAGACGAGGAGCTTGACGGCGTCGAAGTCGGTAGCTATGAGGACTTCGGGGCATTTCGCGATTCGGTGACTACCGTGGCCGAGAACGGCAATTGCGGCGATGTGTGCCCTGTACTGATCTACCATTCGGACTGCGACGGACAGTGGGTGGCCGAGGATTCAGCCGCGCTACTGAAGGAGCTGCAGATCATTGAAGCCCGCTTTCGCAATGCGCCACCCATCGAGTTGAATTCGGATTGGAAGAAGGAAGTAGCGCGCACGCATGGGCTTAGATTGGTCAGCTTATACGACTGCTTCTTCGATATAGATGGTGAGCCCTTGGTGGAGCGTATTCGGGGACTTGCGCAACGAAGTATCATGCACAATGTTCCGATCCTGTTTCAATAGCGAGACGGGAAACGGTGCGCGCAACTGTGATTGTCTCAGACCCGATGAGTCCAACGCTTATCAGCTTCTGTCCGCCTCGCGGGCACGTTTGCCATCACCAGCAGAACCGGAATTCACTTAAAGAGCGCTAGTCGTCAGATTGACGTCAGCGAGGCCTGTTTTGGTGTTCATGCCTCTCGTATGATTCATTCCTTGGGGCGGTCTGAGTACACCGTCGGTCTGGATATGCTGATTGAACAACGGAGCTTGCATGGGAAGCGCATCTGACCCCTTGACGCCAGCAATTAACAGCATTCTATGGCCCTATCTGAGAGGACATGGCTTTAGCAAGACAACCGCGAGAAGATTTGCGCGCGAAAAGAATGGTGTAATACAGCAACTGTGGGTCGACGCGAATGGCGTTGCAGGGCGACGCAGAACGCTCATCGTTCTGTGCGCGAACTTTGTGTTCGGCTCGGTGAAGGGCTATATGGATCCCCATGGTTTCAGAATGCGTCCCCGGTGGGACACAAGTGATCCCGGTCTCGCCGAGCTCTCAATGGCCCAGATAGTCGACGCCCTTGAGTCGACTGAACTGGCAGCTCTTGATGCGCTTTCAAATGCCAGCGACATGATCGAGTCGCTCAAACGGTTTTCTGTCAAACGAACCTGGTATGCAACCTACAGCGAATTGTACCGGCGCTGGCAAAACGGAGATCCGGAACTAATCTCCATCGCTTCCGAAAACCGCCGCGCGCTAAAGCTCTGACCAACTATCGCGGCATTGGGACGTCACCAATGCTGCAGGACGGCATCGTCCAAGACAAGAACGGGGTAAACCGATTGCCCAGGCGCTGCGCCAACGGGTCGTTCGGCGACGAGGCCAAGTCCCGACCGCTGCTCTAACAAGCATCGGCAGCTACCTTGGGGCTATGCTGGCGGGCGCAATTAGGCCCGGGCGGTGGTGGCGGCAGCTTCACGTCGTATTGGTTGCTACGACGATCCGCGTCTGCACCAGATAGACAAGCGAGCTGACCGCGATCAGCGCCGCCAGCCCCATGATCTCGCTGGGCGAACCGAGCGCGATGAGCAGAAGCATGCTGCCCCCACCAATCACCGCTGCCGCTCCTAGCCAGCGGAAGTTGAACGGCGTACCTGCAACCGCCACGCCGCGGCGCGCCAGCAGCCATGTTGCAATGCATGCGGCGATGTACAGTACGGCGGTGGCCAGCGTCGCGAGCACGGCGAGTTCGGCGAACGAGCCCGTGAGCGCCAGGATCATCGCCAGCGCCGCGTACGAGAGGATGGCGACGTAAGGGGTATGGGTCCGCGGATGAACGCGGCCGAGCACGCTCGGGAGCAAGCCGTCGCGGGCGAACGCGAACAGCATGCGCGGTGTGCCGAGAATGTCACCGGCGATCATGCCGAGCATGGCGAATGCCGTTCCGGCGAGCATCAGGATCCGAAGTCCTGGGCCGAGATGAGCCATTGTATCCGCGAGCGGCGCCATCGAATGAGTCAATGCGGAGCCGAGGACCCCCTGCGCGATGCACTGAATGGCGACGTACAGTAGCGTCACCGACGCGAGCGAGATCGCGAGCGCGAGCGGAATCGTTCGAGCTGGCCGTGCAACCTCGCCGCTCGCGGACAGGGAAGTCTCCATGCCGGTCAGCGCGAAGGCCGCGAGGATGACCGCGCGCCCGAGCCCGCCGGGTTTCCAGCCGGGCGGGGTCGAGAAGTTCGCTCCATGGACGGCCGCAGCGCCCACCACGACGAAAACAGCGAGCGGCAAGAGCTTCAGCGCTGTGGCAACGGTAACGAGCCGTGCGCCGCGTGTCACGCCGCCCACATTCACGGCCGCGACTGCCCCAATGACACCTACTATGACGGTCATGCGGACGACAATTACGAAGGTCGTGGGCAGCAGGCTCGCAGCGACGTCGGCGAGGGCCGCAGCGACGCTAGCCATCGCGAGGATGTCGCCGACCCACAGGAGCGTGCCCGCGACGTACCCCGGTAGAGGGCCCAGCGCCGCCTCAACGTAGCCGTAGATCCCACCGCTCGTCGGTATGCGGCTCCCGCCCTCGGCGCAGCAGATCGCGACCGCCCCGATCCCCAAGGCACAGGCGACGAATGCCAGAGGGGCGTAAGGTCCAAGGGAAGCGGCGAGGGCGCTCGGTACCGCGAAAATTCCGGCGCCGATCATCATGCTTATGGTGCCGGCCGACAAGCCCAAAGGCCCGACTGCGCGGACGAGACCAGCGTCGCGTTGACCTCTCATTTGAGCCGACCGTACCACCTTTGCAGGCTTGGCATGGGTGTATTGGACTCGGGCCCGGGTGCCGATTGGGGAAGGCGCCTGAATTCCCGGCACGTACGTGCGCGCGGGGGTCGAGACGTGCATGAGATTCCCGAAGGAGCTGATTTGCCGGGCGGGCGGGCAACAGTAAGAGCTGATCGCATTCCAGCCACCGCCAGCCGGCTGGGGTAACTAGCTCTTACCCTTCTGTATCTAAAATATCGCCTAAATTGAGATAGTTCGACTCCGACGCTCGTCGCGCTAACTCGCTTTGAGTTAGCCGAGGGGCGCACGCATCGGCACCCTTGTCAGATCCACCTTCGACAGCGGCAGCCGGCGCACCCGTGTGCCTGTGGCGGCAAACACCGCGTTGCATACGGCGGCCGGCGTGGGTCCTACGCCAGGTTCGCCAATTCCGCCCCAGTGCGGGCCGCCCGTAAGATGCAGGTAGGTCTCGATCTTCGGCGCCTCAAACATTCGCACGATCTGGTAGTCGTGGTAGTTGCTTTGCTCCGCCGCGCCGTCCTTGAAAGTGATATGTCCGAACAGCGCCTGGCCGAGACCGAAGAGCGCTCCACCCTCCATCTGCTGGTGGATCGTGTTGGGGTTCGCGGCGTTGTAGCAGTCCTGAACGATCACTAGGCGATCGACCCTCACCGCGCCCCGGGGGTCGACCGTCACCTCAGCAACCTGGCCGGTGACGGTGCCA
This sequence comes from Steroidobacteraceae bacterium, assembly GCA_036498905.1. Classification (GTDB taxonomy): domain Bacteria; phylum Pseudomonadota; class Gammaproteobacteria; order Steroidobacterales; family Steroidobacteraceae; genus DAIDKA01. The sequence goes on along the minus strand of DASYER010000015.1, from coordinate 14,203 downwards.
TAGCACTCCATGATGGCGATGCCTCGTCCGCGACCGGCTTGCATGGGCGTGCCCCAGTTCGATTTGTCGGCCAGCATGTCGAGCACGCCGATCCAATCGGCCCGGTCCAGGTGCGCGCGACGGAATTTATAGGGATCCTGCCCGGCCGCGTGGGCCAATTCATCGATGAAGCCTTCGATCATGAAACCGTTCTGCGAGGAGCCCACGCCACGGCAAAAAGACACCGGCACATGAGTGTTGATCAGATTGGCGCCGACGCTGAGGTTGGGAATCCTGTAGGCGGTTTCCGCTATGCACTCGACGGCCATGGGTTCGACGCCCGGGAAGCGCGGTCCGGCGGGTCCCAGTCCCCTTAACAAGGAGGGTACGGCAACCTTCACGTCCAGAGCGTTGATCCTGCCGGTCTCATCCAGCCGGGCCTTCCACCTCGTCGCTGCCTGGGGGCGGTAACGGTCGTGGCGGATATCCTCCTCGCGGGTCCAGATCAGCTTGACGGGTTTGCCCACCGCCTTGGCGATGGCGACGCACTGGATGGCTTCATCGGGAGAGCCTCGCCGGCCGAAACCGCCGCCGACGAAGTTGACATGGACGAAAGTTTTCTCCGGTGCAATGCCGGCGGCTGTGGCTGCGCCTGTGAGAACGGCCATCGGCGCCTGGGTGGAAATCCACACATCGAGCTGGTCCTTCTGCAGCCGGACGGTGCAGTTGAGCGGCTCCATTGCCGCGTGGGCCTGGTAGGGTGCCTCGTAAACCGCCTCGATGAGCCGGCCGCCGGGTTTGCCGAGAGCTGCCTGAACGTCGCCATCATTACGGGCGGAGGCCATCGGGCCATCCAGCCCATCCCGGTAGATCTTGTCCAGATCGGATTGCTGCACCTTGCCGGCGGCGCCGATATCCCACTCGATCTTCAGCGCATCAACGGCCTTCTTGGCGCGCCAGAACTGATCGGCTGCCACGGCCACTGCGTTGTGCAGCTTCACCACTTGCACGATTCCGGGAGCGAGCCGGACGGCGCTGTCATCGACCGTCTTGAGTTCGCCACCCGGTACCGGGCACTGGATGATCGCGGCGTAGATCATCCCCGGCACTTCGGCGTCGATGCCATACCTGGCCGAGCCGTCGGTCTTGGGCCGGGTGTCGAGCCGCGGCATGGGCTTGCCCACGAGCTTGAACTGCTCTGGTGTCTTGATTGCGGGTTCCCGATCAAGTTTCACCGCCACTGCAGCGGCGCATACCTGGCCGTAAGTGAGCTTGCGACCCGTGGGCGTGTGCTCGATGACGCTGTTCTCACACCGGCAGTCGGTAACGTCGCAGTTCCAGCGCCGGGCGGCAGCCTTGACCAGACGTTCGCGCGCGCTGGCTCCGGCCTGCTGCATCATGGTGACCGAGGTGCGCAGACCCTGGCTTCCGACCGTCATCATGCCGCCATAGACGTTCTTCTCGCGAAGGTTGCGATTTGCCGAGCCGTATTCGCACTTCACCTTGGACCAGTCACAGTACAGCTCCTCGGCGATCAGCATGGCGAGCGCGGTGGTCGTGCCCTGACCCAGCTCGTTGTGTGGCAGCCGGACAGTGACGGTGTCGTCAGGGTCGATCACCAGGAAGGCGGACAGTTCATGCGGCGGGATGCTCTCGGGGCTCTCCAGCAGACCCATGGGTCTGGGCTGACCGGACCCGAGGGCACCGAACGTCACCGTCGGTAGTGTAAAGGAGAGGGCGAGGCCGCCCGCGGCGCTGACCAGGGCTGTAATGGCCTGACGGCGAGATAGGTGTGAGCTCTCTTCAAAGGACGCGCTCATCGTGATTCTCCTACTGACCGAAGGTCAGAGGTGGCTTGGCTGGTTCGGACAGAATTTCCGCTGCGGCAACTGGACCTGCTTTGAGTTGAACAATGATGCATTCTGCCTCGGATCTTGAAACTCTGTCCTCTTTCTCTCCATCGGCACAGTCGCGTGGCCTTCTGTCGTCCCTCAGGGACGACAGAAGGTCCGATGCATCTGATGTTTTCACACATCATGGTGGGGCTGCCAGTCCTATCGGTACCGGGTCCAAATCTGCCGTCGACAATGTTGGGGTAACAACGGGGGTACGTGACCGGCGCGATGTATGGAGATATCCATTTTAAACAAAAGTCAGTCGCGCTTCGATCCCCACACCAATCCGAATTGACCCTTATGTGCCCATCTCGGCCATTCACAGGTGCCAATAGCGGTCATTTGGACCCGATAGAGCGGGCAGTGCTAAAAGTACTAGAGCTCTCGGCGCGCTACATCCCGCGAAACCGCCATTGAAACGCCTGGCTCACTGGCAGAATCTCTGCTGAATCGTGCAGGGCGATTTCCAGCCTGCCGAGCTCGTTTCGGCGCACTGCGCGAATTGCGCTCACTCGCACGATAACTCTGCGGTGAATCTGCCAGAACACATCGGGATTCAATTCAGCCAGCAAATCCCTAAGAGGTGTGCGGATGCTAGCTTCCTCGAGACACGTGACGACGCGAGTGGATCCTTCGTCGGAATGGAAGAACAACACGTCCTCTGTCGCAATCAGCTTGATGGTGTTACCCAGCGAGGCGGTTATCCAGGGGATGTCCGCGCTACGCGTCGAACGGAACCCCTGCCGGATCGTATCGAGCACGGCGTCGATCTCCTTCGGCGCACTGTTCAATCGCGTGCGCAAGCGCTGCAAGGTCGTGTTGAGGCGCACCGCAGTGACCGGTTTTAGAAGGTAATCGAGGGCTCCGACCTCGAATGCTTCAATGGCGTGCTGCTCGTACGCGGTGGTGAATACCACGTGCGCCATCCTGCACGCCTGTTGCGCAACGTCCAGACCACTGGCGCCTGCCATTCGGATGTCAAGAAAGGCGATGGTCGGAAGATGCGCATGCATAGCGGCAATGGCTGAGGTCCCATCCGCGCATTCGGCCACGATCCGAAGTTCCGGCCAGCTCGAGGCCAGGAGGCGGCATAGGTCCCGACGCTGAGGCGCTTCGTCCTCCGCAATGAGCGCGGTAGGCGTCATCTGATGTAAATCCCATCCAGCGGGATCTGGATACAGCCAACCGCGCCTCCCTCTGGCGGGCCGCTGAGCGACAGAGCCGCGTGCTCACCGTAGCGTAACGCGAGCTGTTCACGCACATTTCGCAGCCCCAGACCGTGTCCTAACCCGGTGGAAAAGCCAATGCCGTTGTCGATCACTCTTACCACGATGGCGCAGCCAGCGGCGTGCACGATCCGCTCGGCTTCGATGCAAATGCAGCCGGCGCCGGCCTTGGGCTCAATCCCGTGCTTGATCGCATTTTCGACGAGAGTGAGCAGTATCAACGGGGGAAACGGTGTATGTAGCAACACGCCCGGTACTTCGAGGCAGTAAGTCAGGCGCCCCTTCATCCGGCTCGCCATGAGCTCAAGGTAGCTGGCGCAGATCGCGAGCTGGTCCGACAGCGTCGATATTCCAGAATCCGCGCGCATCGCCGGAAGAACAGCCCGCAAATGGCTGACCAGGGCGTCGACCATCGATTCGGCCTGACCGACATCCTCGCGCAACAGCGCCCGCAATGAAGCGAGCGTGTTGTACAGGAAATGCGGTTCGATCTGAGCCTGCAACACGAGCAGTTTCAGATTCGCTTCCTGCCTCTGTCGCTGGAGCTCGGTGACCTCGCGCAGGTGTCGTACCTCGACGCGGCGTTCCCAGAGCCATGCGACAGGTAATGCGCAAGCCACCACAGCCACGGGCCAAAGCAGCATTCCCAGTTCAACGCCATTGCGGCCTATGACCCTGTACATGCTTAGCTCGAAGACCGCCCAGTTCCATGCAAGGCAAGACGCCCCGTACCAGCCGAGAAATGCCCATCGCGGCAATGACCATCGCCCGAGATGGCCGAGATCATTACGTCGGGCACCGTTCTGGCCACCGTGGAAGGAGACCGGTCGCCAGCCGGAGGTGCCGAGTAGTAGAGCTGCAACGCGCATTGAGCGTAGATCCTACTCCTGCAAGCTCTCGCGACGAAATCGCCTCACCTGAACCACCGCGACGGTCAGCAATGCGACGATGACCGCATCCATCGCGAAATAAACTATGTAAAGGAGCTTGTACCCCGCGAGGCTGCGCGCCCCAGGAGAGATGGCGAGCGCCGCCTGCCGCACCCACTTTACGCGGTCGAAAGCTTCGTTGACGGCGCCTCCGACGAGGAACCAATAACTGAGTATCATGCAGATCGGATGCGCATAAGCGAAGAATGCCTGCCTCTGGCGAGACGCCGCAAGTCGCCCGAGAAGCACCAGGGCGAGAGTGATGACGGCGAGCCAGTGAAAGAAGCCGAACCCCTCTCCGGGCGCGGGCGGGCGGCCGTGGCGGAAGATTAGGTCCTCGCCGTGATAAATGAACAGCACCGTGACGTTCGCGACGAGCATGGAGACGAAGTAGACGCTGCCGCTCAATGCATGCGCGGCGGTGCCCTTTCTGCCGACCAGCTGCCGAGTGCCGGTGATCATCGCCAGCACACTCACGACGGTGTGTATCCAACCAAGAAATGAAATGTCGTTGAGTCTCATGGGCGCACGATAGTGCACGTCCCGCGAGCCGGCTCGAGTATTCGGTGAATGCCCGGATTCAGGGGTTGGAAGGCGAAAAATCGGGGGTGGACGCAGCACCCGGACGTCCGCTTAGGTGAAGAATCCTGCGAGATTCGCGAGAGGCGGGTCATGACCGGTCAGAGGCAACGACCGACGTGGATCGGCCAACGATGCTGCGTGGCAACATCAATGTTCACTGTACCCAATCCGGTCGTATACCTCCGCTGAAAGTGGCCGTTCAAGTGGTGGCAAGCGGTCAGCGCGGTGACCGAGCCCCATGCCTGACCGGCGTGGCTACTTCGCCCTCAAGTGGCGTCACGGGTAGCTACATTCCATACGTGCCCAGACGGATCAATTATTCGTCCTACGCGGTCGCCCCAAGCTTGGTCGGCAATCGGAATGAGAACACGCGCACCAGCCGATACTGCGCGCGTCATCACAGCATCCGCGTCCTCAACGTAAATGTAGATCACGACTGGCGAGCCGCCGTCCAAAGGTGGGGCCCGGCTTACAAGAGCCGGGAACTCCCCGTGGATCATAATCAGGTTGTCGCCAATGGTAAGCGTCGCGTGCATCACAATGTCGTTGTCTGCGGATCGACGCGCCAGTTCTATGGCACCGAATACTCGCCGGCAGAATTCAATTTCGGATGCTCCGTCGACGCACACTAACATTGGTATCACCGCTCGGACGCGGCGGGCTGTTGCGTCTGGCACATCCATTTCAATTCTCCTGACTAACTGTCTGGCGTTCGACTGAGTGGAATTCCAGCGGCTAACACACCATAGACGCGCTGACCATCGGAAAACTCCGGGTAAATTGCCGGGGCCGCATCAAACAATGGCTCGATGCTGGCCTCTCGGGCCCGGTGTTATATGCATGAGGCGCGTAGGCTCCAGCAGGTGCACTCGATGCCACTCGCCTCGCGGGACAATGCACATGTCACCGGGTCCCAACTCGCATGGGTGACCTGGCGCGGAATCGCCGACGACTGTGACCTTCCCGGAGATGATGTAGATCAGCTCGTCCCCGTCCGGGTGCAGTTCCCCATTGTGTGGCGGATCACGGGTCATATCCGCGATTCCCACGCTAAGACCTTCGCAGCGCGGCGGCGGCCCATCTCGATGCTCTACGGTCGCCATGGACAAATCGCGCGAAATCGATATCGAGAACCGCGCGGGATCGACCTTCTTGATAGTCTTCATCGTCACTCTCCCGGTTGACTCCCCGCTGTCTATTACGGTGCTCAGATAGAATTGTCCATCCCGGCGAGTTCGTAGTCTTGTACAAATGGGAGTTCTTCGCAGATCCACGTCTTGGGCGTACAGTTTGCGAGAGCCGTCCATTCGCGCGTCATATGCGCCTGATCGTGATAGCCGGCCGATAAGGCGACGTCGACAAGTCTGCCCCGGTGGCAGCGAATCAACGCACACGCATGCTCGAATCGAGCGATACGCCCGAGCGTCTTTGGTGTAACGCCAAACTCGGCCCTGAATCGCTCTGTAAAGTGGCGGCGGCCCCATCCGATCTCTTGAGCCAACTCTTGGACGCGGCTTCGTCCCGCCTCATTGATAAGCTTATGCCACGCCCAATCTAATTTTGGCGCGACCGTGTGTCCCGTGAGCAGTCGCGTAAACAGCTCATCAAGAATGTCGAAGCGGCCGGACCAGCCTCGCATCGCTTGCAAACGCTCGTGAAGCTCATCCGAAGCGTCGCCTATCAAGTCTGCGAGGTGAACGACGCAGCTGGATAGCGCACCTGCGGATACATTAAGGACCGCGCGCACGCCAGGCGGCCGGAGAAAAACATGCAACCCCTCGACAATGCCAGTGCTATGTACCGTTCCGGCGCTGTCATGCAAGCCACCCACGAAGGATGTGAACAATCCCGCACCCGAAATGTTGAATGGCGCAGCCAGTCCGATCATGAGCGTGACATGGCGCGAAGGCAGGCCGCGAATTGTCCCCATCAACGTGCCGTCGACTCGGAACCCCCCGTATCGTGCAATATAAGGACGCAGATGCGGCGAGGGCGCCCTATGTGCGACCTCGGTAATTGGCTCTGTCGGCTCTGGTATCGCCATTTGACAACAGTTGTATGTTGCTTGAACGCTTTGGATATCGTGGGATCAAGGCCCGCAATAATAGCGGCGTGCGAATGACTGCTTACAAGAGATTTGGCAGCTGACCGTCAGTGACCAGATTTGGCCGGATGCTACCGGATCCGCGACAGTCTCAGATGGCCAATATGGGGCATTCAGGACGAGAGCCCAACGTGCTGGTGCGCAGGCGTTCCCGGAGGTAGGTAGCGGCTGATCACCACGAGCAGCAACAAGCCGATGATGACCCAAAGCAGGATGATTTTCGCCAAACGGGGCATTGGTAACAGCCATCGCTTCAATTGGCCAGCCGGCGCCTTCGCGTATCTAGCAATTGGAGCAGCGCCACTCCCAGGGTGGGTAGGAAGACGAAATTCAAAATGAGCGAAAAGATATCGCCCGGGGTTGCGAGAGCCCGCCACTCTACCGAACGGGCCGGCAATCCCACGTATACGATGGCCCAGGCCGTGAGCGTCCAGAGGATGACCATGCACATTGTGCCCAGCCGATGGGACCGTGACGACAGGGTCCACAGGGCGGCCGCGAACCCAATGGGCCCGATCAACGTCGCCGAGCCGAATATCAGCCCTTCCTGCATCACCGTATAGCGCAACGTGGAGGCCCAGACGAGCGGATGGCCCTGCACCGTACTGACAGCGATCAAGATGAAGTTCGCACAGGGTGGCCCCAGGCACACTAGAAATATTACGAGCAGACTCACCCAGCGCAGCAGATTGGGCAATCTGATCATGGTGCGAAGCCTCCCTCGATAGCTGACCGACACGCAGCCCAACGCCCACGAAAGCACCGATGCACCCGGTGGCAGGTGCTCTTGCTCGTGCATCATGGCCGTGGCCCACTCGTCATGCCCCGGCTCTGCCACACGCGCCGCGTGCGCGGCCAAGGCTCGCGCAATCCTGCTCTTCAGATCGGTGCTCGGACTCACGCGTATTCTCCTGCTGAGTCAACCCGGGGGCCGGCAGGCTGCGCCGCCAGTGAATTGCGGGCGAAGGCCCGACCGGCGGCCGTCAATCGGTACATGTGGCGGGGGGGGCGTCCCTCCTGCGCTGCCGGCTGCCATTTCGCCTCAAGGACGCCGCGCTCGCACAGGCGCATCAGAATTGGGTACAGCGTCCCTGACTTGAGCTCTGTGACGCGCGACAGATCGTAGCCGTAATTCCATGCCCGCGGCCTCTGCGTCAGAGCGTCCAGCAACGCCAGCGTGTGCCGGGATGGGCGTCGGTGTCTTTCCATCCGTGTAAGTCTACATATATTGCATTAGACGTCAAGCAAGCAATACGCCGATCGCGATTCCATTGAGCGGCATTGCCCTAAGCGGACATCGGCCCATCGCCAGAAAGCTGACCGCTCAGCGATCTGCGACGGTGCGAGTCACGGCGATGGCTCCGCATTGCGGCATTCCAAGCCAGAGTATGATTGCTCAAGCTTCGCAAGCGCCGCAGACAGGTAAATGCCGGCTCCAAAGATAGCGGCGTAGGGGGGATCAATGGCTGTTGTGACCATGCACGCGGGGGCTGACCGCAGGATGACGCTTGTCTGGATACTCGGGATCTGGACCTTCGCGCTGTTTGGATTCGGGGCTGACTTCGCGCGTTTCATGCATGAGAGCCCGGCGCCACCGCTCGTGCTTGCGCTCCACGGCACATTGAGCGTGGCGTGGCTGGGCCTAGTGTCGATGCAGGTCGTGTTGGCCGAAACGGGCGGCATGCGGCTGCACCGTGCCCTGGGGTGGTGGGTGGTCGGCGCTTCGGTGGCGATGATCCCCTTGGGCGCCGTCGCGGCTGTGGTGGACATGACCCGGCAGGTGGGCCATTCGGACTACGCCCCCCAGTTCCTGGGCGAGGAGTTCCAGGACATCTTCGCCTTCGCAGTCTGTACGCTTGCCGGGGTGCTGACGCGCAAGAACCGCGCTTCGCACAGCCGCTTCATGGTGCTCGCGGCGGTGGCGCTGATGGACGTCGGCCCTGGACGCATCGCGACGAACCTCGTCAACGCGTCTCCTGGCAGTCCGCTGGCGGTCTGGGCAACCTACTATTGGGGCACCGCGCTGGTGCTGATCGGTATGCTGTCCTGGGACCTGGTCCGACATCGCCGCGTGCTCCGCGCTACGGCGCTGGGTGCAGCGCTGCTGTTTGGTGGCGAGGCGACCGTCTCGGCGCTCTATTTCCAGCCTGGGTGGAAGACGGTTATGGCCGGGCTGGTTCGAGCCTGGGGGTGGGCCGGGTAAGATCTCCGGCAAATCTAAATTTTGGCCCGGCGCCCCTTTGGTCTACCCAAACTGTGGCTGACTGAGGGCGAACGCTTCTGGATGACCATTTCCACGCCGTCAGTGACCGCATTTGGGCCGAATTCTGACGTGCGGAGGGGGGCCGTGGGATCTTCCGGACGGCGCAGTCGAGTAGCCATCGGACATCGCTCGGCGATGGCGCAGAGTCGGACACACCGTGCTTGTCTCCCGGCACGCTGAAAAGGGCTTTCTCTCGCAGCGGCACGCGGATCGTGATCGTTGGACCAATTCCGGGCGCAGATGCGCTACTCATGTCGTCGGCCTGGTCTTGCATGATTGAGGCGAGGAGGCCGGCGGGGTGGTGCTCTTGCCCGCATGGGTGTAGCTGGTCCTAAATCATCATAGGCCGTAGGTGGGTCAAGTTTTCTGAATATCGTGAGGTCGATCAGTCGACTCCGTCGGCGCACTATTTTGGGTTGGGCCCAGATCGGTAAAGCTCTGGGCGAAGCTCTGATAATGTCGGGGGAATGTAACCCGGAATGTGGTGCCTCTGCCGGGCGAAGTTTGTAGTTCGAGGCTAGCATCCAGCAACTCGCACAATCGCTTGATAATCGACAGGCCAATTCCCTCTCCAGTCTGCGGCGGCGAAGTAGAGCTAGCGGTTCCTGAAACCAGCGTCGGCGCCGGATCTGCATCTGCGCTTTCATCCCCGGCTAACACTGCGCTTACCTCCAAATCTTGCGCAGTGGCAGTTGCTTCCTTCAGCACCTGCAAGAATGGCGTCGCATGGGCTGGGTCAAATCCCGGTCCCGTATCTTGAACACACACAACCCATTGTGGTGTACCCGGCACTTCATGCTCCTGCCAAGTCACCCGAACGCCGCCCAGTTTCGTGACTTTCAGTGCATTGAGCACCAGATTCTGCACGATGCGCCGCACTTTGATCGCATCACCGTCAACCAGGAGCGACGCGGGTCCCTCGGTCTTGAGAAACAGATTCCGCTCAGTTGCAAGCTCGCGCGTGGAATCGCAGTACTCCTTGAGTAGCTGTGCGGCATCGAACGGGGCCAATTTGCGTCGCTCCTGGCCAGCCTCCAAACGGGCCAAGTCCATAAGATCCCCCAACAGTTCCTGCAGTGAAACCATATTTCGCCGCAATAGCTGAGAGACCCGCGTGAGGGTGGGGTCAGGGATGGCCTTTCTGGTCAAAATAGCCGATGCGTTGCTAATCACACTGACGGTGCCGCGCAAATCATGGGCCGCCTCGCGCCATACCTCTGCTCGTTCCCGCTCCAGCGCCCGTAAGTCTTGCAGTGCCCGCGCCAGGTCATTTGCGCGACTCGCAGCTTCGCTTTGTTGCAGACGTCCGTAGCGCGCGGCACTTTCGCACACCCCTTCGGCGCACAATTGGACCAACGCCATTCGGGCTCCTGACAATACTGCCGCGTGGAGCCCAGGATGTTCGCGCTCATAGCGATCGAGCTCCGTCAGAACGCAGACATGCAGGTGACCCCACTCCCGCATGGTTTCGCTCTGGTCATAGCCTTGTTGCCATCGATGCAGGCCATGTTCAGCGGCATTTTCCCGCTGCTCGTCTCGAGCGTGACGCTTCTCGGTAGTATTGCGAGCCCGCAATCGATGCTCGAACGAATCGAGCACTTGGGGAATATGGTCGTTGAACTGGGTGCGGGAGATAGTTGATGCGGTTGTCAGTTGCGGGTCGCGCGCGACAGCGTCTTGCCAGCCCTGCAGTATTTGCGAGCGGACAGCCTGAAGATGATCCGCTAGGCCATTGAGTTGAGATTTTGGTCCTTTCATTAGCGCTGCGGCCTTCCTTGTAAACTGGGATTCTAACGACTGCCACAATTGCTGTCAGGCAACTGGGAGAATGCTGTTAGCCAGGCCAGGTCTCGGGGAGCTGAGGTTCGGCAAACTTGCGGGCAACGCCGCGCGCTGCCCCGATCTGGCTGGGATCAGCCAATTGAGATTGCAGCAGCGCGCGGAATGCGGAGGGCGCCCAGCGCGCCCCTCCTTCCCGGATATAGCGCTTCCACTCGTATTCAACGATAGCCGAGTGCACATCGAGGCAGTTTACTGCCGGACCGAGGGCCAATCATACGGATAGGCGCGTTAACTAATCGCCAGTGCTGAGCCAAGTCTGAGATCCACAGGAGTCTGCCGGTGTTCATGGGCAGCCGGCTCGTTACTGCGACCGGAGGGGATATTCTAGGTTATGGATTCATTGGCTCCCAGGCTTGAAATCGAGCCAAGGGCGCATCGCTGGCGAAGGCAAAGGCGTCGCCTTCCGGTGTCTTCATTCCAGATATGCCGCAAGCTTGAGCGGTGCTTCAGGCGTCCACCGCTCCCGGCCGTGCACTTCGTTCCGAGCTGTCTGCCCAGACGATTGGCCAGTGGATCCCACTTTTTGCCTGGACTACATGACACTTCCCGACAGGTCCGACGGCGGAGGACTACAGACGCGCATTAGTGCATTAGGCAGGGCGAGGACAAACGTCCGGGGGAATTCAGTAAATGTCTCAGCCGCAACTGTCGGTACAGTCTCTCTTAGTCCTCGCACCAATCGCTGGAGTTATACAGAGGTCAATCCCAAGCACCGCCTATGAACGACTCAATCCTCACTACGCCCGCCGGCGTCGCTATCGCTGACAATGAAAACGTGCAGACGGCTGGTTAACCCCGAGCGTATCCGCCGTAGCAAGCAGGCCGCCTTATTCATGGCGCAGCGCAAGGATGGGCCGCCTGCGGGCGACATGTATGGCGTGTGCGAGAACGGTTATCCACGAGATCCCCAGCGCCGCAGCGCCAGCATCGAGAAAATCGATGGGATTGAGCAAGATACGGTACGCGAAACCTTCGAGCCAATGATGTAGATAGAAGTACGCAATGGGCCATGCGATAGCGTTCGCGATCAACACGGGGATGGAGAATTGCCACAGCAATAGCCGCACAACATCTCGGGTGCGCGCCCCAAACACTTTGCGGATGCCGATCTCCTTCGTGCGCCGCTGGGTGGTGAACGCCGCAATGCCGAACAGACCGAGGCAAGCAATCAGTATCGCTATGGCGACACAGATGCCAAACATAGCCCCTTGCTTTTCATCGTCCCGGTACAGCGTCCCGAACGCATCGCTCAGGAGAAAGCGCCGTAAATACGTGGTCGGCGCGAAGGCGTGCCAGCTTTTGTCGAGTGAGGTAAGCATCGCCGGCACGGCTTGTTCACTGATGCGCACGGAAAGCCCACGAGCGTCCGATTTGTCGTAGAAATATACTGTGGGTTTGACGGGCTCGCTGGCACCCTCAAATTTCACATCCCCGAGCACACCCACGATGTTCACGTGATTGCCGTTGTATAAGATGGTCTTTCCGATGGCCTGCTGTGGCGCGTAACCGAGCTGGATAGCCGCGGCCACATTGATGAGAATGTTGTGCCCCTCGTTGGCCGGCGAGCCGTGGCCGTTATTGTTAATCAGCGTGTCGTCGCCGCGCGTCTCGGAGAATATCCGTCCGGCAACTACCGGCAAGCCGTACAGCGCGGCAAAGTCTGGGCCGATCATTATCCTGCTGACCGAAATTCCCGATTTCCCTGGAATCTCAACAAAACCAAGAGCCATGCTATTCTGGAAGGGCACGGCGTCTGATAGCGCCGTGGCAATCACGCCAGGGTAGGTGCGTAAGGTCTGTGCGAAGGCTTCGCGACGGCTTGGGGTAAGTTCTGTCACGTCAAGCACGACGATGTTGCTCCGGTCGAAGCCCAGATCGAGGTCGCGCGCAAAACCGATCTGCTTGTACACGACGATTGTTGCGATGCCGAGGCCGACCGAGATGGCGAACTGCAGTACGACCAGAAGGTTGCGCAAACGGCTAGAGCCGGGCTGACCTGAAATGTTGGACCGCAGCACGGTAGCGGGCCGAAAGCGGGACAGCACCAGCGCGGGATAGATGCCGCCGATCAGCCCCGCGGCGATTGCAATACCGAAAATCAAGAGCGACAACGACCAGTCGCCGAGGTAGTGAAAGGTAATAGGTCGTCCCAGGAATCCATCATAGAAAGGCAGCAATATTTCCACGACTGCCAGGGCCAAGGCCAACGCACAAAGCGCAATCAGGACCGACTCACCAAGGAATTGTGTGATGAGCTGCCGCCGGCCGGCGCCCACGCATTTGCGCAATGCAATCTCGCGAGCCCGCAGCATGGCGCGGGCGGTCGCCAAGTTCATGAAATTCACGCACGCGACCAAGACGATCAGCAAACCCACCGTAGCGATTCCATCGATGGTGAACCAGCTCCCTGCAGGCGTCATGTTCTTGGCATATCGGGCAGATGAGAGATGAACGTCCGCGAATGGAGTCAGATACACTTGATAGATCCGACTTCCCCGTATACTCAGCCGGGGATTCCGGAATGCAGCGCCTTCAATCCTATCCTGTATCGGCGCGAGCTTTGCGATCACTGCCTGAGGGTCAGCGCCCGGAGCAAGAATCACATAGCTGTAAAACCAGGGCGAAGTCCAGTCCCGCTTTTGCTCCTGGCTGACCCTGTCAGCGACAGAGGTGTTCGGCATGAGTACATCGGCCACCAGTTGGGAGTTGGTCGGCACGTTGCGCATCACGCCAGTAACCTTCAGCTCGATCGAGCCGCTCTCGCAAGCATCATCAGACTTATCACACTTTGCGCTGGCAACCGTGACGGATTGTCCGAGGGGATTGGCAGTACCGAAAAACTTCCTGGCGGTATCTTCGGACAAGACCACCGATTCTGGCTGGGCGAGAGCCGCGGCTGCACCTCCCGAGATCAAGGGCAGTTGGACAACCTGTAAAAAGTTGGGGTCTACCACGTCGATGACCTCGGGGAACTGCCGGTTCCCGACCGTTATCGTCATACCTTCGCGGACCAGGCGAGTCACCGCTGTGACCTCCGGAATTTCCTGCTGCATGGCAGGCGGCAGAGCGAAGGGAACCGTAGCGTTATTCACGACGGAGTTGCCCGGCAGATGTACGGCCTGTTCCAACTTATAGAGCCGCGTGCTGCCTGGGACCCACTTGTCGTAGGACGTTTCATCTCGGATAAACAGGATGACGAAGATGGCGCAGGCCAGCCCCATCGCGAGGCCGGCGATGTTGATGAAGCTGTAGAGCTTATGGTTGACAATATTGCGCAGGGCGATGGTTAAGTAGTTGCGAAACACGACTGGCCTCAGAAGACCTGACGGATGTTTTCGGTGACGATAGCGCCGTCTAACAGATTGACGGTTCGATGCGCGTAT
>DASYER010000014.1:0-17755 GCA_036498905.1 Steroidobacteraceae bacterium | reverse complement strand
CCCAAGGGTTCGGCTGTTCGCCGATTAAAGTGGTACGCGAGCTGGGTTCAAAACGTCGTGAGACAGTTTGGTCCCTATCTTCCGTAGCCGTTGGAGATTTGAGGGTGAGCTGTCCTTAGTACGAGAGGACCGGGATGGACGTACCTCTGGTGTTCCGGTTGTCACGCTAGTGGCACTGCCGGGTAGCTATGTACGGACGGGATAACCGCTGAAAGCATCTAAGCGGGAAGCCCCCCCCAAGATTAGATCTCCCTGAGAGCTTGACTCTCCTAAAGGGCCCACGAAGACTACGTGGTTGATAGGCTGGGTGTGTAAGGCCAGTGATGGCCTCAGCTAACCAGTACTAATTGCCCGTGAGACTTGACCATATAACCTCAAGGGGTTTGGTTGACTCCAAAAGAGTCGGCCACACTTTCCGAAGATGGTTATCGACCGATGCAATAGATATGGAGTGCTTCATTCCATTTCGAACGCGACATGGCGTCGACGCAAAAAACTCAAAGGATTCGAGAACGGTGAACCGGTCCCGTAACACGGACCGGTACATCGAACTCAAAACGGCTTGCCTGGCGGCAATAGCGAGCGGGAACCACCCGATCCCATTCCGAACTCGGAAGTGAAAACGCTCTGCGCCGATGGTAGTGTGGCCTGTTGCCATGCTAGAGTAGGTCACTGCCAGGCTCTCAAACAAAACGCCCCTGAGGTCGAAAGACTTCAGGGGCGTTTTCCTTGGTGACCTTCATGTTCAAAACCCTGCAGAGCATCCCGATTCCGCTTGTGCTGCTTGCCGCCACGACCCTCGAGGTCGGCGGCGATGCCATCGTGCGCATGGGGATCTACCAGCATGCCGGCACCGTGCGCATCGTCTTGTTCGTGGCCGGGGCCGCGCTGCTCTTCGGTTATGGCGCGCTATTGAATACCGCACCGGTGGAATTCGGGCGCATCGTCGGGTTGTACATCGCGACGTTGTTCGTGGTGTGGCAGATCATCAATTTTTTGGTGTTTCGCACCCTCCCTGCATTGCCGGTGTGGCTCGGGGGTTCGCTGGTCGTCGCCGGCGGACTCATCATCACCTTCTGGCGCAGCTCTCCGGAGTAGTCCTTTCAGGACGCGCGCGTTTTCATCCGGACCGTTTTGCCGGTGCCGGCGCCGAGGAGGGTGCGGCGGTGGGCGCGGCAGCCGGAGCGGCTCCCGCCATGAATTCCTTGCGATGGCCCGTCACTTTCACGACATAGTCGCGCGTCTCCTGCATGGGCAGGCCGACGCGCAGGCGCTCATACAGTTGCGCCGGCTGCTCGGCATTGATCTCATCCAGGGCGGCGGGGCGCTCGTTCGCGAATACCTTGGTCACATTGTGCGGGCCGGTGTTGTAGGCCGCGATGACGCAGTAGTCGCGCGAGTTCTGATTGGCGATGGCGCTGAATTCGTCGTTGTTGAGCACTGACAGGTAGGCGACGCCGAGTTCGATGTTGTGCTCCGGATCGAGCAGGTACTCGGAGCTCGGTGTCTGGTCGGTGCCGGTGACGCGGCGCTCGGCCGCCCGGCCGCCACTGGTCGGGACCAGCTGCATCAGGCCGTAGGCCGGTGCACCGCTGACCGCAAAGGGATTGAAATTGCTCTCGGTGCGCATGATCGCCAGTACCAGGCTCGGACTGACGTGGTACTGGGCGGCGTACTTGTCGACGCTCGCGCGGTAGTGCTCCGCGCCGCGGGCCTCGAAGTTCTTCACCATGCTGAGATTCACGAACCAGGCGATGCCGCCGCCTTCGTTGGCAGGAACGGTACGGGACTTCGCGCGGCTGACAAGCAGAAACGTCGCATAGGCGTCCGCCTCCTTGTGCGTGGTGATCGACCTGCCCTGGTTGTCGTGGATCAGTCCGTACAGGTAGGGTCGGTGCGCCGGATCTGGCGCGACCTCCTTGTCGCTGAACAGGTCGACGGAGGCCGGGTCGCTGCCGGTGAGCAGCGCGGCGATGATGGCCGCGTGCAGGCTGGCCTTCGGATCCTTCGGATCGCGGGTCTCCACGGTGAGGATGCCGTGGTCGAAGTCCGTGATGACGCGGCTGTTGTAGCCTTGCGTGTACTTCACGTACACCGTGCGGTCGGCAACCTTCGCGCCCTGACCCCAGCGCTTCTGCGCATTCGCGCGCAAGGTGGTGACCTCCTGCGCAAACTTCTGGCGCAGCTGCTGCAGCTGGCTCTCCAGCGTCCTGGTGTCCGAGGAGATGGCCTGCCGGTAGCCCGAATTGTCCATGGGCTGGCCTTTGATCACCCGCGTGACGTTGTCCTTCACCACATGGGTCGTGGCGCAGCTCGCGCCCAGCGTGACGGCCATCGTCGCCGCGAGGATTCGTGCAGCGCGCGGCACCTCAGGACGCATTCTGATAACCCCGCAGGCCCTTGAAGACCAGGAAGGCGCTGGCCGCGGCGGAGAGATAGCCCCCGAAGCCCACATGGATCTGACGCGCGATCATCCCGCCGACGCGATTGGCGAGCCGGTTCGCGAAGTGGCTCAGACGCAGCCCCGAGTCCCCCAGGAATCCATCATGGGCGACCGTGTCCTGAGTGAAGCCGTGATAGAGGATCGCGCCGCTGAGCGCCATCAGGGCAAAGGGCGCGACGCACCCCAGCCAGGCGATCTTGCGGGTGGACACCGCCGGCGCCAGCGCTGCGAGTACTGCCGCCGTGCAAACGCTGCCGAACAGCCACGCATCCGAGGTTGCACCGGAGCCGAACGCGCCCGTCACGATGCGGCCCGGGGAGTGCATCAGCGTCAACACATTGTAGAAATGGAACTGCAGCCGGAGCGCCCCGTAGTCCGTGATCAGCGCACTCATGAAGAACCAGCTGCAGGCCAGGCAGGCCACCGCCAGCAGGACGGTCCAGTCGGGGCGGCGGGCGTTGGCGGAGTCGGCGTCCACGAGTGACCTTGTGCGTCGCGGGATACGCAATTGAACACCAATTGCGCACCCCTCGCCAGCCTCCGGCGCCGACGCCGCAGTGCGATTTCGGCTATTCTCGGACAAACGTAAAACAATTGTCCGCGGGGGGTTCAGATGAACGCCGACGACACGATGATCGGGCGACGCAGGATGTTGGGCATCGCGGCGGCACTGGGCCTGAGCCTGCCGGTTTTGCGCACCCTGGCCGCCGAATCCGGCCCGTTCTTCAAGCGTCACCACCTGCCGCTCGGCCTGCAGCTGTATACCGTGGGCGCCGCCGCCCGCAAGGACCTGAAAGGCACTCTGAGCCGGGTCGCCGCGGCGGGCTACCAGACGGTCGAGTTGGCCGGCCTATACGGCAACTCTCCGCAGGTCATGCGCAAGGCCGCCGATGACGCAGGCCTCAAATACACCAGCATCCACATCCAGCCCCACTCCGCCAACGGTGAACCGGGCTTTGACCAACCCCCGGAGGTGCTCGCCGCGAACATGCGGGTGCTCGGATTGAGCGATGTCGTCCTGCCGATGTTTCTGATGCCCACCCACCTGCCCAAGCCGAGCGGTAACTATGGTGGCTATCTGGACCAGGTCGGTCCGCAGATCACGGCGGACGACTGGAAGGCGACCGCGGAATTCCTCAACACCAAGGGCGCCGCACTGCAGAAGGTCGGCCTGCGGCTCGGCTACCACAATCACAATGTCGAATTCCGTCCCATAGGCGATACCTGCGGACTGGAGATTCTCCTTGCGAACACCGACCCGAAGCTCGTTCATTTCGAAATGGACGTGGGTTGGGTGGCGGCCGGGGGCGCCGATCCGATCAAGATCCTCGAGCATCGCAAGGGCCGCTTCACGATGATGCACGTGAAGGATCTGATGGCCACGACCAAGACCAACTACGCCATGCGGCAGGATCCGGCTGAAGTCGGCAATGGCATGCTGCCCTGGCGCAAGATCCTGGATGTGGCCTACGCCACCGGCGTGCGCAAGTTCTTCGTCGAGCAGGAGCCTCCCTTCAAGGGCGATCCGCTGGATTCCATCGCGATCAGCGCCAAGTACCTGTCGGCGATTGCCTGATGCCCATGCATCCGGCCACACGGCTGCGGCTTTCGGTGATGATGTTCCTGCAGTTCTGCGTGTGGGGCTCCTGGTATGTGACCTTGAGCACTTACCTGCTCGCCATACACTTCGACGGTGTCTCGGTCGGCGGAATCTACAGCACCGTCAACTGGGGAGCGATCCTCGCCCCGGTGATCGCCGGCATGCTCGCGGACCGCTTCTTCCCGGCGCAGATCGTCATGGCGGTACTGCATCTGGTAGGCGCGGCGATCCTGTGGTGGATCTCCTCCATCACCGATCCGACGACCTTCTTCTGGACGCTGCTGCTGTATTCGATCTGCTTCATGCCGACCCTGGGCCTGGCGAATGCCGTGTCCTTCCACCAGATGGACGATCCGCCGCGGCAGTTCCCCGGCGTGCGCGTCATGGGATCGATCGGCTGGATCGTGGTCGGTCTGCTGGTCGGTGTCGCCGCGCCGGCGGTATTCGGTCACTCCATTGAGAACACCAATCTGCCGCTGCGTTTCGGGGCGCTGCTGTCGCTGGTCATGGGCCTGTATTGTCTGACGCTGCCGCATACCCCGCCGGGCAATGCCGGCAAGCGACCCTCGCTGTTTCAGGCCCTCGGCCTCGAAACCCTCACCTACATGAAGAGCCGCTCCTTCGCGATTTTCATCTTAGGTTCGCTGCTGATCTGCATTCCGCTGTCCTTCTACTACAGCTTCGCGAACGCCTTCCTGAATGAAACCGGTATGCAGAACGCGGCCGGCAAGATGACGCTCGGGCAAATGTCCGAAGTCCTGTTCCTGTTCCTGATCCCGTTCTTTTTCGTGCGCCTGGGCGTGAAGAAAATGCTGCTGGTCGGCATGTTCGCGTGGGTGGCGCGTTATGCGCTGTTCGCCCTCGGCAACAACGGCACCCTGGTGTCGCTGCTGTATGGCGGCATCATTCTGCACGGCGTGTGCTTCGACTTCTTCTTCGTCACCGGCCAGATCTATGTGGATCAGACCGTGCAGCGCACCCAACGGGCCAGCGCGCAGGGCTTCATCCATGTCGTCACTTATGGCGTCGGCCAGCTGATCGGCTCGTGGGCCGCCGGCGCCGTGGTCGATCACTATGCCTATGCCCAGGACGCCGCGACCCGTCACCAGTGGGAAGCGATCTGGACCGTGCCGGCGGTCATGGCGGCGGTGGTCGCCGTGCTGTTCATGATGTTCTTCAAGGATCCGCCAAGGATGGCGGCCGCAGGAGTTCATTAAATGTTGAGCGCATGGATGCGTCGCGGGACAACGGGAACGATCGTGCTTGCAGCGCTGCTGCTCGCTGGCTGCGGAGGCGGTGGGGGCGGCTCTTCGGCCAGCACCTCGACCGGCAGCTCCTCTTCAGGCGGCAGTACAGGTGGCACTACCGGGGGCACTACGGGGGGCACCACCTCTACTTCGACCTATGTGCCCGGCCAGTATCTGGCATCGAGCAACTATGTGTCGAAGTGCGCCAATCCGCGCTCGGGTACGGATCCGCTGACCAATGTGCGCTACGGGGACGTCCAGGGCACCGTGATCGATGAAAACAACTACCTGCGTAGCTGGACCAACGAGTTGTACCTGTGGTTCGACCAGGTCCCGGATCTGGACCCTTCGCAGTACACGACGGCCAGCTACTTTGCCTTGTTGAAGACTTCGGCGAAAACGCCCTCCGGCGCGATGGTCGATAAACCCCAGTTCCACTTCACATATCCCACCTCGACCTGGGAAGCACTGTCGATGCAGGGCATACAGGCCGGCTACGGGATCAACTTCGATCTGCAATCCCCGACGCCGCCGCGGGATCTCGTGGTGGCCTATGTGGATGCCGGCGCGACCGGATCGGCGGCCACTGTGGCACGCGGTGCCGTGGTGGAATCCATCGACGGCGTGGACGTCAATGACAATACCCAGGCCGGAGTCAACACTTTGAATGCCGGGCTGCAGCCGGCAACCGCGGGCGAGACGCATACCTTCTCGGTGCTTGATCTGGGCTCGACGGTACCGCGTACGGTGGTGCTCACCGCGGCGAATGTGACCATGACGCCGGTGCCTGTCGTGGCCACCCTCAACACGGCGAATGGCAAGGTCGGCTACATACTCTTCAACGACCACATCGCAACCGCGGAAAGCGAGCTGATCACGGCATTCACCAACCTGCAGCAGCAGGGCGTGTCGGACCTGGTACTGGATCTGCGCTATAACGGTGGCGGCTATCTGGATATCGCCAGCGAGGTCGCCTTCATGATTGCGGGCTCCGCGCGGACCAGCGGCCGCACCTTTGAACTGCAGCAGTTCAACTCCAAGAACCCAGCCACCAACCCGGTGGTCGGCGGCGCCATCATGCCGACCCTGTTTCACTCCACCTCGCTGGGCTTTTCGGGCCCCACAGGGCAGGCGCTGCCGTCGTTGAACCTTGCGCAGGTGTTCGTGCTGACGGGTTCCGGAACCTGTTCGGCGAGCGAATCCGTCATCAACAGCCTGCGTGGAGTCAACGTCAAGGTGATCGAGATCGGCTCGACCACCTGTGGCAAGCCCTATGGCTTCTATCCGCAACCCAATTGCGGGACTACGTATTTCTCCATCCAATTCCGCGGCGTCAATGACCAGGGCTTCGGCGAGTATTCAGATGGATTCTCACCGGCCAACGCTGTGAATCCGCCGGGCGTATTGGTACCGGGCTGTTCGGTGGCCGACGACTTTGGTCATGCCCTGGGGGATGCGAATGAGGGCAGGCTTGCCCAGGCGCTCGCGTATCGCACGGGCGGCGTGTGCACCGTACCGCCCAGCGGCTCGAGCATTCAGGGCTTAAAGCGCACATCACGGCCAGGACCGGCGCTCAGCGTCAAGTCGCCGTTGCGCGAGAATCGGATCCTGCGCCCCCAGTAGCCGGCCCATGCGGACCGGACCTGATGCTGTAATACTGCGCATCGGGAAGGGGCCGGACAGGACAGGAATGGGAAAGGTCAGGTTAAGCGCGCCGTTGCCGGCAAAGCAGAAGCGCAGCCGGGAAACCCGCGATGCGCTGCTGGCGGCAGGCTGGAAACTGCTCACGAAAAGTACTTGGGATCAGCTTAGCGTCAACGATATCGTCGCCGCGGCCCGCTCTTCGGTCGGGAGCTTTTATTCGCGCTTCGCCGACAAGGATTCCTACTTCGACTCCCTGGCCTCCCAATGGCTGGAGCGCCGGCGGGCGGAAACCGGTGTGCTGTACGGGCGCCTGAAGTGCACGGACGACTACGTCGATGCGCTCATCATGGACGTGTACAAAAGCATACTCGGCAGCCGTAACTTCTGGCACGCGGCCATCATCCGCGGTGTGGGCGTTGCGGATTTCTGGGTGCCGTTCCGCGAATCCGGGCTGCGCCGGATCAAGGAGTTCGAGCGGCTGCGCGGCGAGGAGCTGGCCCGGACCCTGTCGGCCGAGGAGATCCGCAATATTCGCTTCGCGTTCCAGATGGTCAACGGGGTCATCAACAACGGCATCCTCAACCGACCCGGCCCCATCATGATCGAGACCCGCGAATTCGAAGTCGCACTGATACGCAGCTTCAGGGCCGTCGCAGGGCTGCGCGTGCCGTAGCGCCGCCGACGCCTACCTTAAGGGCAGGTACACGTCGGTGATCATCTCCTCTTCCCGAACACCGGGTCCGACGTTGACATAGTGGAAGAAGATCGGGAAATGGCCCGGCAGCTCACCGCTGCGCGGCAGCCATTGTTCAAATAGATAGACCGCGGCCCTGTTGTCATAGCGGGAGCCGATATCCCTCGCCAGTGCACAGCGGTTGCGCGGAATGACCTTGTTGATGATGCCGAATGAATTCGGTTCCACCGCGGCATCGACGGAAAGACAGAAATCAACGTGATGAGCGGATGGCCGCGTCGTGCGTGGATCCGTATGGTGAACGCCGTAGCTGCGGTGCTTCAGCGGATCGAGCAGGCGCTGCTCGATCCTCCAGGCAATCAGTTTGCGCGCAGTATCATGTTCGAGGGTAGGTGGCCCGACGTGCTCGATCGCGGCCACTCTGGTCTCGGGAAATACGACGATCTGCACTTCCATGCGGACGTCTAAATACCGAGAATTCTGCGGTTGGCGGCCTCATCCGCGCCGCTGGCCGCGAAGTCGTCGAAGCGTCGCGTGGTGGTGCGGATCATGTGCTCGCGGATGAACGGCGCGCCTTCGCGGGCGCCGTCCTGCGGATCCTTCAAGCAGCACTCCCATTCGAGCACTGCCCAGCCGCCATAACCGTACTGCGCGAATTTGCTGAAGATCTGCCTGAAATCGACCTGCCCGTCGCCGAGGGAACGGAAGCGCCCCGGACGCTCCACCCAGTCCTGGTAACCGCCATAGATACCGGCACGGCCACTGGGATGAAATTCGGCATCCTTCACGTGGAAGGCCTTGATGCGCGAGTGGTAGTGATCGATGAAGCGCACATAGTCGAGTTGCTGCAGGACGAAGTGGCTGGGGTCGTAGAGAATGTTGGCCGCGGGATGATCGTCGACCGCCGCCAGGAAGCGCTCGAAGGTCACGCCATCATGCAGGTCTTCGCCCGGATGGATTTCAAAGGCGACATCGACACCGGCCTCCCCGAAGGCATCCAGCACCGGCCGCCAGCGTCTTGCCAGTTCGGCAAACCCCGTCGCGACCAGTCCCTGCGGTCGCTGCGGCCACGGGTACACCGTGTGCCACAGCAGGGCGCCTGAAAACGTCGCATGCGCCGTAAGGCCCAATCTTTGGCTGGCGCGTGCCGCAAATTTCAGCTGCTGCGCGGCCCATTGCGGCCAGGCGGCCGGATTGTCGCGTACCGATGGGGCGGCGAAGCCGCGGAACAGATCCACGTACGCCGGGTGAACCGCAAGCAGCTGGCCCTGCAGATGCGTGGACAGCTCGCTGATCTCGATGCCGAACTGCGCCAGTCGGCCCTTGATCTCATCGCAGTAGACCTGGCTGTCGGCCGCGACCTCAAGGTCGAACAGACCCGGATCCGAGGTCGGAACCTGCACCGCCTTGTACCCCAGGCCCGCCGCCCATTCGCCCATTCTCTCGAGCGAGTCGAAGGGGGGTTCGCTGCCGGCGAACTGTGCGAGGAAAATTCCAGGTCCCTTCATCGTGATCCCTTTTGCATGGAGCGCCGGCGTTTCAGTTGAGCACGAACGCGAACATCGCATCCCCGACGCTGGCCAGCACATACTGATGATCGTCCAGAGTGTAGGTCTCCGGCGGGGCCGAAATGTTGCCGATCCCGCTGTGCCACAGCAGCTCCCCGTTCCCCGCGTCCATGGCCACGAAATTGCCGTTGGTATCGCCGGTGAAAACCAGGCCGGCGGCGGTCGTCAGCACGCTGGTGCCGGTTCCGCCGTTGCCCGGCCACACGTGGCGCCATGCCGGCTTGCCCGTACGATAGTCGATGGCCTGAAAGGCATTGCCGGTGTAGCCGACTACCGAGAAGCGCTTGCCCCCCAGGCCCATGGAGCCGCGCGGATCCGGATCCGTCAGGTACAGGATGTTGAAGCCGGTGTTCTCATGGGTATAGAACAGCCCCGTGTCCGGATTGAAGGCCGCCGCCTGGTAATTCGTGACCCCGCCTTCAAAGGGCGAGACCAGCGAGCCGGGAACCGTCGCAGATTTCTCGAGGTTCGGAACGGGCTGGCCGTTTGCCTTGGTGCCCTTCGACCAGTTCGCGGTGGTGCCGAACTTGTAGCTCACGAGGTGCTCGCCGGTCACCCGGTCCAGGGTGAAGAAGTAGCCGTTACGCGCCGCCGTCGCGACGAGCTTGCGGGGTTTGCCGTCGATCATCCCATCGAACAGGATCGGCGTCTGCGAGGAGTCCCAATCGTGGGTGTCGTGCGGGGAGGTCTGGTAGTGCCACACGATCTGCCCCGTCGCGACCCGCACCGCGATCAATGAGCAGGTGTACAGGTTGTCGCCGACGCGCGCGACGCCGGTGTATCCGGGAGTCGGATTACCGGTACCCGTGATGTACAGATCGGTCTGCGGATCGTACGAGCCGGGCATCCACACCTGGCCGCCGCCGTGGCGGGCCGCATCGAGCGAAGGCCAGGTTTTCAGCGCCGGATCGTCGCTGCTCATCGGCACCGTGTAGCGCTTCCATTGCAGTTTGCCGCTCGCCGGGTCGAAGGACTGCAGGAAACCCGGCGCATCGCTGTCATTGCCGGTGCCGACCAGCAGGTGATTGCCGATCACCACCGGGGCCATGGTGGAGAAGTACTCGTCGGCAAAATCGGCGATCCGCACATGCCAGTTTTCATGGCCGGTGCGCGCATTCAGTGACACCAGGTAGTCATCCGGGGTTTCAAAGAACAGCGAACTGTTCCACAGTGCCGGTCCGCGGCTGGCGATGTGCGTGCCGCCGCGGGTCTTCCAGAAGTAGTGCCACAGTTCCGTGCCACTGCGCGCATCGAACGCCCAGGCGTTGTCCGGCGCCGTCACGTACAGCACCCCGTCGACCTGCAGCACGGCCCCCTTCACGGAAGGTGGCGGGATTGCGTAGTCGCCCTTACCCTCGCCGCCGACGGTGGTGATGATGGTGCTGGGCGGTGTAAAGGGACTGCGCGAGCGGCCGTCGCGCACTTCGCCATTGAGGCGTGTGGTCCATGCCAGCGACAGATGACTGACAGTGGATTTATCGACCTGCCGCA
This sequence comes from Steroidobacteraceae bacterium, assembly GCA_036498905.1. Taxonomy (GTDB): domain Bacteria; phylum Pseudomonadota; class Gammaproteobacteria; order Steroidobacterales; family Steroidobacteraceae; genus DAIDKA01. The sequence goes on along the minus strand of DASYER010000014.1, from coordinate 7,068 downwards.
GGCCGCTGTAGCGCTGTCCCGAGTAATCGCCCGAGTAGGTCGGCCACGAATCCTTCAGCGGCTGCAGCAGCTGCGCCGGTGGCAGCAGGGGCGGCAACGAGGCGGATGGCGTCGGATCGGCCGCCAGGGCGAAGCCGAACAGCCCCAGGCAAGCGCCGACCCCGAGTAACGCACGGCGCGGGAAAAGAGTCATTTCAGGGTCGCCAGGTAAGCCGTGACGTCGTGCATGTCCTGATCCGTGTACTGAGTGAGCATTTCACGATGCTGCCGCAGCGGATCGCGCACCTGCACCGCACGCACGCCCTGCGGACCGCTGCGGATGAAGCTGCGGTATTGCCCCTGCGCGGTAGTCAGGCTCACAGTGAAATCGTCGAGGTGCTTCAGATTGCCCTGCACGACACTGCCGCTGCTGAGCGTCACGAGCACCTGGGTCGGCGGGGCGGCCGGCGCGCCCGCCGCGGGGGGCCCGGAGCGGCGGCCCGCCACCCAGCTGTCCTGCAGGGTCGCCGGGTTCGAAATACGGGTCGCGATGCCGTGCAGATCGCCGCTGACCGAGTGGCAGCTGCCGCAGTGTGCCGTGAAATAGTGTGCCCCGCGCCGCGGGTCACCGACCAGGATGTTCAATGGCTTCTCGGGTTGCGGTGGCGGCCCGCCCTGATTGGCCTTGCGGCCGACGATGCTGTGGATGTATTCCGCAATCGCCCGGTCATCCGCCGGCGGCAACGGGAAGGCCGGCATCGGTGGTCCGCCCTGGGAGGCCGGCCGACCCTTCTGCACCACGGGAATGATGGCCTCGCCGTCCTGATCGCCCAGCACCAGCGCCGAGCGCAGCAGGTTCGGTCCGCCCAGATCCCCGCCGCGCAGGTCGGCGCCGTGGCAGGCCTTGCAGTTGATGCCAAACAGGGCCTTGCCGCGGGCGATGACGGCGGGGTCGCCGGGCGGGCGCTGCCTACCGGGGAAAGTCGCCTGCCCGAAAATACCCGCCGGGCCGGGAGGAGTCGCGGCGCGGGTCGCCCCCTGGCCCCACGCCGCAGGGGCCACCGTTGTCGCCACCAGCAGCAGCGTCGCGAGCCCGCCGGCGAGACCCATGCCGCCCCAGTCGCGTCGTTGATTCATATGCAGATCCTAGCAGTTCGGCGCCAGCGCAGCCGCGTCCAGGCCCAGCTCCACCAGGTGCGCGGCCAGCCGGTCCGTGCGCCCATGCATGAGCAAAATGCGTCGCGCCCGGCTGTCCCGACAGGTGCTCACCAGCGCCGGCCAGTCCGCATGATCGGACACCACAAAGCCCATGTCGTAGCCGCGGCGCTGGCTCTCACCCGCCAGCAGCATCCATCCGGAACAGAACGCGCGGGTTCCCGCGCCGAGCCGCCGCAACCAGGAAGAGCGACTCATGGTGGGGGTTGCCATGACCAGCGCGCCGCGCAGCCCGGCCGCGGAACTCGCGGTCACGGGTATCGTGGGCAGCATGTCGATTCCGGCGGCCCGATACACTTCCACCAAGGCGCCGATTTCGCCATGTACGTGCACCGGTTCGTGCGTGTGATGCAGCATTTCGGCCAGCACCCGCTGCGCCTTGCCCAGGGCATAGCAGAACAGCACGCAATTGCGCCCGCGTTCGCGATTGATCTGCCACCAGCGCACGATATTGCCGACCACGTCCGCCGTATCGGGCCACACGAAGTGCGGCTGACCGAAGGTCGTCTCGCTGACAAATACATCGCATTGCAGGGGTTCGAAGGGCGCGCAGGTGGGGTCTGCCTGGCGCTTGTAGTCGCCGGAGACCACCCACACTTGGCCGTCGTGCTCGAGGCGCACCTGGGCCGAGCCCAGGATATGGCCGGCCGGATGCAATGAGACCGTGACAGGTCCGACGCTGAAGGGCGTTCCATACTCCATGGGGATGACATTGCGGGCATCGTTGAGACGTCTGCGCGCGATGCCCAGCCCGGGAGATGCCAGCAGGATGCGCGCGCTCCCCGCGCGCAGGTGATCGCCATGGGCATGTGTGACCACGGCGGTCTGCACCGGTTTGGCAGGATCAATATAGAAATCGCCCGGCGGGCAATACAATCCGCGCTGGGTTGCGGTGACAAGAGGCGGGCGGTCGGTCATGGATATCCGGACACAATGCGCTGGGGCAGTGATGATGATCCGGCCCGCCGCCTTCGATTACAACTCGCAGACCGCTGCCAGCAACCGCATGCAGGAAGCCGGGAACGCCGCCGTCGATGCCGGCAGACTCGCGCTCGCGGAGTTCGACGCGGCCGTCGTGGCATTGCGCGAGGCCACGGTGCGGGTGTGCGTCGTACCCGATACACCCGTGCCCCCGAAACCCGATGCCGTGTTTCCAAACAACTGGGTGAGCTGGCACGCCGATGGCAGCGTGGTGCTGTATCCCATGCAGGCCCCGAACCGACGCCTGGAGCGCCGGCGCGAAATTCTCAGGGTGGTTGCCGAGCACTGCGGCTACAGCATCGGCCGCGTCGTCGATCTGTCGGCGTTCGAGGAGCAGGGCCGCTACCTGGAAGGCACCGGCTCGCTGGTGCTGGACCATACCGGGCGCATGGCGTTCGCCTGTCGCTCCCCCCGCACCGATGAAATGCTGGTGCGACGCTGGGCCGATGAGCTCGGTTACGAGCCGGTGATCTTCGACGCGCTGGACCGCGCGGGCGTGCCGTTCTATCACACCAATGTGATGCTCAGCATCGGTTCCGGCGTCGCGGTGGTGGCCGCTGATGCCATCGTGCCGGCAGATCGGGAGCGGGTGCTGGCGGCACTGGATGGCCGATCACGCGATCTCATCCTTGTCGATCAGGCCGCAGTAAGCGCCTTCGCCTGCAATATGCTGGAACTGCTTGATGATGGCGGCCGGCGGGTCTACGTGCTGTCGGCCCATGCCCAGCGCATGTTGCCGCCGGCCATGCTCGCCCGGCTCACCGCCGGTACCGATCGGCTGCTGCCCCTGAGCATTCCCACCATCGAACGGCTGGGCGGGGGCAGCGTGAGATGCATGCTGGCTGAGGTATTCTCGCCCGCGTGACCGAACAAACCCGCCCACTGCCTGCACAGGTGTTCCAGAAGCTCGGACCCGGCGGTTTTCAATCCGGTGCACAGCTGGCTGCACAGCTGGGCGTGAGCCGCAATGCCATCTGGAAGGCGGTCGGCATCCTCAAGGAACACGGCGTCATCATCCATGCCGTGCGCAATCGTGGTTACCGGCTGGCCGTGCCGGTGGCGCCGCTGAGTGCACAGATCATCGGTGCGGGTATCGAGGCGCAGGCCCGCGCGCGGCTGCGACGGATCGAGGTGGCCTGGCAGCTCGACTCCACCAACTCCACGCTGTTCGCGCGCACGGATCTGCCGCCGGGGCGGTGTGATGTGTTGCTGGCCGAGGTGCAGACCGCCGGTCGCGGTCGTCGCGGCCGCAGCTGGCTGGCCACGCCGGGGGGCACGCTATGCCTGTCGGTGGGCTGGACCTTCGCCCAGATGCCGCGCGATGTCGGCTCACTGGGCCTGGCGGTCGGCGTGTGCGTGCTGCGAGCCCTGCGTGAGCACCTGCCCGCGGCGGTGCTGGCCCGCACGCCGCTGCAGTTGAAATGGCCGAACGACCTGCAGTGCGACGCGCTCAAGCTGGGCGGCATCCTGATCGACCTGCGCGCCGAAGCCGGCGGTCCCAGTTATGTGGTCATCGGCATGGGTCTGAACGTCGCGCTGGATGAGGCCGCACGGACTCAGATCGCCGCCACCGGCACCCATGCCTGCGACCTGCGGTCCTTAGGGGTCTCGCCTCTGCAGCGCAATGAGATTGTGGCAAGCCTGATACAGTGCCTGATCAAGGGGCTCACCATGTTTGAGCACGAGGGTTTGAAGCCGTTCGTGGAAGAGTGGCAGCATGCCGATGCCCTGCGCGGTCGGGCCGTGAGCGTTGCGACGGTGCAGGCCACGACCCGGGGCGTCGCCCGTGGTATCGACATCGATGGCGCGTTGCTCGTCGAGACGCCCAAGGGAGTATTGCGCTTTGTCTCCGGAGACGTCAGCGTGAGAGCGGAAGAATGAGGGGTGGCCGGTGAGTGTGCTGCTGGTGGACATTGGCAATACCCGCATCAAGTGGTCCGTGCTGCGCGGGGAGAAGCTCGCACGGCAGAAAGCAATCGAGCATGTCGGCCTTACCGCACGGGACCTGGAGCGGCAGCTGTTTGCGACCCGTGGCATAACCCGGGTGGTCGCGGTGAGTGTCGCGAGTAAGCGGCTGAACCGGCTGCTGGCGGCAACCTGCCGCCGCAAGACCGGGCTCAGCTGCGAGTTCGTCGCCTCCTCCCGCAATGCCGCGGGTCTCACGACCCGCTACAAGGAGCCCTGGCGGCTTGGCGTCGATCGCTTCATGGCGGTGATTGCGGGCTACCACATTGCCCGCGCGCGCGGTGCCTGCGTGGTCGATGTGGGCACGGCCATGACCATCGACCTGGTCGATCCGCTGGGTGTGCATCTGGGCGGCACGATCGTTCCCGGGCCCGAACTCATGCTGGGCAGTGTGCTCAAGAACACCGTCGGCATCGCCCGGCGCGCGAGCGGCGCGGCCTTGAGCAAGGGCATGTTCGCGCTCGACACGCGCGCGGCGATCGGGCAGGGCGCCCGCTATGCCGTGGCCGCCGTCATCGATCGTGCCGTATCCGAAGGTCAGCGTGTGTTGCAGCGGACTCCGCTGGTTTTGCTGACCGGAGGCGCGGCCGTACAGATCGAACCGCTGCTGCACTGTTCCTATGTGAGTGTGCCGGACCTGGTGTTGCGCGGACTGGCGCTACGCTGTGGTATGCCCATCAAGTAGGACGATCGCTTGCGCATCCTCCTTGTCAGTCTGATCTTTGCAAATCTCGCCTTTGCGGCCTGGGCGTTGCTGATCGATCGACCGGTCGCGCCACCCTCGGCGCGCGACATCAGCCGCCTGCCGAAACTGCTGCTGGTCGGTGAATCGCTTCCCAGCGCCGCCACTGCCAGCGCCAGCGCGAATCACACCCCGGCAAAGATTGACACCATGCCGAGTCACCTCGCCGCTGCCGGCGCGCGCTGTGTGACCGTCGGACCATTCACCGATATCGTTTTCGCCGCGGCGGCCAATGCGTTGCTGCAGACACGTGGCTTCAAGCCGGTCCAGCGCGATGAGCCGGGAGATGATCTGATCGCGTACTGGGTGTACCTGGATAACGTGCCATCGGATGCCGCGGCCTCACGCCTGCTGCAGACACTGCGCAGCAACGGCGTGGCCGATGCCCGCGTCATGCCGGCCTCGAGCCCCACGGAGCCGCGGCGCGTCTCGGTAGGCCTTTTCAATGAACACGGCGGCGCCGAGCGGCGTGCCCGCCAGGTCAAGGCGCTGGGGCTGATGCCCGTGATCACCGAGCAGCATCAACCGCAGGCCACATACTGGGTCAACATCAACCTGACTTCGCCGGGGCAGAGTGTTTCGACCGAAGGCCTGTTGCCGCCCGCCGTCGGCGCGCATCTTGAAATCCGCGATTGCCCGACGGCTGCGAGCAATGCGCCCGCACCGGTGGCTGCGGCACCAAAGTGACCCAACCCCGAAAGGCAATGTGGAAGCTGCGCGTGGCGCTGTGCGCCATCTGCGTCGTGGGTGTCGCGCGTGCCCAGTCTGCAGGGCCGGCGGCCGCAGCATCTCGAGACTCACCGGCGCCCGATGAAGTCACCGTGACGGCGCAGCGGCGGCGCGACCTGGCGCCCCGCATCGAGAAGTTCGTGGGCCACATTGCGGAGCTGGTAAACGGCGAAGGCCTTCCGCGCTGGAAGGTGCCCGTGTGCCCGCGGGTGATCGGGCTGCCGCAGCAGGAGGGTGAATACGTCCTGGGGCGGATCTCCGAAATTGCGCGGGATGCCGCGGTACCGCTGGCAGGGGAGGCGTGCCGTGCGAATCTGTACATCGTGGTGAGCAAGGATCCACAGACACTGCTGAAGAACACCAGCGCGGCGAATCGATTGATGATTTTCGGCAGCGAAAATCCGAGCGTCATCGACGACTTCATCGCGACGCCGCTGCCGGTCAAGGTCTACTACAAGACCTCGATGTATACCTCTCTCGGCCTGCCGCTCGGGGACACTCACCCGGTGCCGCCGCCGGACTCGTTTCATCCCAGGACGTTCCAGCAGAACAACACCAGCGCTCACCTCAGCACCAATGTGATCTATGGGGTTTCAACCGTAGTCACCGTTGTCGATCAGACCCGCATTAAGGGGATCTCGCGGGGACAGTTCGCCGACTACATTGCCATGGTGAGCCTGGCCGACATAAAGCCCGGCGCGAACCTCGGTGATGCGCCCACGATTTTGAAGCTGTTCGACGGCGGCTCGCCCGCGAACGCGCTCCCCGGTATGAGTACCTGGGATGAAGCGTTTCTGAAATCACTCTACACAACAGAACAGAAATCCAGACTGCAGCGCCAGTCCATGGCGCGGGTCATCGTCGATGAGATCGCGCCCTGACTGAAGTCTTGACCGGCGGGGTGGGCGGATTTGGAGGTCGGGTAGCCGCCTCTGGTACCCTATCGCCCGAAATGCCGGCTTAGCACAGTTGGTAGTGCACCTGATTTGTAATCAGGGGGTCACAGGTTCGAATCCTGTAGCCGGCACCATATAACGCCTCAGAATTACTACTAAAAACAATAAGTTACGCACCTAAACAGGCGCACCAAGGCAGAGCCTGCGGCACTTTGGTGTACCTAACTGGTGTACAGTTCGGTCAGCACAATCCGTGCTCGATCAAGAGGTTACGCCGCAATGGCCACAATAATCCCGCGCGGGGACAAGTACCTTGCCCGTATCCGGCTCGCAAAGTCCAAGCCGGTCAGCAAGCTGTTTAAGACCCGCACCGATGCCAAGAATTGGGCGCATGCCCTGGAAAAGGAACTGCGCGCTCATGCGCAGCACGCGGCCGTCAGACGCGACACTGCCACACTGACAGTCCGAGGTCTGATCGCTGAATACCTTGACGACGTTGAGACCAAGAAGTTGGCCAGCTTCGATGATAAGGAGCAACAGCTGTCGCACTTCGTGAACAAG
>DASYER010000013.1:0-6923 GCA_036498905.1 Steroidobacteraceae bacterium | reverse complement strand
GTTCAAGGGGGCAGTCCTTCTGAAAAAGGCGGGAGCCCGCTGAGTACTTGCCTCCGTCATGGAACCGGGAGGGCTTTACAGGCCTCGGGTTCCGGCGCGCGTATGCCCTGCTGAGAACCCATGAAAATCAATTACTAGTTGATTGTATTAAGCGATCTTCTCTGAAGAGCGGAACAACACAGATGTTTGACGGAGGCAATCATCTAAACCTCGGGGGTCACCCAAATCCGGCCATAGAGGGTCACTTCAAAACCGGCCATAGATAAACCGCTAAACCAGGACGTTAACTCAGACGTGAAGGCGATTACCCTGCGTCGATGTGAGCAACGTCTTGAACGAGCAAACGAAACAACAAGTCATCGCGCTGGGGCGGCTGGGATGGTCGCTGCGGCGCATTCAGAAGACCACGGGCGTCCGCCGCGAAACGGCGGCAGCCTATCTGAGAGAGGCTGGGGTTGCTGTAAGGCCACCAGGTTTGTGGGGACATCGGTCCGCAGTTGCCGACTACGCAGCTGGACCGGCGACCGGCGCCGCTGCCGGGCCACCTCCCGCAAAGCCGGCCATAGGGGTGACCACCGACTTTGGCGCGGAGTTGGCCACCCTGCCGGATTCCGGCGAAGCCCCTCCGGATGTCGAGGTGACCACCGGCGCGGCATTTGCCACCGGCGACGGCGCCGACCAGGCCCACGCAAAACCGGCCATAGAGGTGACCACCGACTTTGGCGTAGCGCCGGCGGCCGAAGCGGCGCCGCCGCCGACAGCGTCGGCCAGTGCGTGTGCGGTGCATCGCGATGCTATCGAACTGGGGCTCTCCCGCAGCCGCAACGCCATGGCCATCTGGCAGGATCTGGTCGACACTCGCGGCTTCGCCGGCGACTATCAGAGCGTCAAGCGCTTCGTACGCAAACTGCTCGGCGGCTCGTCCAAGGAAGCCTGTGCGGTGATCGAGACTGCGGTCGGTGAGGAGGCCCAGGTTGATTACGGCACCGGCCCCATGGTCCGCGACCCGCACAGCGGCAAGTATCGCCGCATGCGCCTGTTCGTGCTGACTCTCGGTTACAGCCGCAAGTCGGTCCGCCTCCTGGTGTTCCAATCCAGCACGCAAACCTGGGCCGAGTTGCATGAGCAGGCCTTCCGCCGGCTGGGTGGCTGCACGCGAGTGGTCGTGCTCGACAACCTTGGCGAGGGTGTACTCAAGCCCGATATCTACGATCCCACGCTCAACCCTGTGTACGCGGACATGCTGCGGCACTACGGCGTGGTTGCGATGCCTTGCCGCGTGGCGGATCCCGATCGCAAGGGCTTGAACTCATACTGCACCTCGTGAAGTTTGTTTCGATGAGCTTACTGTTTCAGCCTGATATTCCCGCTTATGAGCATACTTCGCTGGCAGGTCTTCGGGCGGGATTTCGTAGAGATAGTTACCTCGATCATCAATGGGGTGCGCGCGAAGCAGACCGCGGCGGCGCCATAGGTGTACGGTTGACAGCACGGTGCCATAGCGGGCGGCCACATCTTGCGGGGTCAGAAGCCCCTGGGCCAGCAGCCGCGTACGCCGATCGATGAGACGATAGATCGTGCGCAGCCGGCCGATGCGCGCGGCCGTCCACGGAGTTGTCACCACGGTACGCACGCCTCGTTCATTGAGCACGTCAGCGATTTCCCCGTCCGTATAGGTGTCGATGAGCCCGTCGATCTCTTTGACGACCTCCGCATCTGTGGTGCGCAGTTCCATGCATGACTTCGGCAGTGGTATATCGAGCGAGCGTGTCGCGCCGCCGGCAAAGCGTATATCAACATGCAGTGCGTCACCCTTGGTGAGGGTTACGTCTTCGATCAACAGCCGCAGCATGCGTTTTTTCTCCTTCATCTGCGTGCGCGGATCGCGCCAGAGACGTGGGAAATCGGTGGAGAGGGCCATTAGTTCGGCGCGCTCGGCATCGGTTACAACGCTAGCGTCGGCGGCCTTTGCTTTCTCGTATGCTTCCTGTGCCACGGCAAGCGCACGAAGCTTTCCGTTCCAGTCCGCTTCCAGTGAATCGGCCACCAGCCGATTGTCGGGATCGACCTTCAGAAAGCGTCGCTGCGCAAGATCCGCTTCATAACGCGCACGCTCCACATGTTGACGCCGTAACCGGTCCGCTTCCTCGTGGCGGCTCGCGAGTTCCTGGCGCACTGTAAGCGCTACTTCAATCGCCAAAGGCGTCATGGCCTCGATAACGACATCGCCGATCGCCGCATCGAGCGCGGTGCCATGGACGGTTTGACAAAGACTGTCTTCGCCCCGCTGCAGTGGCCCCCGGCCGCACCAATAAGTTGGCACGCTCTGATTGCGGTGCGAGTGGTAGCGGACGGACATGCGTTCACCGCAGGTTCCACAGATCACCAGTCCCTGCAGTAGCGCCGTGCCCTCGCGTGCCGGTCCACGGTGCCGTTCCGCGCTCCAGGCGAGCGCGTTGCCCTTCACTCGCTGGCGATTCAGCTGGTACTCTTCCCAGGTAATATAGCCCGGATGAATGTCGCGAAGCAGTATCCACTCCTCGCTCGGTACCAGACGAGAGCACACCTTGCCATTGGGCAGATGGCGCTGTTTAGTGCGACCGAAAACGAATGCGCCGGCATAGCGCGGGTTGTGGATGATCTGCCGTGCGCGGCAGTGCAGAAGTTCAGCCCAGACAAGTTCACCCTGATGCGCCCCGCTGCGCAGTCGCCGCGGGAACAGGAGTTCCTTCGAATGGAACTCTTTGACCACCGCCAGACAGGACCCGGTCCTCTGAAAAGTCTGGAAGAACAAGCGCACCGAGGCCTGCACCTGGGCATCGGGATCGAGGATGACACGATCCTGCGCGTCATGTACAAAGCCGATGGGCACCATCTGCTTGAGTTCCCCGCGGCGGGCACGGCTCAGGATGCCACCTCGAAGTCGTGCCTTCAGCACGTGCAACTCCGCTTCGCTCATGGTGCCCTTCAGGCCCAACAGCAGGCGATCGTTGAAGTGCGCCGGATTGTACAGCCCATCCTCATCGAGGATGAGCGTGTCGGCGAGCGCGCACAACTCAAGCAGCCGATGCCAATCGGTGGAGTTGCGCGCCAGTCGCGATACTTCAAGACCGAGCACGATCCCCACGCGCCCGAGACTAACTTCGGTCACCAGGCGCTGAAAGCCTTCCCGGTCAGCCGCGCTGGCGCCGGACTGCCCGAGATCACTGTCGATGACGACGATCCGGTCGGGCGGCCAGCCCAGCGCGACAGCGCGCTCCCGAAGCGCATACTGGCGGTGAGTGCTCTCGGTGTTCTCGAGGACTTGGCGCAAAGTTGACTGGCGCACGTACAGGTAGGCCAGGCGCGACAGATGCGCGGCCGTGATCTTCTGATGGGCTTCGATGTTCATTAGCATGGACCGATGAGCCCTCCTTTCGATGATTCGCGGGCAAGAGCGCGAGTCGAGAGAACCAGACTCGCCAAAAGCATGGTGACCTCATCGCGCAGCACGGTGGGTAGCCAGACCCGCGCGGCGCTGGAACGCGGCATAGTCTCAGGCAGCGCAGGGTCCGGAGAATCCACTATTCGCGGAGCGAGCGAAGCGCGCAGCACAGATTCCACTGCCTTGAGCCATCCGGGCATACCCTCGTTCAGCAGCAGGGCAAAACCGATACCGCGCGTCTGGCCTGTTACGCTTCTCTGCGTCACGCTCCCTACAGTGCCGATAACCTGAGAGCGAAGCAGTTCGTACTGCACGCTGTACTGGATGGAGTCCAGCTTTGCGGCTTCGACGATCATCGAAGTTTTTTTTCCTCCCGCCGCAGATACGGAAGCAGTCGCCGCAGGATACTCCGCGGATGCGCATCGACGCCAAAGCGCTGCATCAGAAGCGCCGCCAGTTCCTCGCCCTTGAGCATCCTTCCGGCCTCCTGTATCTGCTGGGCCAGGACCGCCAGCGTTTCGTCGCTGAGCTTGTGAGGCCGCTTTGGTCCGCGCTTGCGGGGCAGCAGCCCCGGCAGGCCCTCGCGCTGGAACAACTCCTGGGTGACATAGAAGGCCGGGCGGGACAGACCAGAGACCTGAGCCGCCTCTACCACCGAACGTTCCTCCTGCTGGACGCTTCGCAGCATCTCGTACTTGACCTGCATGAGATCGTTCGGATCGAAGAACGCGCTGTCGCGAAAGAGGGGATCGGTCACCGCATCGGGGTGCGGGTGGGTGGCGCCCTGTGCGCGCAATGCCTGCTGACGGCGCGTGCGCTGACGCGAACCTGTTGCCGTCCGATTCTTCTTGGGATGCGCGGCCATATATGTATTTGTAATTATGTGGCAAAACGCTGAGAATAGCAACTACAAAACAGGCTTGGCAATGCTTGGTATGCTTACTATATTGACCAGATGGCTGAATGCAACCAGCTAAAATACCTGCTTCCAAGGGTCGGTCTGCACATATTTCCAAAGACATATGGCACATAATTTACTTAACATCGCCGCGCGCCATTCCGGGACGTCTGTTCGTCGATCGCCTTGCGCAGTTGACGAAGCAGGTCGGCATGGAAGAAGGCACGCCCAGCACCGATTGTGATCACCGGATCGGGCCCTTGAATATCGGTCCACTCGACTGGTAGTGTGCGCAGCCGTCCCCTCGCGTCCAGATACGACACGCGGTCACCGCCCCAGTTGTTGCGCACAGCAATGGCGTCGAAGGTCTGCCCCCTTAGCGGATGGAAAGGGTGAGTGACGGTGAAAACTTGTGCTACACCATTGCGACGATCTGCAATAGGCGCTTTTCGATAAGGGGAAGGTCGAGAGCGGCGTGGGCCATGCGCAGAAGACACCGTTGAAGGGCATGCGTTTCGAAAGCCCTCAAGAGGCACAGGCCTACCTGGATCATTGGGAAGCGCGCTGGGCCGACACGCGCATCCATGGCACCACCAAGCGTCAGGTCGCCGCCATGTTCGCCGAGGAGCGGCCCGCCTTGCTGCCGCTGCCCGTCGAGCCTTTTCGCTATTACCAATATGGCGAACGCACGGTGCACCTGGACGGCTGTGTGGAAGTCGAAGCAGCTTACTATGGTGCGCCGCCGGGCTGGATCGGCCGCCGCGTCAGTGTGCAGTGGGACGTCCGGCATGTGCGGTTGCTGAACCCCAGCACCGGCCAGTTATTGCGTGAGCACCTGCGCGCGACACGCGGCCGTCATCGCATCCAAGACCAGGACCGCCCCAAGCACACACCGCTGGGCACGCAGCAACTACTGTGCCGCGCCGACTTCGCCGGTGAGCAGATCGGCGCGCTCTGCCGCGGCATGCACCGCGAGCACGGCGAGACCGCGGTGCGCCGTATTCAAGGCGTGTTGTCGCTGGCCAAGAAATACGGTGCCGCCAGCGTTGACGATGCCTGCGCCATCGCTCTGGAAGTGGGCTCCTGCGAGTACCGCTTCGTGCGCCTCTACCTGGAGCGACATCCGCAACTGCCGCTGAGCTTGCACCAGGTCGATCCATTGATCCGCCAACTGACCGAGTACCGCGACCTCATCGAGAACAAAACCAAAGGAGAGTAAACCGTGAACCTCATCGAACTACAACATGCTCTACGACAACTGCGGCTGGGCGGCATCGCCACCGTGCTGGAAACACGCTTGCACCAAGCGCAGGCCGAGGCCATGGCGCCGATTGATCTGATCTCGTGCCTGGTCGCCGACGAACTGACCCGGCGCGGCGACCGCCTGCTGGAAAGACGGCGCAAGCAGGCCGCCTTCCGCGATCCGCAGAAGACCCTGGACCACTTCGACTTCAACTTCAATCCCAAGATGAATCGCAGCCTGGTCTTCGACCTGGCCACGTGCGCCTTCATCGGCAAGCGTGAAGATGCATTGTTTCTCGGGCCCGGTGGTACAGGCAAGAGTCACTTGGCCCAGGCCATCGGCCAAGCGGCCATCCAACAGGGATATCGCGTGCTCTATCGCGAAACTCATGTGTTACTCGACGAGCTGGCCGAGGCCGTCGTGGACGGCACGCGCAGAGAGTTTATGGAGACGCTCACCACCGTGCCTCTGCTGATCATCGACGATCTTGGAATGCGCAAGCTGCCGCTCACCGCGGCCGAGGATCTGCTGGAGGTCATCATGCGTCGCTATGAGCGCGCGAGTACGCTGCTGACATCAAATCGTCCAGTCGAAGACTGGGGCAAACTGCTGGGTGATGTGGCAGCGGTCACCGCCATGCTCGACCGTATCCTGCATCACGGCCACGTGCTCAAGTGCGGCCCTCGCAGTTGGCGCACCAAGGCGTCTGCCGGCAGTGCACAGTGATCGTGGGGTCCGGCGCGCCAGAGGCGCTCATGAGGCGCTGCCTCATACTCCGCCAGGGGACAAGCCCCCTGAGACCCCCGGCCCCCTTTCCCTCGGGATCTATGTTCCAGAACGGAAAGAATCTGTCAAGGGTTCGCAAGCCGCGCAAAAACCGCGCGCCCTTGACAGATTCCTTCCGTTCCGAAGAGCAACTGGGATGAGGGAAAGGGGACCCCTGGGGGAGGCCTCATCGCCGCCGCACCACGCAACCAAAGACTACGGATCTATCAAACCAAAAACTTCTTGCCGCGGCGACCTCCGGCGCGGTACAACAACCTCAGGTCCTGGCCGCGGCCCTATGGCCGGTTTTGAGGTGACCCTCTATGGCCGGATTTGCAGTGACCACCGAGGCAGGAATATCTGGCGTGTGAAACACTAGTGTTTCTGACGCGCCGTGGCTGAATACGTCAACTATGAACTTCCCGAACGGGGTCTCGACTAATCCGTCACTCTTGAAGGTCGGCGAAAGAGATGGCATTGTGGACCTAAGCTACGTCACGACACGCGGCGGCCAAGGATCGCAAAGTGCCAGCGGTCAAGCGATCACCAAATCCGGATTTCTCTTCGTCCGGAATGCTCTCGTAACCGGTTTG
>DASYER010000012.1:0-41002 GCA_036498905.1 Steroidobacteraceae bacterium | reverse complement strand
AATGACTGCCAAATCCCTTAAGTGGACGCTGGCGGCGTTGATCGTTGGCTCGCCAGCCGCGATGGCGCTTGGCCTGGGTGACATCCATCTGCATTCGTCACTTAATGCGCCACTTGACGCTGATATTGACCTGATCGGCGCGACGGCCGACGACCTCGCAAGCCTCAAGGCTCAGGTCGCCTCGCGGGACACCTTCCAGAAGAACGGCCTGGATTGGCCGGCCTTCCTGTCGAGCGTGACCCTGAAGCCCATGCATACCGCCGATGGGCGCGACATCATCAAAGTGCACTCCGGAGTGGCGATTACCGAGCCCTTCGTGACCTTGCTGGTGGAAATCAACTGGGCGCGCGGCCAGGTTTCCCATGAATACACCGTGTTGCTGGACCCTCCCGTGTACGCGCCGGACCAGGGCCAGGCCGCAGCCCCGGTAGCAGCACCCGCAGTCGGTGCCAGCCCCCGTGGGGGCACGATTCAGCGTGAGCCGGCTGCCGCACCCCAGCCGAGTGCGCCGCCCAGCCCCCCGCCGGCGCCCAGCGCCGCCAACCCCATACCGTCCAGCTCCAGCCAGAGCTATCGCGTGCAGCGCGGCGATTCCCTGTCGCGCATCGCCTCGCATGAGGCCGCCTCGACATCCCCTGCCGATGTGCGCCGCTGGATGGTCGCGACGTATGAGGGCAATCCGGATTCCTTCGACAAGAACATGAACATCCTGCGGGCCGGCTCCGTGCTGCGCCTGCCTGACGCGGCTGCCTTGGGCGCGGTCAGCACCGGGGATGCGCTGGCCGAAGTGCGCCGCCAGTACGCGGCCTGGCATTCCAGCGCCGCGCCGGCCGGCGGCAGCGCTGCCGCGCCGGCGGCGGGCAATGATGCGGGTCGTCTGCACCTGGTGACCCCGGGTACGGCAACCGGAACTGCCGCGGCAGGTGGTGCGGCCGCCGCTGCGGATAACCGCGCCTTGCAGGGCAAGATCCAACAGTTGCAGTCGCAGCTCGATGAGTCGCAGCGGCTGCTGCAGGTACGCAATGCCGATCTGGCCAGGCTGCAGGCGCAACTTGCGGCGCAAAGCGCCGGCAAGCAAGCGGCCGAGGTGCCGCCGCCTCCGCCCCCCGCGGCGACCCCCGCAGCGCCGCAGACCGCTTCAGCTCCTGCTCCTGCAGCCGAGCAGAGCACGGCCGCAAACGAAGCGCCGGCCTCCGCGCCGGTTGCCACCGATAGCGGCGCGACGGCTTCGGCGCCGGCGGTGAGGCGCCGACCGCATGTCGTGTCGGTTCCGGTGGTTGCGCAAAGCAGCGGCTCCATCTTGGACATCCTGCTGAAATACTGGTGGGCATTGGCCGCGTTGATCGTTGCGGGTGCGGCCCTGATCGGCCTGCGTGCGTGGCGCGAGCGTCGCCAGAGCAGCTTTGATGATTCGCTGGGCAATCTGAACTCCAGTCACGATTCGACCCTCCCCGGTGAGCGCGAGTCGGCCTTCGATACCCAGCCGCTGAAGCCGCTGCGTGATGAGTCGATGCTGGTCGAAGAGTCCGGCAGTCACATGAAGCCGCGGTTCGACGGCGGCACGAGCACCCGTGCACCGCATATCGCCGCTGACCAGACGATCAGCGCGGAAACCGCGGTCAACCTGGATCAGGGCGATCCGCTGGCCGAAGCTGATTTTCACATGGCCTATGGCCTGTACGATCAGGCCGCCGATCTGGTACGCATCGCCATCGCCCGCGATCCTGCGCGGCGCGATCTGAAGCTCAAGTTGCTCGAAGTCTTCTTCGTCTGGGGCAACAAGGAGCAGTTCCTGCACAGCGCCCATGAACTCGCCAGCACCCGTGCCGAGGCAGCGCCGGGCGAGTGGGAAAAGATCCTCATCATGGGCAAGCAGCTGGCTCCCGAGGATCCGCTGTTCGCAGCGGGCGCCGCCGTCAGCGGTGCGGCCGCGGCAGGCGTGGATCTGGATCTGGAAGGTGGGCAGAGCAGCGGCATCGACTTTGATGTCCTCGGTTCTCCTTCGGCCGTGAACCGCGCGGCTGACGACATCGATTTGGATATCGGCACCGCCATCGGTGAACGCGACGCGACCGCCGAGTCGGCCGCGGCGATGGCGACCGACAAGAACCTGGCGCTGCACTCGGACACCGTGTCCAGCGGCGATGGTACCGGCTCGACTCAGGAAATGACCGCGGGCCGCATGGCGGCGGCGCGCTTCGGCGGCTTGAACGACGGTGTTACCCAGGAATCGCCCACCATCGAGCAGCCGTTGGCCGGCGCGAATGGTGCCGCGACGGTCCGTCAGAAGGTCGAGAAGGTGCTGCAGCAGAACGCACATGTCGATCAGACCGCGGAGCTGGCCATCGATGATCTGGGGCTGGATCTGAACTCCCTGGACACGGTGGATCAGCCGGCTCTGGGTGCGGGTGCCGACGCTCCGACCATGGTCGCAGGCCTGGATGAACGTTCGCGCCGTCTGCTGGAAACGGCAGAACATCGCACTCCGGGATTCGGCGCGGACCCGGCCGAGACGCCGACCGGCTCGTGGCAGTTTGATGGCTCCGCGACCGATGCGCCGATCAGCATCGAGGGCGCCGAGCACGACATCGGTGCGACGGCCAGTCTCGCCGCGCTCTCGAGCGACCTGGACTTCAACCTGGGGATGCCTGAAGTGCAGCCCCCGGCGCAGGCAAATGGCCATCAGGGCCTGGACCTGGATGTCGGCACCGCCACCATTCCCGATGCGGCTTTTGCGCAGACCCAGCGGCTGGGCACCGAAGATCTGGCGTTGCCGGATCTGGAGCCGGTGACCATGAGCGAAGTGGGCACGAAGCTGGATCTGGCTCGCGCCTACATGGATATGGGCGATCCGGAGGGCGCGCGAAACATCCTCGAGGAAGTCGTGACCGAAGGCTCGGTGGCGCAGAAGCAGGAAGCCCAGCGCCTCATTGAGTCGCTGCCCGGCTGAGCCTTAAGACCCTTGCCACGGATTGCCGTCGCGCTCGAGTACGACGGCGCGCCGTTCGCCGGCTGGCAGACCCAGCAGGCCGGCGTCAGCAGCGTGCAGGAGACTGCGGAAGGCGCCTTCAGTCGCGTTGCCGCAGAACCGGTGAGCCTGGTGTGCGCCGGGCGCACCGATGCCGGGGTCCACGCCCTGGGACAGATCGTTCATTTTGACACCGCCGCCGTGCGCGGCGAGCACGGCTGGGTACTGGGCGCGAATTCGCATCTGCCCGACAGCATCAGCGTCCGCTGGGCGCGCACGGTCCCTGCGCATTTCCACGCCCGCTACAGCGCGGAGAGCCGTACCTACCGCTATCTCATCCTCAATCGCCTGGGTCGCTCGGCCCTCGCCGCACAACGTGCGGCGCTGGTCTACCGTCCGCTGGCGGTCGAACCGATGAATGCGGCCGCCGCGCTGTTGCTGGGTGAGCATGATTTCAGCGCCTTTCGCGCCGCCGGTTGTCAGGCCCGCTCGCCCGTGCGCCGGCTGTACGGGCTTGAGGCCACGCGCGTTGGGGACCGGGTGATCATCGAAGCCACTGCCAACGCCTTCGTGCATCACATGGTGCGCAACCTCGTCGGACTGCTGCTGGCGGTGGGTGTGGGAAAGGCGCCGCCGCAGTGGGCAGCCGAGGTGCTGGCCTCGCGCGATCGGACTCGCAGTGCGCCAACCGCTCCTGCCCACGGCCTTTATTTCTGGAAGGTACGCTACCCGCAGGCCTTCGGGCTGCCCGAGGAGGCGGCGGGTCCGGTATCGGCTATGATCCTATGAACCACCCCCAAGGTAGATCACTGGAATAGCCATGTCGTGGTTCGAAAAGATCATGCCCTCGCGCATCAAGACCGAGCGCCGCACGCGCTCGGTTCCCGAGGGCCTGTGGAGCAAGTGCCCGGCCTGCGATGCAGTGCTGTATCGGGCTGAGCTTGAACGTAACCTTTACGTTTGCCCCAAATGCAGTCATCACACCCGCATCGGCGCACGCCAGCGCCTGAACTGGTTCCTCGACGAGGGTGAGAAGGTCGAAATCGGCGCAGGGGTCCAGCCCGAAGACATCCTGAAGTTCAAGGACAGCAAACGCTACAAGGACCGCCTGGCCCAGGCGCAGAAGGCGACCGGGGAAAAAGATGCCCTGGTGGTGCTGGCCGGCCGGCTGCTCGGCAACCCGGTGGTCGCGAGTGCCTTCGAATTCCAGTTCCTGGGCGGCTCGATGGGCTCGGTGGTGGGCGAGCGCTTCCGGCGCGCCGTCGAACATTGCATTGCCCAGCGCATGCCGCTCGTGTGCTTCACCTCCAGTGGTGGGGCGCGCATGCAGGAGGCGCTGTTCTCCTTGCAGCAGATGGCCAAGACCAGCGCGGCGCTCGCGAAACTGGCCCATGCGCGGTTGCCCTATGTGGCGGTGATGACCGACCCGACCATGGGCGGGGTGTCCGCGAGTCTGGCGATGCTCGGTGACCTGAATCTGGCCGAGCCGCGCGCGCTCATCGGCTTCACCGGTCCGCGCATCATCCAGCAGACCATGCGTGAGACTTTGCCCGAAGGATTCCAGCGCAGCGAGTTTCAGCTCGAACACGGCGCAGTCGACATGATTGTCGATCGGCGCGACATGCGCGATCGCATCGGCGGCATGCTGAACATGCTGATGAAGTTGCCCGCGCACGCGGCATAGATGAAGCCGGGCACGCGCACGCTGGCGCAATGGCTGGCGTTGCAGGAGCAGGTACACGCCCGCGCCATCGATCTGGGGCTGGGGCGGGTGGGGGCCGTGGCACGAACACTGGGCGTGGATCGCCCTGCGTATCGGGTCATCACCGTGGCCGGCACCAACGGCAAAGGCTCCACCGTCGCGACACTTGAAGCGTTGCTGCTGGCGCTGGGACTTCGGGCCGGCACGCTCACCTCCCCGCACCTGCTGCGCTATAACGAGCGCATCCGCGTCGCGGGGCGCGAAGCCACCGATGCGGAACTGGTTGATGTATTCGACCGCATCGAGGCGGCGCGGGGCAGCACGACGCTGACCTTCTTTGAGTACAACACTCTGGCGGCGCTGCTGCTGTTCGCCGACCGAAAGATGGACGTGGCAGTGCTGGAAGTGGGATTGGGCGGGCGGCTGGATGCCGTCAATCTGGTGGATGCGGATGTCGGCGTGCTGTGTTCGGTCGGTTTCGACCATCGCGACTGGCTGGGCGACACACTGGATGCCATTGGTGCCGAGAAGGCCGGGATATTCCGCGCGCACCAACCCGCCGTGCTCGGCACGCCGCAGATGCCCGCGAGTGTGTATGCCGCCATCGAGCAGCTGGGTGCGCAAGGCGTGGTGGCCGAGCGCCAGTTCAGCTGGCAGATCGGCACTGACGGCTGGACCTACCGGGGATTGCACGCTGCGATCACGGGTATTCCCGCGCCACGGCTCGCAGGTGAGATTCAGTATCGCAATGCGGCCACGGCGCTGGCCGCGGTCGAATCGCTCGCGCGCATCGCAGGCCCCAATTGGCGCTGTCCGCCATTGAGTCGTGAACTGATCGCCACGGCATTGTCGAAAGTCGAGATCGCGGGACGTTTTCAGATCATCGCAGGGCCGGTCGAATGGATCCTGGACGTGTCGCACAACGAACCGGCGGCGCAGGTCCTCAAGGCCAATCTGGCGCAGCGCCCGGTCGCGGGCCGCACGCTTGCGGTGTGCGGAATACTCCAGGACAAGGACGCCGGTGAGATTGCCCGCGTGCTCGCGCAGTCAGCGCAGCTGTGGATCGCCTGCGCACTGCCGGGTCCGCGGGGCGCAACGGCAGCGCAACTTGCGGCGCGCCTGGCGCCGCATGTGCGTGTGACCGAACAGGCCGCTTCGGTGGCCGAGGGTTGTGTGCTGGCGCGCAACCTCGCCCGGCCGGGAGATCGGGTACTGGTATTCGGCAGTTTCAGCACGGTGACCGCGGCGCTCGAATGGCTTCAGCTACAATGAAGCGATACTGAGGCCGATTTGGAACAGCAAGCCAAAGAGAGACTCACCGGCGGCGTCATCCTGGTCGTCCTGCTGGTGCTGCTCGTGCCGGAGCTGCTGAGCGGACCGCGGCCCGAGCTGCCGCCGTCGCCGGTCCAACCGGATCAGGCGCCGATGCGCTCCTACACCATGGACCTGGGCGCATCGACGCATGCGAACAGCGCGCCGGTGGCGGCCTCCACGTCCGTGCGGCAGGCCAGCGAACCGGCCGCGCCCGACAGCGCCTCGCCGGCCGTGGCCAGCGCACCTTCGGTCGTGAACGGCTCGCCGCAGCCGGCCCTTCGCGCGCCGGAAACGCCGGCACCCCGGACGGCGGCTCCCCCGACAACGCATCCGGGCCGCCCCAGGCCGCCCGCCCCGCCAGCCGCGGCGCCCCACGGCGCATCGGCGTGGACCGTCCAACTCGGCACCTTCAGCAGTCGCGAGAATGCCGCGCGGCTGGTCGCCAGCCTGAAGGCCCATGGTTTCAGCGCATCGGTTTCGGATGCCACCCGCAACGGTCATAAGCTGTTCCGGGTGCGGGTGGGCGCCGAGCGGGATCGTGCCGGCGCCCAGAAGCTGCAGGGGCGCCTCAAGGCGGCGGGGGAAAAGGGTGGTGAAGTCGTCCGGCGATGAAAAACGTGAGGCCGCCTGCACGTTTGCAGTGCAGCTCTAGTACAATCTCCCGCGCCATTTCTGCCCGTAACAGGCCTGATGCACCCCTCTTTCCATCTCAACACTGCCGACTACCTGATTATCGCGACTGTGGTCATTTCAGCCACGGTAGGCCTGCTGCGAGGCTTGTTACGCGAAGTCATCGCCCTCATAACCTGGATCGTCGCCGCCTTCGTGGCCTGGCATTTTGCAGGCGTGCTGGAGCCTCACCTGGGCGGGGTACTGCGACAGGACACGGTGCGTCCCTGGGTCGCCAGGCTGATCCTGTTCCTGGCGGTGCTGCTGCTGGGCCATGCGATCGGCAGCATCATCAGCTACTTCGTGCGCCTGTCGCTGTTCACGGGCATTGACCGCTTCCTCGGCCTGGTGTTCGGCCTGTTGCGCGGCGTGGTGATCGTCGGGGCGGCCGTGATCGTGTGTCAGGTCGTGCGACTGGATTCTGAGCCGTGGTGGCACGAGTCGGTCTTGCTGCCGTTCGGGCAGGACGCGGCGGCGGTGCTGTGGTCGCTGGGTGGCAGTCGGTTCAAGCATCGCGAGGTTGCGGCGGCAAATCTTGTGGTGCCTTAAGACTCAAGCAGGAGGTCGGGCATGTGCGGATTAGTGGGGATCGTCGGGACCAGTCCCGTCAATCAACGTCTGTACGATGCACTCACCGTGCTGCAGCACCGCGGCCAGGATGCCGCCGGTATCGCCACGGCGGCCGGTGGCGCGTTGTCCATTCGCAAGGGCAGCGGTCTGGTGCGCGACGCGTTCCAGCAGCATGACATGCTGGAGTTGCGCGGCGACATCGGGATTGGCCATGTGCGCTATCCCACCGCGGGCGCCGACGGGGCCACCGAGGCGCAACCCTTTTATGTGAACGCACCCTACGGTATCTGCCTGGCCCATAACGGCAACCTCACCAATGCCCTGGAGCTGGCGGATGTGCTGATCCGCGAGGACCGCCGTCACCTGAACACGACCTCCGATTCGGAAGTGCTGCTCAATGTATTCGCCTCGGAGCTGCAGCGCGTCGGAACGCCCCGGGTCACACCGGGCGATATTTTCGCGGCGCTGAACGCGGTCTACCGTCGCTGCCGCGGCGGCTACGCGGTCGTTGCGATGGTGATCGGCCATGGCATTCTCGGCTTCCGTGATCCCAATGGCATCCGGCCCCTGGTTCTGGGTCGGCGCGAGACGGCCAAGGGTCCTGAGTGGATGCTGGCTTCGGAGAGCGTCGCACTCGACATGCTCTCATTCCAGCTCGTGCGTGATATCGGTCCGGGTGAGGCCGTGTTCATCGATGAGCAGGGCAGGCTGCATTCACAGCAGCTGGTCGCGAGTGTCCAGCACACGCCGTGCATATTCGAGTACGTGTACTTCGCGCGTCCGGACTCGATCATGGACAACATCTCGGTGTATCGTGCCCGCATGCGCATGGGTGATCGGCTCGCGGAAAAAATTCTGCGGGCCCGACCGGACCATGACATCGATGTAGTCATCCCGATCCCTGATACCAGCCGCACCGCGGCGCTGCAGCTGGCACAGCGACTGGGTCTGAAGTATCGCGAGGGGTTCACCAAGAATCGCTATATCGGCCGCACCTTCATCATGCCCGGACAGGAAATGCGCGAGAAATCCGTGCGCCGCAAGCTCAATGCCGTGGACATGGAATTCCGCGGCAAGACCGTACTGCTGGTGGATGATTCCATCGTGCGCGGCACCACCTCCGCACAGATCGTCGAAGTGGCGCGCGAAGCCGGCGCGCGCAAGGTGTATTTCGCATCGGCCGCGCCGCCGGTGCGCTTCCCGAACGTCTACGGCATCGACATGCCGGCCGCCAGTGAACTGGTCGCCAGCGGGCGCACGGACGAGGAAATCGAGCGCGTCATCGGGGCCGACTGGCTGATCTACCAGGATCTGCCCGACCTGGTCGCGGCCTGCCTGCATGACAATGCAAAGATCACTCAGTTTGATACCTCGTGCTTCTCAGGTTCCTATATCACCGGAGATGTGACGCCGGAGTATCTGCAACGCCTGCAGAACGAGCGCTCTGATGCCGCCAGGGCGCTGCGCCGCGACGAGCGCCGCGGACCCCTGCGCGTCGTGCGCTGACCGTGACCGACAACGATCCGCGCCGTCAGCTATTACTCGAATTGCTGCAGGCGGGTCTCGCGGCCGTGGACGGACGACGTCGCACGGCCGACACTCTCAAACCCCTCATTGCCGCGAGCAACCCGGCCACGCGTTACCACGTGGCGGCGGTGGGCAAGGCCGCCTGCGCGATGGCCCTGGGGGCGCATGACGCCTTGGGTGGCAGCATCCTGCGCATGCTCATCATCGCCAAGGATGGCCACCTCGAGGTCGGCGTGGAGTCGCTGCCCGGCGTCGAGATCATGGAGAGCAGCCATCCGATGCCTGATGAGCGCTCGCTGCGCGCCGGCCAACGCCTGTTCGAATTCGTGGCGGAAATGCCGGCGGCGGTGATGCCGGTGTTCCTGATCTCCGGTGGTGCCTCCAGCCTGGTGGAGGTGCTGATGCCCGGCAGCACCCTGCAGGACCTGCGGCAGCTCAATGCCGCCGGCCTGGCCAGCGGTGAGGACATCGGCGAACTGAATGCACGCCGGCGTACGATCTCGCGCCTCAAGGGCGGTGGGTTGACGGCCCGTCTCAAAGGCCGTGCGGCGCTGGCATTGTTTGTGTCCGACGTGCCCGGGGATGATCCGGCCGTCATCGGCAGCGGCATTCTCGGCCCGGTGGCCACCGCCGCGGACCAGGTGACCCGCCGCATCATCGCCCGGATCGAAGACGCCATGCAGGCGGTGGGCGTGCGCGCGGCGGACCTGCGCACCTGGATCAGCGATGGACGGTTCGAGGGTGATGCGGATCGGTTGGCGGTGCGCCTGACTCATGAGCTGTGTTTGAGTGCGGCGCAGGTGTGCGTCTGGGGCGGGGAGTCGGTGGTGCGCTTGCCCCCGAGCCCCGGTCGGGGCGGCCGCAACCAGCACCTGGCGCTGGCGGCGGCGCGACTCATCGCCGGGGAGGAGGATTTGCTGTTCCTCGCCGCCGGAACGGATGGCACCGATGGCCCCACCGATGATGCAGGTGCTTTGGTGGACGGGGAGACCTGCGCCCGCGTGACCGTCGCCGGGCTCGACGTGGAGCGCAGTTTGTTGGCCGCGGACTCCCAATCGGCCCTGGCAGCCGCGGGCGATTTGGTCCATACCGGTCCGACGGGCACCAATGTCGGGGACCTTGCGGTGGGTCTCAAACTTTCGACCGCGCAGGCGCGCAGCTGGTACGAACGTCACCCGATCGCAAATTCGCCCGTGCGGTAAACTGTCGCATGCGCCTCTTGGTGATCGGCGACGATCCTGCCTTGCATGCACGACTGCGCAGCAGCGTTGAAATCCGCTGGCTGCAGTCGGAGGTTGTCGAATACAACCCGGTGACGCGCGGGTCGCTGCCCGAGGAAATCCGCGCCCAGGGTTTCGATGTCGCGCTGCTGGATCATCTGTGGTGCGACCTTGACGGAGCCGCGCGCAGCATCGAGGAACTCACGCGCCTGACGGTGCGGGCCGGCTTCGCACCGATCGTATTTCTGGGCGAACAGTCCGGGGATGCGCTGTGCGAGTCAGCGCTCAATGCCGGTGCCTGCGCCGCCGTCGGCCGCAATGGGGAATCCTCCGAGGCGCTGCTGGCGGCGATCTCCGGCGCCGCTGCGCTGCAATCGAATGCGCGCGCGCAGCGTCTTCACTCGGGCCAGCTGGCGCAGGAGCAGCGCTTCAGTGGCGCGCGCATTCCCTGCTATCGACGCATCCGCACCCTGGCCACCGGACATTTTGCCGAGCTGCACGTGGCCGAAAGTGACGTGCGCGGGGAACTCGTGGCCATCAAGGTCGCACGTGACGTGACGAGCGACTCGGAACTGGACCATGCCTTCCGGCGGCTCCTGCAGGAGCACGACATGGCGCAGCGGGTGGACCCGCAGTTCGTCGTGAAGGTGTACGACTTAGGGATCAGCGATGAACATGCCTACATGATCATGGAATATTTCGATGCCGGTGATCTGCGACGGCGACTGCGCGCGCCGCTGCGCGCGACGGACGCCCTGCTGACCGCGCAGGCCATCGCGCGGGGACTGGCCGCCGTGCACGCCACCGGGGTTCTGCACCGCGATCTGAAGCCCGCCAATGTCATGTTGCGGCGGGATGGTGGCGTTGCGCTCATCGATTTCGGTCTGGCCAAGGATGCGGCGCTGGAGGCGGACATCACGGATGTCGGGCAGATCATCGGCACACCGCATTACATGAGCCCGGAGCAGGGACATGGTGAGCCGATCGATGTGCGCAGCGACCTGTACAGTCTGGGGATCATCCTGTTTGAAATGCTCACGGGTCGTAAGCCGTATATGGCCGAAAATCCGATGGCGATTATCTATATGCATCGCAAATCGCCGCTGCCGACATTGCCGGAGGCGCACGCCGAGCTGCAGCCCCTCGTGCACCGGCTGCTGGCAAAATCACCCGCGGACCGGTTCGACTCGGCGCAGGATGCAGCCGCTGCCATCGGCGAGGCGCTGGCGCAACTGCGCGCGCGGGAATTGGCTGCGTGAGCGCGGCGTTGCCGCAGCAGATCCTGCTGGGCGCAACACCCGAAGGGTGGGTCGCCGCGGCGTGCGAACGCTGGCAGGAACTGCTCGTGGATCATCTGGGCTGCGAGAAAAAAGCGGCCTCTACGGCATTGGCGCTGATTTTCGCGTACCCCGAAGATGACGCCATGACTTTGGCCCTGTCGCGCCTGGCGCGCGAGGAGCTGCGGCACTTCGAGCAGGTGCAGGCGCTGATGAAGGAATTGAACGTACCCTTCACGCGGGCCAAGCCCGGCCGCTACGCCGGCGGCCTGCGGGCGCTGTCGCGCACCTCAGAACCGCATCGCAAACTCGACCTGCTGCTGACCGGGTCTTTGATCGAGGCGCGCTCCGCGGAGCGCTTCGCGGCGCTCGCGCCGCGTTTGCCTGCGCCGCTGGACCGGTTCTACGCCCAGCTGCAGAGCTCCGAGGCACGGCACTTCCAGCTGTATCTGCGCCTGGCGATCCAGGCCGCGCACGCTAGCGGCCTCAACTGGCGCGAGCGGCTCCAGGTGCTGGCGAGCCGGGAGGCGCAACTGGCCACGACGCCCGATGATCAGTTCCGCTTTCATTCGGGGCCGCCATGACACGGGTGCTCTAAGGCTTCACGCGGTCGTATTCCAGCGTGTACTGGAAGTCATAGATGCCCGAGTTGGTGATGGTGGAGATGACCGAGAGCGTCTGATCATCATCCAAGGAATAGACCACGTCCGACTGCGGACCCTTCTCGCCCACCTTGGTGCGGATCAGATAACCGTGCCCCTGCCAGCCCAAGGTCCGATCAGCCATACCGCGCGTCGTGGTGACAGTGCTTTTCTCACCTGACACATACGTGTTGGTGACGTGCTTGCCATCGGGCATGGTGATGTTCACCGTCAGCCCCGTCGCGCTCTGGCTGATTGACAGATGCGGTGGCATGGCGAAGTGATGTTCCGGGGATCCGGCGCGGCCGCCCCCCTGCGGGGCTCCTCCGGTCGCCCGGCCCATGCCACGGCCGCCGCGACCACCCCGTCTGCCCGTCTGGCCCCCCGTGCCGCCCGACAGATCCGGCGCACCGGTAACAGCAGCTTGGCTCGGAACCGCTTCCTGTGGGAAGTCACTCAGGGCAAGATCGATCTGCCACTCGCCGCCCAGATCGACGCCGCGGGGCGCCCGTGTGGCGAGGGTCGTCGTGCAGCTGCTCAGCCCCGCAGTGGTACCGATGATTAAAAGTGCTGACAGGATGCAACTCAGTCGTGACAATTGCTGTCTCCGTTTGGACGGGTCGCGCGTTGGACGCAA
This sequence comes from Steroidobacteraceae bacterium, assembly GCA_036498905.1. Classification (GTDB taxonomy): domain Bacteria; phylum Pseudomonadota; class Gammaproteobacteria; order Steroidobacterales; family Steroidobacteraceae; genus DAIDKA01. Next base: position 28,477 of record DASYER010000012.1, on the reverse strand, counting down.
ATGCGAAGACTCTCAAAGTTCGCTGGACGGGTTGTATTAAACAATCTCTTACAAATACTCAGCTTCGGTCACGTACCGGGGCAGGATGCTTCAAGCCATGACCGACCAACCACATATCCTGATTGTCGATGATGATCGCGAAATCCGCGCATTGTTGGCCAAGTATCTCGAGACCAATGGCTTTCGCACAACACCCGTTGCCGACGGCAAGGGCATGTCTGCGGCGATGCAACACACTCATTTCGACCTGATCGTACTGGACCTGATGCTGCCTGGCGATGATGGCCTGGCGCTGTGCCGGGAACTGCGCCGACACTCCCAGGTGCCGATCATCATGCTCACGGCCCGCGGCGAGGATGTCGATCGCATCGTGGGGCTGGAGATCGGCGCCGATGACTATCTGGCCAAGCCCTTCAACCCGCGCGAGCTGCTGGTGCGGATCAAGGCGGTGCTGCGGCGGGCCGCCCATGCACCCAAGGACCCGGACTCGACCGTGGTGCGCAGTTTCCGCTTCGGCGGCTGGCAGCTCAACACAACTACCCGTACTCTGACGGATACTGAAGGGGGATCGGTGGCACTGAGCGGGGCGGAATACCGTCTGCTGACGGTATTGCTGGGCTCCCCGAGCCGGGTTCTGTCACGCTCGCAGCTGGCCACCTTGCTGCGCGGACGCGAAGCGGATCCTCAGGATCGCAGCATCGACGTGCGCGTCAGCCGTTTGCGCCAGCTGTTGGGAGATGACGCGCGTGCATCGCAGATTATAAAAACGGTCTACGGAGAAGGGTACGTTATTGGGGTTGCGGTCGAGACCGCTTGAGGGAAGGGTACGCTCACGCGGCTGGCGAGAGTCCCTCTGGCCGCGGTCTCTCTTTGGTCAGCTGTTCATCGCTGTGCTCATCGGAGTGCTGGCGGCCTCGCTCATTTCCCTGTTCCTGGTGTCCCGGGAGCGCGATCGAACCTTAGTGCAGGCGTCGGTGCGCGAGTGGTCACGACGCGTGGTCGACATGACCGCGTCGATGCAACTGCTACAGCCCGGCGAACGGATCGAGGGCAGCGCGCTGCTGCAGAACTGGCCGCGCTCGCAGTTTCGCCGGCAGCGTCCGCCGCCGCAGCGGGTGCTCGAGCCGCTGCTCGCGCCCCCGGGCCTGCCGACTCCGCTGCCGGATTTCAGGCAGTCGTTGGAGCAGCAGCTGAAGTTCCTGTTCGGGCCCGGCTACCACGTGGCCGTGGTGCCGACCACCGATACGGCCAAACCCGCCATGACTCTCGCGCGGCCGGGCGCCGAAACCTTTGAGCGCGGCGGCCAGCTATACGATGTCAGTGTCGGCATTCCCGGTGGCGACAATCTGCTCTTCCGGCTGGCGCAGGGACAGCGCGGCGCACCGCTCCCCCGCTCGCTGCTGTTCAATCTGATACTGCTGGCGTTGCTGGTGGCCGTCGCGGTCTATGTGGTGACCCGCGGCATCACCCGGCCGCTGTCCGACCTGGCGCGCGCCGCGGAGGCGGTGGGTCGCGATCTGCGCCAGCCGCCGCTGGTCGAGCGCGGCTCGCGGGAGCTGCGCGATGCGGCCCGCGCGTTCAACACCATGCAGGAGCGCATGCAGCGCTACGTCGACAGTCGCACCCGGGTGCTCGCGGCCATGTCGCATGATCTGAAGACGCCGCTGACGCGGCTGCGCCTGCGCGTGACCACGATCGATGATCCGGACATGCAGTTTCGCGTCGACCGGGATCTCGATGAGATGGAGAATATGGTGCACGGTGCCCTGACGCTGCTGCGCGGGCTCAATGACGACGAGCCCGCCGAGGCCGTGGATATCAACGAGCTGCTCGGGACGCTGCAGGGGGAGTTTGCCGAAATGGGCACGCCCTTCGAAGTGCACGGGCGGGTACGCGTGCTCTACGCCGGCAAGCCCATGGCACTGAAGCGCTGCCTCACCAACCTCATCTCCAACGCCACCAAGTTCGGCGGCGGCGTCAGCGTCCATCTGCAGGATGGCGCGGCTGTCACCATCGCGGTCCGCGACCAGGGCCCCGGGATACCGGCGGAGTATCTGGCGCGGGTATTTGAGCCCTACTACCGGATCGAATCCTCGCGCAACCGCGACACCGGGGGCACCGGTCTGGGGCTGTGCATCGCACGTGACATCGCGCAGGCTCACGGCGGCGCCCTGACACTGTCGAACTTGCCACAGCGCGGCCTGCAGGCCACGCTGACACTCCCGCGATCAGGCTGAAGGTCTTTACCTGGGAGAAAACCATGACGGCGACAGGCATTGCGGTACACGCGACCTCGAGAACAGCGGCAACGCTGCGCGCCGGGCTGATCGGTGGCGTGGTGGGCGCCGTGACCAGTTGGATATACGAACTGATCGTATGGGTGCGCCTGCTGCATCTGACCAGCGCCTACGGCATCGCCGAGAATACCGCGGTGCTGAGCTTTGGCCCGGGAGTGCGCGCTCTTGGTGTCACCGCCTTCGTAATCGGCGTGTGCATCCATTTCCTGACGGCGGTGATTTGGGGAATTGTGTTCGCCATGATCTGGCCCGCGTTGCGCGCCAGATCCATCGAAGCCACTCTCGCCGCGCTGTTCTATGGCATTTTTGCCTGGGTCTTCATGCACAACGTCGTGCTGGCGCTCTTTTCGCCGGCGCCGCCCACCTATACCGTCTATAGCGTCCTGAACGGCCTCATGGCCCATACCTTTGCGTTCAGCGTACCGATGGCGCTGGTCATCCAGCGGCTGCTGCGGCTACCATCGCCGACGCCTGCGGTGCGCGCTTTGAAAAACAGTTTGGGAGTCTGAAGAATGATGAAGAAGCCATGGGTGATGATCGGCGCGCTGTGCGCGTTCTGCCTCGGTGCGACCACCGTGCTGGCGCAGGCCCCCGCGGCTGGCGCCGCGCCCGACCCGCATGCGCGCATGGCGCAGCTCGCCACGCAGCTGTCGCTGACCGATGCGCAGAAGCCGAAGTTCGAGCAGATCCTCGATGAGGAACGCACCAACCTGGGCGCTTCCATGAAGCAGGAGCGCGAACAGAACACCGATGTTCAGATCGCCCACCAGAATCATCAGAAGATCGAAGATGCCGCGATGGCCAAACTGAAGCCCGTCCTGAGCGAGACTCAGTTCAAGAAATACCAGGGTATCGTCGAAGCTGAGGCCTATGCGCGCCATCACCGGGCGCCTGCGGGCTCATCGGCCCCGGCCGCACACTGATCTAAAGCGTGCGCAGCTCGTAGCGCCCGGAATCGCGCAGCAGGTAACTGCCCTGTTCGTACCAGGCCCCGAGCACGATGCGCTCGACCGGGCGCCCCTCGAACACGGCTGAGTGGATCCCGGGACGATGCGTGTGCCCGTGGATGATGCGGCTGACGCCCGTGCGCCATACGGCGGCGACGGCCGCCGCGTTGACATCCATGACGTAGTGGATGGTGCGCGAGGTGTGTGCCTGGCTGCCGCGCCGGGCCTGCCCGGCCAGCAGCTCCCGGCTGGACAGCGGCAGTTTCAGATACCGTTGCTGCCACACCGGCGCGCGCACGGTGGTGCGCAGTTCCTGGTAGGGATGATCATCGACGCACAGGGCATCCCCGTGAGTCAGAAGGACGCGCTCCTCCTCGAAGGTCGCGATCACCGGATCAGGCAGCAGCCGGCAGCCGGTGCGTGCCGCGAACTGCTCGCCCAACAGGAAGTCCCGATTTCCGTGCAGCACAAAGCAGGGCACGCCGCGATCGGTCAGCTGCCGTAATCCATCGCAGATGCGGGCTTTGACCGGGTCTGGGTCATCATCGCCGATCCATGCCTCGAACAGGTCGCCCAGGATGTACAGCACCCGGGCCGCGGCGGCTTCCTGCCTGAGGAAGCTCAGGAAACGTTCGTTGGCCGCGGCGGACTGTGCGTCCAGGTGCAGGTCGGAGACGAACAGCTCAGCCATGGGCCTTCAGTTTGGCGACAGGACCTCGGATCCATTGGGGGCTGGTGCCAGCGACGTGGGGCCATCCTGCTTGATGCCACCCGGTCCCACCAGCTCGACTTTTTCAATGACCACGTGCGTCAGCGGGGCATCGCTCTTGAATTTGCCCTCCGCGCCGGTGGGTACGTCGCTGATCTTGTCGACGACGTCCATTCCCTCGATGACCTTGCCGAACACGGTGTACCCCCAGCGCACCGGCAGGGGATCCAGCTCCGGGTTGTCGGCCAGATTGACGTAAAACTGGCAGTTGCCGCTGTGGGGCGCCTCGGTGCGCGCCAGTCCGACCCAGCCGCGCTTGTTCTGCAGACCGTTGCCGGATTCATTGGGTATCGACCCACGGGTCGTCTTGAGCGATTCGTCGGCCGCCGAGAAGCCGCCGCCCTGGACCAGGAAACCGGGAACCACCCGATGGATCAGGGTCTGGGTGTACAGGCCATCTTTGATGTAAAGCAGGAAGTTGGCCACGGTGAGCGGCGCGCGCTGCGGGTACAGCTCGATGACGAAAATACCCAAATTGGTGGTGACGCGCACCTGCGGGTCGGCCGCGGTGGTGTGAGCCGGCGCGTCGGCGGCGTGCGCCGGAGTGCCGAGAGTGCCGCCCAGCGTGACAGCGAACACCGCCACCGCGAGGAACGAAACGAGGCGTCTGTCGATCATCATGTATCTTTACTTCGTCTGGCGGGTGCTTGGAGGGTCGATTCTAGCAACTTGGACCGCCTTGACCCGATGGTGTTTCAAGGCGGCCTCGAATTCATCGTAAAATCTGCCCTATGACTGAGACTTCCGAACGGGCGGCGATTGCCCTGGCGGCCCAGGCGGCCACCGTAACGCGATTCGCGCCCAGCCCCAGCGGCAATCTGCACCTCGGAAACGCCCGTACGGCGCTGTTCAGCTTCCTGCTCGCCCGGCGGGTCGGGGGTCGCTTCATCCTGCGCATCGAGGACACCGATGCCACACGCAGCAGTGAGGAGTTCGTTCGCAATCAGCAGGAGGACCTGACCTGGCTGGGTCTGAATTGGGACGCGGGCCCCGGCCGCGAGGATGCCCGGGGGCCGTACCGCCAGTCGCAGCGCGTCGCGAGCTATGCCCGGCACTTTGCCACTCTGCAGGCCGCCGAGCGGGTCTACGAGTGCTACTGCACCGCCCTCGAACTGGAAGTGTCACGCAAATCCCAGATCGCCGCCGGCAGGCCGCCGCGCTATGCCGGTACCTGCCGGCACCTGAGCCCGACGCAACGGGCCGCCAAACGTGCCGCGGGCCTACCCGCAACGCTGCGTTTCCGTGTGCCACTGGGTGAGCGGGTCGAGTTCATCGATTTCGTCCATGGAGCTCAGAGCTTCCTGAGCGACGACATCGGTGATTTCATCGTGCGGCGTGCCGACGGATCGGCTGCGTTCTTCTTCAGCAATGCCGTGGATGATGCGGCAATGGGCGTGACCCACGTGCTGCGCGGTGAAGATCATCTCACCAATTCGCCGCGACAGATATTGATCCTGCAGGCGCTGCGGCTGCCGGTGCCGGCGTTCGGCCATGTCGCGCTGCTGTTCGGCGCCGACGGCACTCCTTTGTCCAAGCGTCATGGGGCCGCGACGGTGCGCGAGTATCGAGAGCAGGGCTTCACCGCCACCGCACTGTGCAATCTGCTGTTCCGCCTGGGGCACTCCAGCCCGGACAACGCATTGCTGGATCTTTCGGCGATGGCCCGCGCCTTCGAACCCGCCCATCTGGGGCGGGCACCGGCCCACTTTGATGCCGCGCAGCTGCGGGCCTGGCAGAAGGAGTCCGTCAAACACATGAGCGCTGAGCAGCTCGATGCATGGCTGGACCCGCAGCTGCCGCCCGGGCTGTCGAGCATGACGCGGACGGCCTTCATTGAGGCCGTACGACCCAATATCGTGCTGCCCGAGGATGTCACGCAATGGCGCGAGATCGTGTTCGGCGAGTTGCCCGTGATGGGGGCGGCCGAGCAGGCCGTGATCAATGAGGCAGGCCAGGATTTCTTTGCCGCCGCCGCGCATGCGGCCGGGTCCGGTCCGGGCGACTTCCGGGCGATCGCAGCCGCCACGGGGAGTGCGACCGGGCGCAAAGGCAAGGCGCTATTTCAGCCGCTGCGAGTCGCCCTCACCGGGCTGACCCACGGACCGGAGCTGGCGCCATTGCTGCGTGCGATGCCTGATGGTGCAGCGCAGGCCCGACTGGCGCGATTCGCGTAACCTATCGGCATGATTCGTATATTCAATTCGCTGTCGCGGACGAAGGAGCCCCTGCAGCCGCTGCAACCGGGGCGGATCAGCATGTATCTGTGCGGCGATACGGTCTATGACCTGTGCCACGTGGGCCATGCGCGTTCCAAAATCGCATTCGACGTCGTGCGCCGCTATCTGATGTTCAGTGGCTTTGTCGTGAGCTTTGTCCGCAACATCACCGATATCGATGACAAGATCATCAAGCGGGCGGCCGAGCGCGGCGAGAGCATCGATACATTTACCGAGCGGTATATCGGCTTCATGCACCGCGACTACGATGCGCTGGGCATCCTGCCGCCGGATCACGAGCCGCGGGCGACGGCGCATGTTGCGGGCATGATCGCGATGACTTCGCGCCTGATCGAGAAAGGGTATGCCTATGTCTCCGGCAGCGGCGATGTGATGTTCGGGGTGCGCAAGTTCGCACCCTACGGCGCCCTCTCTGGCGAACTGCTCGACGAGCTGAGTGCCGGGGAACGGGTGGCGGTGGATGCCAACAAGCGTGATCCGCTGGATTTCGTGCTGTGGAAAATGGCCAAACCCGGCGAGCCGGCCTGGCCCTCGCCCTGGGGCGCCGGGCGGCCGGGCTGGCACATCGAATGCTCGGTGATGTCCGAGGCGATTCTGGGCACCCGCTTCGATATTCATGGCGGCGGGATGGATCTGAAGTTTCCACACCACGAGAATGAGATTGCCCAATCGTGTGCGTCCAGCGGCGACACCTTTGCGCAGGTGTGGATGCACAACGGCTTTCTCAACCGCGACGATACGAAGATGTCGAAGTCGTTGGGAAATTTCGAGACGATTGCCGCGGCACTGAAGCGAGTGCGGCACGCGGAGGTGATCCGCTACTTCGTGGTCTCCAGTCATTACCGCGGCCCGGTCAACTACAGCTTCGAGCAGCTGACGCAGGCGACCGCCGCGCTGGAGCGCATCTACAGCGCGCTGCGTGAGGTCGAACCGGCGACCCCGGCGCCGGTGAGCCGCTACACCGCAGCCTTCCGCGCTGCGATGGATGACGACTTCAACACGCCCGAGGCGGTGGCCGTGCTGCAGAACATGACGCGCGACCTGAACGTGGCCAAACGGGAGGGCAAGGCGGGGCTGTCCAGCCAGATCGCGGCGGAACTGCGGGTCCTGGCGGGGGTGCTCGGAATCGCCCAGTTGGCACCGGAGCAGTGGGCGCGCCTGCGTACGCCGCCGGTCGAAGGCGACCCGTTGACCCCCACGACGGCCTCGGAGCCAACGGCTGCCGCGTCCGGCCTGGACGTGGCAGCCATTGACGACTGGGTCGCCAAGCGGCTTGCGGCGCGCAAGAACAAAGACTTCCCGGAAGCGGACCGCATCCGCGACCTGCTGGCAGCCCAGGGGGTCATCCTCGAGGACCGCCCGGACGGCCGCACCGAGTGGCGGCGGGCCTGAAATGCCGACTGCTCGGCGGTCAAATTGACGGTTTGCGGGGGCCTCCGTATCATGCCGGCCCCCGCTGGCTTGGGTCTGAAGGTATAGTCCGTCAGGATCCGCGGTCGCGGTGGGGCGGGGCATGGCGCAGTCTGGTAGCGCATCTGCTTTGGGAGCAGAGGGTCGCAGGTTCAAATCCTGCTGCCCCGACCAGTAACGAACGTCAGGATCCGGCGCGGACTTGCGGCGAAGTCGCAGATTTTGCTGTGCGCCCGTAGCTCAGTGGATAGAGCATCGGCCTTCTAAGCCGAGGGTCGCAGGTTCGAGTCCTGCCGGGCGCGCCACCAGGCGCGGGCATGCGCAGACACGAGTTTCGATGGTGGACGTAGCTCAGTTGGTAGAGCCCCGGGTTGTGATCCCGGCCGTCGTGGGTTCGAGTCCCATCGTCCACCCCAATTTGGCTTGCACGGCAGCGGGCCAGTTCGGATAGAATCGCCGCCCGCAGATGACTGCAGGACAATCAGGGCCGTTAGCTCAGCTGGTAGAGCAGTTGACTCTTAATCAATTGGTCGTAGGTTCGATCCCTACACGGCCCACCAATTACGCCACCCGACGTTAATGTTCGAATGCCGCTGAAGCGGGTAAGATTCAGCGGGCATGCAGCATCTGCCCCAGTCGATCTACGCCTTTCTGCTGCCGCTTGAGCACGCGCAGAAATCCTCGCTCGTGCAGTTCGCGCTCGGCAGCCTGCAGAACATCGCCCATTCGCTCGTCTGGTTTTTGCTGGTCGGGCTGCTCATCTATTGCCTGTCGCTCAACCGGCGCGATCGAGCCGGCGTGCAGCGGTTCTCGTATGCGCAACCGATCGATGAGCCGGGCAGCAAATTCTCGCTCAAAGGCGCATTGCGCTACCTGCTGCCCGGTTCGTTCTATCGGCACGCATCGTTCCGCTTCGACATGTTGTGGCTGCCATTCTCAATCGTGATGAATTTTTTCGGCCTGTTGGGCGTGACCCTGGGGCCGGCGCTGGTGCAGTCCTGGCTGCTGAACCGCTTCGGACACTCCCCGGTGCAGCTGCCCGAAAATGGCTTCACGATCGCCTTGCAGGTTCTCCTGGTTTTGCTGGCGCGCGATTTCGGCCGCTTCATGTGGCACTACCAGGGACATGTGGTGCCGTTCTTCTGGGAGTTCCATAAGGGCCATCACTCGGCCGAGGTGCTGCATCCCTTCGGCGTGCGTACCCATCCGGTGGATATGTTCATCCGCAACACCTATACCGGTGTCGGCAGCGGACTCATTGCCGGAGGGCTGATTTACACGCTCGGCATGACCTATAGCGCCGCTTCGATCTACTCGGTCACTGTGTGTCTGGCGATCTTCACGATACTGGAGATCTTCGAGCACACCCATGTGCGCGTCTCATTTGGCAAGCGCATCAATCGGATCTTCTACGCTCCGTACATGCATCACTTTCACCACGGTGCCCTGCCGCAGCACATGAATGTGAATCTTGGGATCACCGGTGGCCTGACGCTGTGGGACTACCTGTTCGGCACACTTTATTGGCCGAAACCGGGCGAAAACATTGTCTGGGGCGCATCGCTTGAGGAGTTGGGTGAGAACAACCCGCACCGTACCCTCAACGGCTTCCTCGTCGGCCCCTTTGTTGCCGCCCTGCGCACCCTGCGGCGCAGGAAGTCGAACGCGGCACTTGCGATCGACTCATATACGGGCCAGCAGGCGCAGTGAGGCGGTAGCCTCACTGCCGAACAACCCCGCAATTTCGGTCGCGCGGATCGGGGCACTGAAGAATTGTCCCTGTCCCTGCTCGCAGCCGCTGCGCACCAGGGAAGCCTCCTGATCGGCACCTTCCACGCCATCGGCCGCGATGGTAAGTTCCAATCCATGTCCGAGTCCGACCAGCGCGTTGACGATGCCCGCGCTCGCACGCTCGGAGCCCATGGCTTGAATGAAGCTGCGGTCGATCTTGATCTTGTCGAGTTTGAAATTGCGCAGGTGATAGAGGCTTGAATAGCCGGTTCCGAAATTATCGAGTGCAATCCGGACACCTGCCGTGCGCAGCGCACCCAACACCTGCTGCGCGTTCTCCATGTCGGCAACCAGCGCACTTTCGGTGATTTCCATTTCCAGCCGGGCCGGGGGCAGCCCGGTTTGCTCCAGAATCTGCAGAATGCGCTGCGGCAGGGAACGATCCTTCAGCTGGGTGGGATAAATGTCGATCGAGAGCTGAACGTAGTCGGGCCACGCCTGTGCTGCCTCGCAGGCCTGGCGCAACACGCCTTCTGCCAGGCCGTGGATCAATCCGGCCTCCTCGGCAATTTCGATGAACCGTTCGCGCGCAACCGCACCCTGTTGCGGGTCGACCCAGTAAGGTACTGCCTCAAATCCGATGATTTTGCGCGTTCGCAGATCCACGGTCGGCTGATACATCGTCTCGATCCGCCCCTTTTCAATGGCCTCGTGCAGTGCACGTTCCATGGCGGCGCGCTCCTGGACTCGAACATCCATCGCGGATTCATAAAAGCGCAGGGCCGAGCGGCGCTCCGACTTGGCGCGGTACAGGGCGATGTCCGCCTTGCGCAGTGCTTCGTCAATCGTGGCCGCGTCAGTGGGTACGAGCGCGATCCCGATGCCCACCCCCAGGTGGTGGACGGACCCGCCTGCAGCGACCGGCGTCGCCAGCGCATCGATGACCCGCAGCGCGAGACTGGTGGCGGCCTCCGGCCCCGCCAGATGCGAAGCCAGGATGGCAAACTCATCGCCGCCGAAGCGGGCCACAATGCTTCCTTCGCGCATTGCCATTCGCAAGCGCTGTCCGACAATGATCAGTACTTCATCACCGACCGCATGACCATGAACGTCGTTGACCTTCTTGAAGCCATTGAGATCGAGCAGAAATATGCCGTGCGCGGCGTCAGCGCGCGGCGGCGCGGCGAGCGCGGCCTTGAGCGCTTCGTCGAATTGGCGACGGTTGGGTAGGCCGGTAAGACCGTCCTCATAAGCCAATTCGCGCACCCGACGCTCGGCGTCGATGCGCTTCGCCATCTCGCGCTTCTGCGCAAGATACTGCTGAATGCCGAACATAAGCAGCGCCAGGGTGACCAAGGCCCCCAGCAGGAGCATTTCGTCGATTTCGACCGCGTTTTCGTGAGCCGCGACGCCGCCCTCGTTCGGGAAGATGTCGACTTTGTAGGCGAAGTAGAGTCCGAGCAGTCCAGCCACCATGATCAACGACAGGCCGCGGATCGTGATTCGATGGCGAATGACAAAACTCCGGATACGTGAATAGTCCATTTGCGCGCCTGGATCGGGCCGGTCGGAAGAGGCTATGCCGCTCGGACGTTACTGGATGGAGTGGGATCCAGCCGTGAGGGCGGTCACAAGGGGGCAATTCAGCCCTAAGGCGCAGGTCCGCTCGGTCGGGCGACCAGGGTGCAGGTCGCAGGTACCGCCCCGCCGGGGGTATCCAGTTGGACGCTTTCGCCCACTGATTTGCCCGCGCAGGCGCTCAGGGCCTGCGGATTCGGGCCGCCCCTGAAGCGGCCGCCCCCGGCTCCTCCGAAGCGACCGAACCCTCCGGCGCCGCCGTTGTCGCCGATGAGCTGCAGCGATTCCTCGAAGCGGATGGCATCACCGGACCTTTCGATGGCATTGGGCGGCAGTGACTGACCGACCAGTGTGTAGAGATGCTTGTTGACGAAGAATATGGCGACGGCCGAGCGGCTTGCGTCCGTGCCGCTTATGCTCAACTCGCGTCCGTAGGAGCGGTTGACCCGCGCATCGATCGCCACCGTTACCTTACCGGAAGCGCCAAATGACTTCTCCGCTGCGGCGATCGTGCTGACCCCGTCCGCGTTCGTGCTCGAATAGTCCACGATGCTCAGCGTGTAGAGGCTGCGGTCCTGTCGCACCGCGTAGCGCACCATTGGCAGGGACACGCCGGCGGAAGTCCTGATGGTGGTCTTTTCGATGGTGGGGGGTGCGGGAAACTGAATGGCAAACCCGGCCTCGGGATAGGAGTACGCCTTCCAATCCTGAGCGTCGGCCGCAAGCAGCGGCGTCAGCCATACGGCCAGCACCACCGCGGCGACTGCCTGCATCGATGATTTCGGCATATCGAGACCGCCCGCTACGGAGCGGCAACCGGTCGCTGCCCGAGCACCTTGCCGTTCGGCAAGGTTACGGCGACAAGCTGACCGCCATATGAGCCGTCACGCAGCGGGTGCAGTCGGACCATGACTTTGTCGCCGGGATGAACGGCATCCGAAGTCCACCCGAATCGCTCCAGCTGGCCGGCACCCCCCAGTTCCAGTGGCCATTCGCTCTGTACCCCCTTGGCGTCTGAAACCATGATGCGCAGCCATCCGTGCGGATTGATGAGTTCGAACTGCTTGACGGTCCCGGCAACCGTTTCCGTGCGGCTCCGATCAAACATGGCAAAGGAGTGATGGGCGCCCGCCGTTGTTGCAGCGCACAGCAGGGCTGAGGTCAGGCAGCAGAGCAGCGAATAGCGCTTCATGGTCGAAGTCCTCGTCTGCGCACGATATCCCTAAAACGGCAACGCGACAGCCTTATCGAGGTTGACCCTCTCGGCCTTAATGCCGCGAACCTTTGCTATTTGAAAGCGTCGGTCGCAATCAGCTTCACTGCGGTGAGAGTGCGTTGCACTTGGGCATCCAGCGTTTCATCACCGGGTATCTGCAGCACGCATTCATCGGCACCCGGAGGTTCGAGTGTCGCCAGTTGACTGTCCAACAGTGAGGCCGGCATGAAATGCTGGGCACGCCCTTGCAGTCGCTTTTGAAGTTGATCGCGACTCACAACGGGGAGCACGAAAAGTGCGTCGGGATCTGCCGCGCGGATCCGGTCGCGGTAGCTGCGCTTGAGGGCTGAGCAGGACACCACAATGCCAGGGGATCGTGCTTCGGTGAGCACCTGGGCAATGCCGTCGAGAAAAGGACGCCGATCCTCATCATTCAGTGCAATGCCCGCCGCCATCTTCCTGATGTTCGCCGCCGGATGCAGCGTGTCGCCCTCCTGAAACTGCCAGCCGAGCGCCTGAGCCAGGGCCTTGCCCAGCGTCGACTTGCCGCTGGCGGTGACCCCCATGACGACAATGGCGCGGATCACTTCACGGGTTCACGGCAAGATGCAGCTTCACCACGCGAGTACGGTCGCCGGCCAGCTCCAGGGCCGTGACGGCCTGCGACAAGGGGTAGGTGCCGGAGAGGATCGGGGTCACATCGATGATGCCGGCGGTGATCAGCCGGACCGCCTGCCGAAATTCATCGTGTGCCCGGAAGGCTCCGACCAGTTCAATTTCCCGCGACTGCAGGACATTGACCGGTACCGGCGCCGTGCCGGCGGGCAGCATGCCCACCTGCACGATTCGTCCACCACGACGGATCACCTTGAAGATCGATTCCAGCGCCGCCGCCGATCCGGAGGCTTCGAAGGCCACGTCGAAATACCCGCCATCAACCGCGTATTTTTCCAGAGCTGCGGCGTGGGTTGCGACGTTGATCGTTTCAGAGGCGCCCATGTGGCGGCGCGCAACTTCCAGCGGCCACTCAGCGATGTCCGTGGCGACTATCTCTACCGCACCCGCGAGGCGGGCGCTGCGCGCCGTAAGCAGACCGATCGGACCGGAGCCTGTGATCAGGACGCGCTTACCCTGCACAGCGCCCGCCCGGTTTACGGCATGCAAGCCCACCGACAGGGGTTCGGCGACCGAGAGCTTCAACAAATCGGTGTCATCCGCTACCGGGATGATCTGATCAGCGTGCAGCACAAGGTGTTGAGCAAAGCCCCCCTGCACATGGGGAAAGCGCGCGGCGCTTCCCAGGAAGAACATGTTCGTACACAGATTGCTGCGCCCCGCACGGCAATAGCTGCAGCTGCGGCACGGCCGGCTGGGGTCGAGAGCGGCCTTCATTCCCGGGGCGATGGCGGCGACGTCAGCGCCCGTTTCGACCACCACACCCGAGATTTCATGGCCCAGCGCCAGCGGTTCGCGAACCATGAAGTCCCCGACCGCCCCGCGATGAAAGTAGTGCATATCCGAACCACAGATCCCGCCGAAGGCGACGGCGACCCGCACTTCATCCGGCGCGAGTGGGCGCTCCGTGATCGGTTCGATCCTCAAATCCTTCTTGCCGTGACAGATCGCAGCGAGCATGAGGGCATCTCTGGTGGGGACGTTCACGATATCATGCGAGGGGTCTCTTTTTGAAAATGAGCCGTGCATGAGTCTCTTCAGTCTGGCCGGAAGGCGCGCCTTGGTGACCGGTGCCGCGCGCGGCATCGGCTTCGCCATCGCCGAAGGCTTGTCCATGGCGGGCGCCAGCGTGATTCTGAACGGGCGCACGCCGGCGGCACTGGAAGCGGCCGCCGCGCAGCTGCGTGCCGGGGGAGCGCAGGTCGGGGTGAGCTGTTTTGATGTGACCGACGCGGCCGGCAGTGCTGCCGCAGCCAGGGCCATCGAGGAGCAGATCGGGCCGCTCGACATACTGGTGAACAACGCCGGGATTCAGCGCCGCGCGCCGCTGGAGAAGTTCGCGGATGATGACTGGCGCGAACTCATGGCCACCAATCTGGACAGCGTCTACTACGTCAGCAAGGCGGTCGCGCCGTACATGATCGGGCGCGGCCGCGGCAAAATCATCAATGTCGGCAGCGTACAGTGTGAACTTGCGCGGCCCGGCATCGCGCCGTACACCGCCTCGAAGGGCGCCGTCAAGAACCTCACCAAGGGTATGTGCGCGGATTGGGCCCGCTATGGTCTGCAGATCAATGCGATTGGTCCCGGCTATTTCGCCACGCCGCTGAACCGGGCGCTGTACGAGGATCCGACCTTCGATGAGTGGCTGCGCAAGCGCACCCCGGCGGGCCGCTGGGGAACGATGCAGGACCTGCATGGCGCCGCGGTTTTCCTCGCCTCCGATGCGTCGAATTTCGTGAATGGCCAAACGCTGTACGTGGATGGCGGCATTCTCGCGGTCATTTGAAGAGCTGCCATGACGCAACCACGCGCAGCGGCGCTGCAACTTTGTCCGTTCTCGCCCTATCTCGAAGCCGCATTGGCTGAGCGCTTCGAGGTCATCCGCTGGTTTGAACTCAGCGATGCGGAGCGCTCGGCGTGGTTGCAGGAGCGGGCGGCAACGGTACGTGCCGTCGTCACCGGCGGCCATATCGGCTGCAGCAATGCGCTGATGACGGCGCTGCCGTCCCTGGGTGTCATTGCCATCAATGGCGTCGGCGTCGATAAAGTCGATCTGCCGTTGGCGCACAGCCGCGGCGTGCGGGTGGGCACCACGCCGGGGGCGCTCACTGAGGACGTCGCGGATCTGGCGGTGGGAGTGCTGATTGGCCTGTTGCGCGGTATCCCGGCCGCCGATGCCTATGTGCGCCGCGGCGACTGGCTCAAAGGTGATCGGCCGTTGGGCCGCAAGGTCACGGGTCGGCGCTTCGGGGTGGTAGGCCTGGGGCAGATCGGATCGGCCGTGGCAGCCCGTCTGGCGCCGTTCGGGACCATCGCGTACATGAATCCGCGCCCTAAGAATTCCCCCTACACCTATCACGCCGATGCGCTGTCGTTGGCCCGCGCCAGCGATGTGCTGGTCCTGACCTGTCCGGCAACGGCCGCTACCCGGCATCTGGCGAATGCGGCGGTGATTGAAACCTTAGGACCTTCGGGCGTTCTGATCAATGTCGCGCGTGGCTCCGTCGTCGATGAGACCGCCCTGATCGCGGCCCTTCAGGATGGGCGGCTGGGGGGCGCCGCGCTCGATGTGTATGAAGATGAGCCCAATGTGCCGCAAGCACTGCGTGACTGTGCGAACGTGGTGCTGACCCCGCATATGGCAAGCGCGACGGTCGAAACCCGGATGCGGATGGCCGATATGGTGCTCATCCACCTCGATGCCTGCATGCGCGGCGCCCCGGAGCCGGTCATCCCGTAAATTATTCTTCCAAGGAAGCAGTGCAAATGGCCAAACCATCATTACGACAGATTCTGCAGCAGGCCACGGCGTGCGTCGTGGCGCCCTGTGTATACGACTGCGCTTCGGCGCGGGCCGTTGAAATGGTGGGCTTCCCGGCCATGATGCTCAGCGGCGGGGAAGTCTCCATCGCCATGAATGGTGTCTTGGACTATGGGTTCACGAATCTCACCGACATCGAATGGATTACGAGCCGCATCAGCCAGACCTCACCACTGCCACTCGCGGCCGACATCGAGAACGGCTACGGCGGTCCGCTCGCCGTCTATCGGGCCGCCAAACGGATGGCTCGCGCCGGTGCCACGGCGTTGCAGCTGGAGGACTCCAGTGACATGGAGGAGTCGACGAAGCTGCTGCCGCGCGAGCGCTACTACGAGAAAGTAAAGGCGGCGCTTGCGGCGCTTGAGGGCACCGATTGCATTCTGATCGCGCGCACCAACGCCGACCCCAAAACCGAGCTCGACGAGGGCATTGAGCGCTGTCGTGCCGCCGTGGCGCTGGGCGCGCAGATGACAACCGTCGTGAAGCTGTCGAATCTTGACGACGCCCGCTATGTCGCCAGCAAGGTGCCCGGCTGGAAGATGTATCCGGATGTGGCCGGGCGCAATGGGGTTGCCGAAGTGACGGTCGAGGACATCTATCCGCTGGGCTTCAATTTCATGACCATGCACTACACCCTCAAGGCAGCCATGGACGGCATGCTGGAGCACGGCAAGAGGAACTTCGTGCAGCAGGGGAGCCTGTACACCTGCGACAAGAAGGATGCGACGGGAATCTACGGCATGAGCGCCACACCGCTCTTTGACCCGCGCGGCTACATGGAGCTTGAGTCGAGGTTCAGCGGTCGCCGTAAGGAATTCACAATTGTCGGCAACGAAGTCGAGGACTATCCGGAAGGCTTCGTGAAGACGCCGATCACTGAGCGTTTCTGAGTTCGCGCAGCGCCCGGAAGGGCCGCAGTGCCTTGAGCAGCAGCAGGACCATCACCGGGGCGGCGATCCCGATCACGATTGCGAGCGAGTAGCGGATCTGCGCCGGATCGTGGAATACGTGGTCGGTCATCAAGCCCACCACGACCGGCCCGACCACCAGGCCCACCAGCGTGGTCATCGTCACGTAGATCGCCGTCACCTGCGCGCGTGCCCGGTTCGGGATGATGAGCTGGATGGCAGTCCCCGCGCAGGGGTAGGGCATCATGCTCAGGAATATCGCCGGAGCGAGCGCCGCCAGCGCCAGCGGGGCCGAGGGCATCAGCGGTGCGGCCGCACCGAACAGCCCGCAGCCCACATAGCCGAAGGCGGCCACCCGCAGCTGCGCGTCCAGGTGGCCGCGACGCGCCAGTCGGTCGCTGAGCCAGCCCGCACAGAACACGCCGCTGGTGCCGCAAATCAGAATGATCAGACCAAAGGCCGCGCCGCTTTGCGCTGTGTTCCAGGCATAGGTGCGCTGCAGAAATGCCGGCGTCCAGAGTAAGAAGGTATATGAGACCAGGTTCACCATGGCGAAGCCTGCGAACATCGGCACGATGGCCGCTGCGCGCGTGCGCAGCACGGCGCCAACCTCCCGCAGCGGCAGCGATCCGGCCGCGCCGGGTCCCCTGCGCAGCGGCTCTTTGAGCATGAGGAACAGCGGCACCAGCAACAGCACGGGTGCGCCGATGATGATGAATGCGGCCTGCCAGGGTGCCAGGTGTGAGAGCGGGACTCGCGCGAGTGCCGAGGAAGTCGTCAGCCACTGCAGCAGACTGCCGCCGCCGATCAAGGCAAGTCCCTGGCCCACCGGAGCGCTCATGAGAAATCCGCTCACCGGGCGGCTCAACCGCTCAGACGGGAAGAGATCGCTCAGCATCGACAGCGCGGCCGGCGTGAGGCTGGCTTCCCCCACTGCGACGCCGATGCGGGTCACGAACAACTGGGTGAAGCTGCGCGCCAGGCCCGAACCCATTGCAAACAGGCTGAAGAGCCCGACGCCGATCACGATGATCATCCGGCGCGAATACCGGTCCGCCAGGGCTCCGATGGGCACGCAGGCCAGCACGTAGAAGATGCCGAATGGAATGCTCTGCAGCATCCCGAAGTGGGTGTCATCCAGTGCGAAGGTTCGCTTCAGTGGCTCGGTCATCAAACTGATGACGGTGCGGTCGAACTGCGAGCCGATCGAGGCCAGTGCCAGCAGTCCCACCGCCGTCCAGCCGTGCACGGCGCCGGGCCAGCGGTCAGGCAGGTTTTGCTGGCTCACAGGGGCGCAAAGGCCGCGTAGGCGATGCGTTCATCACCGCGCGCCGTAACGTACACGGTGTCATTCACGGCCAGCGCGCCGCAGGCGTAGGAAATGGCGGCCGAGCCGTTGCCCGAGAGCAGCTGCTGGATGCGGCCGCTGCGTGGCTGCACGCGGGCGACCACCCAGGGCTGCGGACACGGTGCGCCGGTGCAGGCCTGGATGGCCCCGACCGTGGTGCGCTGTCCGGCGATCAGGAGTGATCCGTCCGCGAGGCGATGAATGTTGTCCGGCATGAAGCCCAATGGAATTTCGCGGCGCGCTCCATCCTGGCGCGAGAGGATCACGAGCCGGCGCGCACTCCAGGAGCTGGCGTAGATCAGATTGCCATCGGCACTGGTTTCAATCCCGTTACCCCCGGACGTCGCACTGTTGGCGACGGCTTCGTAGCCGCGCCCGGCGTGCCACTGCAGGATGCGCCCGGTGTTCCCGCCGGCGGCCATGCGTGCCCAGGCGCCTTTGTCGGTGGGATCATAGAAGCTGATGACCAGCAGCCCGCCGTCCGGCAGCGTCGTGACGGCATTCGGCAAAATGCCGGGAGGCAGGGGTGCGCAGTCTGTCCAGCGTAGCCGGGGCGTGCCGCCCCGGACATCGACGGTGAAGAACTCGATGGCCATGCGATCGCCATGATTGGCGGCATACAGCGTGTGCAGGCCACCGGCGCCGCGACGCAGCGCCAGACCATCCGTCGACAGGCGGGCCAGATCGGGGGGTCCCTTGCAGGTGCCGGCGGGCTGCGGGGTCACCGACGCCGTTGCGGCATCCATTGGAAAGAGAATCGAGGCGGATTTGTGCACCGTATCGATCAGATACAGGTGTGCGGGTCGGCCGACGTTCATGCCGCTGGCGATCAGCCAATCGGTCGCGGGGATTCGCACGAGATCTTCGCTGGCCACCGGACCTGCGATGTAGTGCAGGACTGTGCTGGCGCATCCCGCGCCGGGAGCGCACAGGGCGAGCAGGAGCAGGGCGAGGCGTCGCCTCATTGCTGCTGTCGCATCAACTGCGAGAATTTCTCCGCACTGTGCGCATCGGCGGGACTGAACATCAACAGCCGCAAGTTCGGGCTTGCGGCCACGCTGTAGGCGGTATGTTCAAAAGTAATGGGGCCGACGCGAGGATAGGTTGTCGTGTAGATCCCTTCCGGGAAGTGACTGATTTCGGGGCTGTGCCAGAGGCGATCAAAGAACGGGCAGGCGGCGGACAGCTCTTCGATCAATTCGTCGAAGGCAGGATCATCTCCGGCCTGCGTGTAGTCCAGTCGCACCGTGGGCAGGATGCGCCGGGCAATCTCTTCCTGCTCATCCGGATTGCGCTGGAAGTCCGCGGCGGTGAGCAGGATGCGCAGCAGATTCCGATCATCGACCGGGCGTTGACCAAAATCCGGAAAGCAGCGGGTCCATATGGCATTCCAGGCCACCACGTCCCACCGACGCGTATGGACCAGCGCCGGGACATTGACCGCGTCGAGCATCCTTTGGACGGCCGGGCGCAGCGTCTCGCCGTGGTTGGGTACCTGCCGGGGCGGCCGCCGTTGCGCGAGCATGAACAGATAGTCCCGTTCGGCAGCGGACAGACCCAGTGCGCCACTCAGGCGCTCGAGGATCTGCTCCGAGGGGTGCACGTTGCGGCCTTGCTCAAGCCACGTGTACCAGGTGGCCGACAGACCCGCGAGGGCCGCGACATCCTCGCGGCGCAGCCCCTTGCTGCGGCGCCGTGCGGTCGGCATCAATCCGACCGAAGTGGGTTCGCGGCGGGCGCGGCAGCTCTTCAGGAACTCCGACAGCTGCGCGCGTTGCAGGGTCTCACTCACAATCTCATTACACATTTGAAGTGGTAGCAACGATACTAGCATGACGGTCGCGGACCCACCGGCGCGCCCGGCGTTATAAGAAACCACCTGTGTGTGCGGAGGAATCCCGATGAATCCTGTCACCTCATTTCTGGTGTTTGTCCTGGCGGCCTGCGGATTGCTGGCCGGTTACCGAAACAACCTCTTTGCGGCAATCCCATTGTTTGTGCTTGCCGCCGTGCTGGCGTCATCGCTGAAGATGGCCAACGTCTGGCAGAAATTCGTGATTCTGAGAATGGGAAAACTGCAAAGCGTGAGGGGCGCGGGCTTGTTCATGATCATCCCGGTTCTCGACACCGTGGTCGCCATCATCGACGAACGTATTCAAACAACGGCTTTCAATGCCGAGCAGGCGCTGACACGGGACACAGTGCCGGTCAATGTCGATGCCATCATCTTTTGGCGCGTGCAGGACGCCGAGAAGGCGGCACTGGCTATCACCAACTACCGCGAAGCGATCGATCGGGTGGCGCAGACCTCGCTGCGCGAGATGATCGGCTCCTCGATGCTGGCGGCGTTGCTGTCGGACCGCAAGGATGCTGACGAACAACTGAAAGTCGAGATCAGCCAAAAGACTGCGCCGTGGGGAATCACGGTGAACTCGGTCGAGATTCGCGACGTGGCCATCCCCGAAGCACTGCAGAACGCCATGTCGCGCCAGGCCCAGGCCGAGCGTGAGAAGCAGGCGCGCGTCATTCTCGGTTCCGCGGAGGCTGAAATCGCCGGCAAGTTTGTCGAGGCCGCCGCGGTGTACGCCGGCCATCCCTGGGCGCTGCAGCTGCGCGCCATGAACATCATTTACGAGACCACCAAGGAGCGCGGGGCGACGATTCTCATGCCCAGTTCCATGGTCGACAGCCTCAATCCCACTGCGGCGGCGCTCGCACTGACCAGTAGTGATGCGCTGGCGACCGGCGCCGCATCCACTGCGGCCCCCGCCGCTGGGTAGTCGGCCGGGGCTGGCCTAAGTGGTATTCCAAATACTAGCATAGGGGCCGCACTGCAAGAGGGGGCGGGGATTGCCCATACTCGACGCCATCTCAAGGGGGCGTACATGAGCGATCGGTTCACCGCTAAGAACGTCGTGGTCATCGGTGGCAACAGCGGCATTGGCCTCGCCGCCGCGCGGGCTTTCGCGCAGGAGGGCGCGAAGGTGGTTATCACCGGCCGCGACTCGCACACCCTGCACAACGCCGAGATCGAAATCGGACTTGGTGCCGTCGCCATCCGTTCGGACATCTCTGATATGGGCCAGATCGCCGCGCTCTTCGCGCAACTGGGCCCGCAGCTTGACCACATCGATGTGTTGTTCGTGAATGCGGGCATCGGCGCGTTCCAGCCCATCGAGAAGGTCACCGAGCAGGACTGGGACAACATTCATGATGTCAATCTGAAGGGAGTCTTCTTTACCGTACAGCAGGCACTGCCGCTGCTGCGCGCCGGCTCATCGATCGTTCTCACCGGTTCGATCGGGGCCCTGAAGGGCATTCCGGCCGGCTCGGTGTATGCCGCCAGCAAGGCCGGCCTGCGCGCGCTGGGCCGCTGTTTCGCCGCGGAGCTGGTGGGCAAGGGGATCCGCGTCAATGTGGTGAGCCCCGGTCCGACCGACACGCCCATCATCGGGCGCACGGGCGGTCTGCCGCCGCAGGCCATTCCGGCCCTGCGTGCACAGATGATCCGCAATGTTCCGATGCACCGCATGGGGACCCCCGAGGAGGTTGCCGCCGCGGTGCTGTTTCTGGCCAGTAGTGAGTCGGCCTTCGTCACCGGAGTGGATTTCCTGGTCGACGGCGGGGCCGCCAGTTTCTAAAGACGAGGATCTACAGATGTCCCGACCCAACAAACCCGGCATTGAAGACCGGTTGGCCATCCAGGACCTGATCGCGAAATACTGCTGGGCGCTGGACACGGGGGATGTTGAATCCTTCGTCTCCTGCTTCACGCCGGATGCGGTGCTGGTCGAGGAGGTGTTCGAGGATCCGGACGTGTGGAAGGGCCATGAGGGGATTCGCGAACTGATCGAGCACTACGCGAACTCGCCCGGATTTCCGGGACGTCAGCACCACGTGACCCAGACTCAGGTCACGGGTGATGGCGAGCGCTGCCATGTTCGCTCCTTTGCATTCGTGACGGAGTGCCGTGGCGAGCCACCCTATACGCTACGGTTCACCGGCTACTACGAGGATTCGGTCGTGAAGGTGGCCGGGGAGTGGCTGTTCCGCGAGCGATTCATCCGTCTGTGGGACGGCCCGGTGCTGGCGCGTTTCCCGGGTCGCGGCGAGCGCATTGCGCGCAAGCGGCCACCTGAACTGATCATCAAACGCAAGCCACAGGGTACCTGAGCATGTCTGAACAGCCGCCTGCCGCCGGGGCCGGTCCCGCGCCGAAACTTGAATTTGTCTTCGAAATCCGCCTGCGCTTCACGCGGGTGCAGACGATCCCCGGCATGCCCAGCGGGGCCATGCGCGGCGCGGTGTATGTGGACAGCGGGGAGATTCGCGGACCACGCCTGAATGGCAAGGCGGTGCCGAACAGCGGTGGTGACTACGCCCTGTTCCGCCCGGATGATGTGGTGTCCTTTGATGCCCGCTACATGCTGGAGGCGGATGACGGCGCACTGATTCTGATGCGTAACCGCGGGCACTTGTGGGGGCGCAGCCCCGACACCATGCAGAAGCTGCGTGACATGGCCTTCAAGGGTGGTCCGATCGTGGATCCGTCGGAGTATTATCTGCGCTCCACACCGTCATTTGAAGTGGCCGCCGGCAAGCATGACTGGCTGATGCGGCATGTGTTCGTCGGCTTAGGCGAGCGGCGAACGGACGGTAACTTCGTACGCTATTTCGTTGTGACCTGACATTCCCGTTTCGGAGACCAAGCTCATGACCGCTCCATTTCCGCAGACCATGGACTACTCGGGGCACAATCTGCCCTCCCGCATCGAGTGCGATATTTATGACCTGGTGGTCGAAGGCAAGCTGCCGCCGGAAATCCGCGGCTGCTGGTACCAGTCGGTGCCGGATCCCCAGTACCCGCCACTGCTCGGCAGGGACACCTTCCTCAGCGGCGATGGCATGGTGCGCAGCTTCGCCTTCGATGGCGCGGGACATGTGGATTTCAAGCAGCGCTACATCCGCACCGAACGCTGGATGCTCGAGCACCAGGCGCGCAAGGCGCTGTTCGGCATCTACCGCAATCCCTACACGGATGATCCGAGCGTTGCCGGCAAGCGCCGCGGCGCCGCCAACACCACGCCGTTCTTCCATGGCGGGCGCCTGCTGGCGTTCAAGGAGGACTCACCGCCCTGGGAGGTGGATCCGGAGACGCTGGCGACGGTGGGCGAGTGGACGTTCGGCGGCCGCCTGCGCAGTCAGACCGTCACCGCGCATCCGCGCTTCGATCCGGCCACCGGTGAGATGCATTACTTCGGTTACGAGGCGACGGGCCTTGCGAGCAACGAAGTGTCGTACTTCGTCACCAATGCCAAGGGCGAGTTGATCCGCGAGGATATCTTCAAAGTTCCCTACTGCGCGCTGATGCATGATTTCGTCGTGACCAAGGAACACGTGGTGTTCCCGGGCTTTCCGATCGTCGCCGATATCGCGCGCATGAAGGCCGGTGGTGATCACTGGGCCTGGGATGCCACCAAGGAGTCCTTCATCGGCATCATGCCGCGCAACGGCAAGGTCAGCGACCTGCGCTGGTTTCGCGCGCGTGCCTGCTCGGTATTTCACTTCATCAACGGCTACACCGAAGGCAACAAGGTGCACGTGGATATGTGCGTCAGCGACGTGCCGGCCTTTGAGTTCATGCGCGAGGCGGGTGGTCTGCACATTCCGCAGTACCAGGTCGGCGGCGGCCTGGTGCGCTGGACGTTTGATATGTCGAGTGACAAGGACACCCCTGAGGAGACTGCGATCGGGCCACCGGCGGATTTTCCGCGTCTGGCCGACAAGGATCTGATGCTCGACTACAACGTCGCCTACCTCGGGCAGGTCGATGTGAGCCTGGGTCCGCCGATCCTGTCCGGACCGGTTGGCGCCGGTTTCAACACCCTGGCGCGCCTGGAAGTGAAGACCGGCAAGGTGACGACGTACTTCGCGGGGCCGAACCGCACCATGCAGGAGCACGTGCACGTGCCGTCGGCCACTCCCGGTCATGAGGGCTATCTGATGCACATCATCGATCGCCACGATGAAAACCAGGCCGAGGTGCATGTGCTTGAGGCGCAGCACATCGAGAAGGGACCCATCGCGACCATCAAGATCCCGATGCGACTGCGCTCGGGCGTGCACGGCAACTGGGCCTCCGCGCAGGCGCTCGCCGGCCGGGTGCGTGCATGAGCATTGTCATTACCGGTGCGTCCGGAGCATTCGGGCGCATGGCGGCACAGCGGCTGCTGGCCAAGATCGATCCCGAGCAGCTGGTGCTCGTGACGCGTAACCCGGACGCCCTGGCCGACTTCGCCGCGCGCGGCGCGACGGTGCGGTTTGGCGATTTCGACCAACCCGAATCGCTGCGCGCGGCCTTCGCGGGTGGAGAGAAGCTGCTGCTGATCAGTACGCTGGATGTCGGCGAGCGTCGCCGGCGTCAACACAGGACGGCGATTGATGGCGCGGTGGCGGCGGGCGTACGCCATGTCATTTACACCTCCAGTGTCGGAATCCATCCGCGCAGCCCGGCCTTCGTGATCGAGGACCATCTGTTCACGGAGGAATCATTGCGGCGCAGCGGCCTGCAGTTCACCTTCATGCGCGATGCCCAGTATGCCGAAGTGATCACGACCATGATCGCTCCGGGGGCCGTGGCCAGCGGTGAGTGGCTGTCGAGTGCGGCGGACGGCTGCATGGCCTTCATTTCCAAAAAAGACTGCGTGGAATCGGCGGTGGCGGTACTGACCACGCCGGGCCACGAAGGCGCCGTGTACGAGATCACCGGCCCCGAGCTGTTGACGTTCGCGGACTGTGCGCGCATCGCCGCCGAAGTCACCGGCAGACCGATCAGGTACGTGAATGTCTCGCACGAGGTCATGCAGGCGCGCTTTGATGCAGCCGGTGTTCCGCGGCGTCACATCGAAGGCACGGTGCATGAAAAGGCCGGCGCCTGGGGAAGCGAGGAGATGATGTCGTACGAGCGTGCCATCCGTGAGGGCTACTTCGCCGTGGCTTCTCATCACGTCAAGCTGCTCACCGGCCGCCCGCCGCATTCCCTACGGCAGGTCTACGAGGCCACCCGCGGCGCGCTGCCGGCGTGACGATGATGCCGACCAACCCTGCGCGCTCGCGCACGCAAACCGAACAGCGCAACCTGGATCATGTGCTGGGCCTGTTCCGGGACGTGCTGGTACCGCTCGATGCTGACCAGGTCGACCGCTACATCGCGCCGGATTACATCCAGCACAGCCCCATGGCGGCGCCGGGGCGGGAGAGCCTGAAGGCCTTTCTGAGGACCGTGCATGCCGCCAGCCCGCAGGCCAGCCAGAAGTTGCTGCGCGCGTTCGTGGACGGTGATCACGTGATCATTCACTACCATGTGAAGAGAGATCCACAGGATCGCGGCTTCGTGGTGATGGATATCTTCCGGCTGACCGATGGCATGGTGGTCGAGCACTGGGATTGCGTCCAGGACGTGCCGGCGAGTTCGCCGAATCCCATTTCAATGTTTTAAGGGAGAATGACGATGCTGTGGATTGCCCTGGTGGTGCTGCTCGCCGTACTGGAGTACCTGGTGTTCGGCTTCCTCGTCGGCAGCGCCCGCGCGCGCTACAAGATATCCGCACCAGCTACGGTCGGACACCCGGTTTTTGAACGCACTTTTCGCGTTCACTACAACACCCTGGAGATGCTCGTCGTTTTCATTCCGTCGATCTGGCTGTTCGGGATGTATCTGAATCCGCGCTGGGGCGCGATCCTCGGCGCGATATTCGTGGTGGCTCGTGCCGTATACGCCGTCGGCTACATCCGTGCGCCTGAAAAGCGCGAGGTGGGCGCCATGCTGTCCTTTCCGGTCGTGGCAATCCTGGTCGTCGGCGCGCTCTACGGGGTCATTCGCGCGCTGTGGATCCTCTCGGCGTGAGTTCTGACGGCGGCCATCGTACCGGTGGCGAGGCACTCGTTGATGCGCTCATCGCCCACGATGTGGACACGGTGTTCGGCCTGCCCGGCGCCCAGACCTATGGTCTGTTTGATGCTTTGCACCGCGCGCAACCGCAGCTGCGTACCATCGGTGCACGCCATGAGCAGGGGTGCAGTTACATGGCCTTCGGCTATGCGCGATCGACGGGTCGCCCGTCGGTCTGCACGGTGGTTCCGGGCCCCGGACTGTTGAATGCCGGCGCCGGGCTGCTCACCGCCTGGGGCGCAAATCAGCCGGTACTGTGTCTGACCGGCCAGGTACCGAAGTCATTCCTCGATCAGGGTCGCGGCCACCTGCATGAGATGGCCGATCAGCTCGGCACCGCGGCGGGCTTCACCAAGTGGGTGGCGCGAATCGAACATCCGGCGCAGGCGCCGGGCATCGTCGCCGAAGCGTTCAAGCAGATGCGTCAGGGCCGACCTGGCCCGGCGGTGCTCGAGATGCCCTGGGATGTATTTACCCAGCGCGCGGCAGTTGTGCCCGTCGCGCCCTTTGCCGGGCCTCTCGTGCCGCCGCCCGATACCGATGTCGCCGCAGCCGCCGCGCGTGCGATCGCGGCCAGCCGCTTCCCCATGATATTCGTGGGCGGTGGTGCGCAGGGGGCCGCGGATGAGATTCTCGAACTGGCCGAATTGCTGGATGCACCGGTGGTCGGATTTCGCAGTGGACGCGGTGTAGTCAGCGATGCACATGATCTTGGTTTGAACATTGCGGCAGCGTGGCGTCTGTGGCCGAAGACTGATCTGCTGCTCGGCATCGGTACACGCCTGGAAGTGCCCGGGTGGCGTTGGCCATGGAAGCCGACGGGCCAGAAGAGCATCCGCCTGGACGTCGATCCGGTAGAGATGCGCCGCGCGCCGCCGGATATCGCTTTGCTTGCCGACGCGCAAGCGGGCACGCGCGCGCTGCTGGCGGCCTTGCGCAAACAAACTGTGCACCGCAGTGGCCGCCGCGCCGCCATCGCCGCGGCGCGTGCGGCTGCGGAAACCGACATCCAGTCTGTTCAACCTCAGGTCAGTTATCTGCGCGCCATTCGCGAGGTGCTCCCGGAACAGGGAATAGTCACGGATGAGATATCGCAGATGGGATTCACGGCCTGGTATGCCTACCCCGTTTACCGGCCGCGGACCTTCATCAGTTCCGGCTACCAGGGCACATTGGGTTCGGGCTTTCCGACCGCGCTGGGCGTCAAGGTCGCGCACCCGGACCAGCCCGTCGTCGCCATCTGCGGCGACGGCGGTTTCATGTTTGCCGTGCAGGAGCTGGCGACGGCCGTCCAGTACGGCATCGGCGTCGTGACGCTGGTGTTCAACAACAATGCGTACGGGAATGTGCGTCGCGATCAGCGCGAGCGATTCGCGGGCCGCGTACTTGGTGCGGACTTGCGTAATCCCGATTTCCTCAAACTCGCCGATGCCTTTGGCGTTCACGGCGATCGCGTCACCTCCCCGCAAGCGCTGCGCTTAAGTCTGTCCCGTGCACTGGAATTGGGCGGCCCCGCGCTGATTGAAATACCCGTGCCGCGTGACTCTGAAAGCGATCCGTGGCGCTTCCTGCAGCCGAAAATTCCGGCCGATGCCTGAAACTCGGGCCACCGTCGTCCTGGTGCACGGAGCGTGGCATGGGGCCTGGTGCTGGCAATACCTTACTGAACACTTACAAAGGCAGCGTCTTGCGGTGCACTGCGTCGAACTGCCCAGTGTCACCAGCGAAGTTGCCGTGGGGCTCCGGGAAGATGCGCAGCACCTGAGCGCACTGCTCAGCCGCCTCGCGGGCCCGGTGATTCTGTGCGGGCACTCATACGGTGGCATGGTGGTTTCGGCTGCGACGCTAAATCACGCGGACGTACGGCATCTGGTGTACGTGTGCGCGTACATGACTGAAGCGGGGGAGTCGGTGCAGGCATCGCTCCGCGGGGCCGGGGAACGCCGGCCGGGCCATTGGATTCGCCGTTTGCCGGATGGCCGCACGCGTGTCGACGCGCAGCGCGCCCGCGCGCTCTTTTACAATGATTGTTCCGACGCGACCCAAGACTGGGCCGTGGCTCGATTGCGACCGCAATGGGGACAGTCGTTGTCGCAATCGTGTGCCGTGCCTGCGTGGCAGCATCGCGCCAGCACGTACGTAGTATGTAGCGAAGACCGGGTGCTTGCCCCCTGTATCCAGCGTGCGACATATGCCGCACGTGCGCAGCAGGTGATCACTCTCACGAGTGGTCATGCGCCGTTCCTGTCACAACCCTTGCAGCTGGCGCAGGTGCTGGTCTCCGTCGCGCAATAGACGTATCTTTGCCGCCGAGGATTCAAATCAAATCTATGTCGAGCAGCAAGATTCAGGACTACGGCACTGCAGTAGTGACGGTCATGGCAATGATCGCCCTGCATGCATTGCTGGTGCCCTGGGTGGGTCCCACTCACAACACAGCGTTCATGATCTGCGCGGTCGCCGTGACGTTGGCGACGGGCGGTCCGGGGCCGGCGATTCTCACCGCGGTGCTGGCGTTCGTGTGCGCCGTCACGCTGTTCGGCGATCCGGGCTCGCTGTCGGGGATGGGGCGTACCGGCTCCGACG
>DASYER010000011.1:0-18862 GCA_036498905.1 Steroidobacteraceae bacterium | reverse complement strand
AGTATGCGTTCCAACGCCGCGTCAGCGTGAAACTGATCGGCACGGGGCCCGCTGCAACCACCGTCGCGCAGGCCGATTGAGGTACGTGAGGAGCCGTTGGGAGTGCCGTGCGGCGCGTCAGCGTCGCACGGCACGGATCGGACTGAAGAGCCTTGGCGTTACAGAGCCTTGATCACCGAGCGCAGTGTCTCGAAGATCTGGTCGATGTGCTTGGACTCGATGATCAGAGGCGGTGAAAGAGCCAGAATATCCGCCGTCTGGCGTACCAGCAGGCCGCGCTCAAAGCACTTCACGTAAACATCAAACGCGCGGGCGCCGGGCTTGCCGGCAATGGAGTCGAACTCCAGTCCCAGGATCAATCCGTAATTGCGCACATCGATCACATGCGGCAGGCCGCGCAGTGAATGCGAGGCCTCTTCCCATTCCGTGGCGACGCTCTTGGCGCGGGTCAGCAGGTTCTCGCGCGCATAGATGTCCAGGGTGGCAAGGCCCGCGGCACACGCGGTCGGATGACCCGAGTAGGTGTAGCCGTGGAAAATCTCGATGCCATCGGGACCCTTCATGAAGGCCTCGTAGATGGACCTGCTGACGATGGCGGCGCCCATCGGCACGCAACCATTGGTGAGACCCTTGGCACAGGTGATGATGTCCGGGGTGACCCCGAACTCCTGCGCGGCGAAGGGCGAACCGGTGCGACCGAAGCCGGTGATGACTTCATCGAATATCAGCAGGATGCCGTGCTTGGTGCAGATGTCGCGCAGGCGCTGCAGGTAGCCCACGGGCGGCAGCAATACGCCCGTCGAACCGGCGATCGGTTCGACGATCACGGCCGCGATCGTCGAGGCGTCCTGCAGGGCGATGATCTTTTCCAGCTCATTGGCGAGTTCGACGCCGTGCTGGGGCAATCCGCGCGTGAATGCATTGCGCGCCAGATCATGGGTGTGGGGCAGGTGATCCACGTTAGGCAGCAATGTGCCCGACCACATCTTGCGATTGGCCGCGATGCCGCCGACCGAAATGCCGGCGAAGCTCACCCCGTTGTAGCCGCGCACGCGACCGACGATGCGCGTGCGGCGCGCCTCGCCGCGCACGGCGTGATAGCCGATGGCGATCTTCAGTGCGGTATCCACCGCTTCGGAGCCGGAGTTGCCGAAGAACACATGGTCCAGCCCCTCGGGCGCCAGCGCGGCCACCTTGTTCGCCAGTTCATAGGCGGCGGGATGCCCCATGTTGAACGGTGGGCAGTAATCCATGGTCTCCAGCTGCCGTGC
This sequence comes from Steroidobacteraceae bacterium, assembly GCA_036498905.1. GTDB lineage: Bacteria > Pseudomonadota > Gammaproteobacteria > Steroidobacterales > Steroidobacteraceae > DAIDKA01. The sequence continues at coordinate 17,591 of DASYER010000011.1, read as the reverse complement.
GACCGCTTCGGTGATTTCCCGGCGGCCGTGACCGGCGTTGACGCACCACAGGCCAGCTACCCCATCGAGGATCTGGCGCCCATCGCCACTCCAGTAATGCATGCCCGAGGCCTTCGCAAGAATGCGCGGCTTGACTTTGAACTGCCGGTTCGGCGTGAAGGGCATCCACAGGGATTCGAGCGAGGGCGTCGACATGATCTTATGTGCTCCGGAAACGCGACTACGGTAAAGGAGGGGCGCGATGATAAAGAAAGTTGACAATTTGGGCTACAACTGCGGAAATTTCGCCCCCTTCGTTGAGTATCCTCAACATGTTACTTGTTTACATAATATGACTATTGACGTTGGCACGAAGCTGCGCAGCGTGCGCGTGGCCTTCGGATTGTCGCAGCGAGCCCTCGCGCGGCGCGCCGGAGTCACCAACGGACTGATCTCCCTGATCGAGCAAAACCGGGTGAGTCCGTCGGTGAGTTCACTGAAGAAAGTGCTCGATGGGGTGCCCATGTCCATGGCCGAATTCTTCACCCTGGACGAGGGGAGCGCACCGCAGATGTACTTTGGCGCCGAAGAATTGGTCGAGGTGGGCAATGAGGCGGTCTCACAGCGCCTCGTGGCCGCCCAACGCAGCGGGCGACAGCTGTCGATCCTGCACGAGCGCTACACGATCGGCGCGGCGACCGGGGATGAACTGCTGGCACACCGCGGCGAGGAGGGCGGGCTCGTGGTACGCGGACGCATCGAGCTGACCATCGGGGGTTCCAGCCGCATCCTCGGTCCCGGGGATGCCTACTATTTTGCCAGCCAGCTGCCGCATCGCTTCCGCAACGTCGGCCGCGAAGTGTGCGAGATTGTCAGCTGTGTGACCCCGCCCAGACAGCACCAAGACACCAACCGATGACTGAATCGCTCGAGGCGGGCACTGCGCTGTCGTTGATCGCCAGTTGCCCGCGAGGACTGGCGGATCTGCTGGTCCAGGAACTCACTGCAGTCGGCGCCACCGACATTCGCGAGCGCACCACCGGAGTGACCTTCCAGGGCACGCTGGAGTGCGCCTATCGGGTGTGCCTGGAATCGCGCACCGCCAACCGGCTGTTCCTGGAAATCGCGCGCTTCAATGCCGCGACCGCCGAGGAGTTTTATGCCGAGGCGCGCCGCATCGACTGGACCCGGCATCTGGGACCGCAGGCGACACTTGCCTGCGATTTCAGCGGGCAGCATCCGCAGATCACCCACACTCATTTTGGCGCGCTGAAGCTGAAGGATGCGATTTGCGATGGTCTGCGCGCCTGGGCAGGGTTCAGGCCCGATGTGCGCAAGGAGCGTCCCAGCGTGCGTGTGCATGCGCACGCCAACGGCGAGCAGGTGACGGTCTCCATTGACCTGTCGGGTGAAAGTTTGCACCGCCGCGCCTATCGCAGCGAGGCGGGTGAGGCGCCGCTGAAGGAAAATGTCGCCGCCGGCATTCTGCTGCGCGCCGGCTGGCCGCAGCTCGCCGCCGAGGGCGCGGGGTTCCTGGATCCGATGTGTGGTTCCGGAACCTTGGTCATCGAGGCCGCGCTCATTGCGGCGGGCCGCGCGCCCGGCCTGGGGCGGGACTACTTTGGTTTTCTGGGCTGGCGCGGCCATGATCCTGAGCTGTGGGCGCGGGTGCGGGCCGCGGCGCTGGCACAGGTGCGTCCGCTTCCCACCGGACACCTGCCGCTCCGCGGCACGGATAGGGATGCCCCGAGCATTCGCGCTGCGGCCGCCAATGCCCAGCGCGCCGGGATCGAACCGTGGGTGCATTTCTCGAGCGGGCTTCTCGCACAGTCGCAACCGCCGCCCGGGCAGGTCCTCGGCCTTGTGGCCACGAACCCACCCTATGGGGTGCGAATGGAAGACATCGCCGGGGCGCGCGTGGCGCACCGCGAACTGGGTATCGTGCTGCGCGAACACTTTCACGGCTGGCATGCCGCGGTCTTCACCGGCACGCCGGAGTTGGGACTGGAACTGGGGATCCGCGCGCGCCGTACTCATACCATGTGGAACGGCGCGATCGAGTGCCGCTTATTGCGCTTGACCGTAGAGAGCGCAAATTTTCGCGAAGTGGGCCAGAAGCGCGTCGGAGTGGCGGCCGACGCGCAGGCAGCCACGACGCCGGGCGCGCGCATGTTTGCCAACCGCCTCGCCAAGAACCTCAAGCGTCTGGACGGCTGGGCGCGTGACCAGGGTGTGTTCAACGTACGCATCTACGATGCGGACATGCCCGAGTATGCCCTGGCCATCGACCGCTACGGGATCAGCGCGGAGGCGGGGACCGAGCAATGGCTGTATGTCCAGGAATACGAGGCACCCGCAAGCATCGATCCGGAAGCCGCGCGTCGCCGACGCGGTGAGGCGCTGTCGGTACTGACCGAAGTCACCGGTGTACCGGGAGAGCGCATTCGCGTGCGGCTGCGGCGCAAGCAGTCCGGCGCCGGGCAGTATCGCAAACTGGAAAGCCAGGCCGTATTCCACATGGCCCGCGAGGATGCCCAGCGCTTTTGGGTGAACTTTGATGATTACCTGGACACCGGGTTGTTCCTGGATCACCGCATCACCCGTGAGCGCCTGGGGGCACAGGCGCGCGGGTGTCGATTCCTGAACCTGTTCTGCTACACCGCCACGGCTACCGTGCATGCGGCCGCGGGCGGCGCCCGCGCCAGCACCTCGGTGGACATGTCGCGCACCTACCTGCAGTGGGCGCGGCGCAATCTGGACTTGAATGGCATTGCCCGTGATCCGCACGAACTGATCCAGGCGGATTGCCGACAGTGGCTGGATGAGGCCGTGGCCGCGCGCGAACGCTACGACCTGGTGTTCCTGGATCCACCGACGTTTTCAAACTCCAAGCGCATGGAGGGTGTGCTGGATGTGAGTCGTGACCATAGCGTACTCATTGATCTGTGCACCCAGCTGCTCAACCGCGGCGGCCTGCTGGTGTTCTCCACCAACGCCCAGCGCTTCAAGCTCGATGAGGCGATCAGCGAGCGTCACGACGTCACCGACATTTCCCGGGCGACGATCGCGGCGGATTTCGAGCGCAATCCGCGCATCCACCGCTGTTTCGAAATCCGCCCGCGGGTCACAGCAGATCCCTGATCCGGTAGTACAGCATCGCCAACACCAGTGCTGGGCGGCGCAGGGCCATCCCGCCCGGAAAGTCGTGGTGGGGAATGCGGGCGAAGACATCGAAGCGTTCGGCCTGACCGGCGATGGCTTCACTGACCAGTTTGCCGGCCATCCCGGCCAGGGCAATTCCATGGCCCGAGAATCCCTGCAGGTAGTACACGTCCGGGTTCAGGCGCCCGAAGTCCGGGGCCCGGTTACGCGTGATGTCCACGTGGCCGCCCCACGCGAATTGCACCTGCACGTCATGTAATTGCGGGAACACCCGTGTCATGCGTGCGCGCGTCGCGGCGGCGATTCGGTCCGGATCAAATCCGGCGTAGGTGACGCGCCCGCCGAACAGCAGACGGTGGTCACTCGAACGCCGGAAATAGTCGAGTACCCAGTTCATGTCGGCCACGGCCGCGTTGTTGGTGATCAGGGCCTGCGCGCGCGCCGCGCCAAGCGGCTCGGTGGCCACGATGCAAGTGCCGACACTCATGATCCGGGTCTGCAGCGTCGGTGCGGTGGCCCCAAGGTAAACATTGCCGCACAACACCAGCCGGCGGCAGCGCACCTCACCTCCTGCGGTGCGCACGCGGACCGGGGTCTGCCCGGTGAAATCCACGGCGCGGGTGCCCTCGAAGATCCGCACGCCCTGCCGCTGCGCGGCGGCGGCCAGCCCCAGGGTGTATTTCAGCGGCTGCAGGTGTCCCGCATTCGCATCGTAGAGCGCGCCCCGGTAACAGCTGCTGGCGACAATGCCGCGGACCTCCTCGGCGGCCATGTAGCGCACGCCGCGATAGGCATAGCGGTGCTGGAGCTCCTCGACATAGGCGCGCAGCTGTACGTCATGGCGTGCTTTCACGGCCGTGAGCATGTGGCCGGCGACAAATTCAGCATCGATGCCATGACGCGCAATGAGTTCGCGCACCAGATGCACTCCGGCGACCGACACGTCCCAGACCCTGCGGGCATCGTCGGCGCCGATCAGCTCCTCCAGGCTATCCTGGCTGGCGGCGACCCCCGGCAAGACCTGTGCGCCGCTGCGGCCGGAGGCCCCCCAGCCGATCTGCTGCGCTTCCAGCAAAATGACGTCATAGCCGCGCTCGGCCAGATGCAGCGCCGCGGCGGTACCGGCGATACCGCCGCCGATGACGCAAACATCACAGCTTTGGCTGCCGGCCAATGCGGCCCAAGTCGGCAGTGCCGCGCCCGTGGCGAGGTACGGGGTGCGTGCGAGTGGCTGGCCGGACATAACGGCAACCCCAGGTGTTTAAGATATTAATGCGCCCATCGCGACCCTGGGCACCAAGGGCCATGGGCATTGGGGAACGCAACGGACGCGTCCACAAATGGCTTTATTGCCGGGCTGCAGCGCCAGTTTACCACCGATCCGGGGAGCGCGAAAATGTGCTCCGCCGACCAGCCGGCGGCACTCCCATGTGGTCTAATGGCGGCCTGTAACAGGATCTGAAGGCGGAAGTCGTCTAATATATTAGACGGACCCCGAAATACCCATGAAATCCCGACGCCCGGTCATCGGCATAGCCGCCGATCGCCGCATGATTGGTCACCACGCCTTTCATATGGCCGGAGAGAAGTACATGAAGGCGATCGCCGAGGGCGCGGGCGGCATTCCGGTGCTGCTGCCGGCACTGGGCGATAGCGGCGATATCGAGGAGGCACTGAACCACCTCGACGGCATCGTGCTGCCGGGCAGCCCGTCCAATGTCGAGCCGCACCACTATGCCGGCGTGCCCAGTGTTCCGGGCACCCTGCATGATCCGCAGCGCGATTCGACCACCTTGACCCTGATTCCGCGGGCGGTCGCGTTGGGGGTGCCGCTGCTGGGCATCTGTCGCGGCTTTCAGGAGGTGAACGTGGCCTTCGGGGGCACGCTGCTGCAGCGGGTCCACGAGGTGCCCGGGCATCTGGATCACCGGGACGATGAGACGCTTGATCTGGAAGTCCAGTACGGCCCTGCACACGCCGTGCAGCTGGAGCCCGGTGGGCTGCTCATCAAACTGGCGGGTGCGCCGCAAATCCGCGTCAACTCGCTGCATTGGCAGGGCGTCGAGCGGCTCGGTGAGGGCCTGGCCGTGGAGGCACGCGCACCGGACGGCCTGATCGAAGGCTTTGCAGTGCGTGACTCGCGCAGCTTCGCGGTGGCGGTGCAATGGCACCCGGAGTGGCGGGCGATGAGCAACCCATTTTCGCGTGCGTTATTTGCGGCCTTTGGCGATGCCAGCCGCGAGCGTGCCCAGACCAGGTGACTTGGTGATTTATGGCGACTGATATTCAACAGTTCTTCCGCGACCACGGCATCTCCGAGGTCGAGGCGATCATTCCGGACATGGCGGGCATTGCGCGCGGCAAGATCATGCCCGCCGTGAAGTTCGCGGTGGAGGAGGGCATGCGGCTGCCGGAGAGCGTGTTCCTGCAGACCGTGACCGGGGACTATCCGATCGACACCGCCGAGGCGATGAATCCGGCGGAAATCGACATCATTCTCAAGGCCGATACGAAGACCGTGCGGCGGGTGCCCTGGGCCGCCGAACCCACCGCCCAGGTGATCCATGACTGTTACTACGGCGACGGACGCCGAGTCGCGATGGCGCCACGCAATGTGCTGCGCCATGTGCTGGAGCTGTATGCGCAGCGCGGCTGGGAGCCGGTGGTCGCACCGGAGCTGGAGTTCTACCTGGTCGAGCCGAATCTGGACGCCGACTATCCATTGAAGCCTCCGGTCGGACGCTCGGGCCGCGCGGAACCCGGACGCCAGTCCTACAGCATCGCCGCCGTCAATGAGTTCGACCCGCTGTTCGATGACATCTACCAGTTCTGCGAAGACCAGGAGATCGAAATCGACACGCTGATCCACGAGGATGGACCGGCACAGATGGAAATCAATCTGATCCATGGCAATGCGCTGGATCTGGCCGACCAGGCCTTCCTGTTCAAGCGCACCGCGCGCGAGGCGGCGCTGCGCCACAAGATGTACGCGACCTTCATGGCCAAGCCGCATGCCAAGGAGCCCGGCAGTGCCATGCACATCCATCAGAGCGTCGTCGATCGCAAGAGCGGCAAAAACATCTTCAGCAATGCCGACGGCAGTCCCTCACAGCTGTTTTTCGCGCATATCGCCGGCCTGCAGCGCTACCTGCCGGCCGCGATGGCGCTGTTCTGCCCGAACGTGAATTCCTATCGGCGCCTGACGCGCCACCAGACCGCTCCGATCAATACCCACTGGGGCTACGACAACCGCACGGCGGGCCTGCGGGTGCCCAATGCAGCTCCGGCCGCGCGGCGCGTCGAGAACCGCTGTGGCGGTGCGGATGCCAATCCGTACATCGCGATGGCGGCCTCGCTGGCCTGTGGCTTCCTGGGGATGACCGAGGGCCTGCAGCCCACCGATCCGATCTCGGGAAGTGCCCACGATCTACCCTTCGGCCTGCCGCGCACCCTGGATGGGGCGCTGCGCGAGCTGCGGGCTTGCGAGCCGCTGGTGGAGCTGCTCGGGCCCACCTTCGTAGAGGCGTTCGCGCTGGTGAAGGAAGCCGAGTACGAAGTATTCCTGCAGGTGATCAGTTCCTGGGAGCGCGAGCACCTGCTGCTGAATGTCTGAGGGAACGGCCGCCGCGCGGCTCTGTAATATAGGTTGATGCGATTCTGCTGCGTACTGTTGGCCTGCCTTGCCGCCTGTTCGGGTGGTTCAACCGCCAACGAAGCGGTGCTGAACGTCTACAACTGGTCCGACTACATCGCTCCCGGGGTCATCGAGGACTTCGAGCGTGAGTACGGGATCAAGGTCAACTATGACGTCTTCGACTCCAACGAGGTGCTGGAGACGAAGATGCTGATGGGTCATTCCAACTTTGACGTGGTGGTGCCCTCCGGGCCGTTCCTGCAGCGCCAGGTCACGGCGGGTGTCTACCAGAGGCTCAACAAGGCGCTGCTGCCGAATCTCAAATACGTAGACCCGGAGGTGGCGCGAACCGAGGCGGTCTACAACGCCGGGAACGAATACGGCGTGGACTACATGTGGATCACGTCCGGACCCGGCTACAACGTCGCCAAGATCCGCGAGCGCATGCCGGACGCACCGGTGGATTCCCTGCGCATGTTCTTCGATCCGGCCGTGGTGGCGAAATTCAAGGACTGCGGCGTGACGATCCTGGATACGCCGACCGAAATGCTGGGTGCGGTGCTGCTGTATCTGGGCCGCAATCCCAACAGTGAAAGCCTGACGGACCTGGCGGCGGCGGAAAAAGTTCTGACATCCATCCGCCCCTATATCCGCTACGTCCACTCATCGCGCTACATCGACGATCTGGCCAACGGCGAGATCTGTCTGGCGCTGGGCTGGTCCGGGGATGTGAAACAGGCGCATGACCGGGCGGTCGAGGCGGGTCGGGGCATCGAACTGGCCTATCGCATCCCCAAGGAGGGGGCAATGCGTAATTTCGACATGGTGGCGATTCCGGCCGATGCGCCGCATCAGAAGAACGCGCACCTGTTCATCAACTTCCTGCTGCGTCCCGGGATTGCCGCGCGCAACAGCAATTTTCTCAAGTATGCCAATGGCGATGACCCGGCCTCCCAGCCGCTGACCCCGGCGGTCAGAAACGACCCGGGTATCTACCCGCCGGCGCAGGTGCGCGCGACACTGGTGCCGGAACTGGCGAAGTCCCCCCAGTTCACGCGCTTGCTGAATCGCATGTGGACCCGCTTCAAGACCGGCCAATAGAGCGCAACGGTGAACGCACAACAACCAGTCGATCCGGGCGCGCAGAGCGCCTATGTTCATATCGAGAACCTCAGCAAACGCTTCGATGATTTCATCGCGGTGAACGAGGTGAGCCTGGACGTCCGGCGCGGGGAGATCTTCTGCCTGCTGGGCGGCTCCGGATCGGGTAAGACCACCCTGCTGCGCATGCTGGCCGGGTTCGAGACACCGACCGCCGGACGGATCGTGGTGGACGGACGCGACATGAGCACGGTGCCCCCTTATGAGCGGCCGGTGAACATGATGTTCCAGTCCTATGCGCTCTTTCCCCACATGACGGCGGCGAAGAACATTGCCTTCGGGCTCGAACAGGAAGGGCTGCGGCGTGATGAAATCACGCGGCGCGTCGGGGAGATTCTCGACATCGTGAAGATGGGCGGCTTCGGCCCGCGCAAGCCGCACCAGCTCTCCGGCGGTCAGCGGCAGCGCATCGCCCTGGCGCGCTCGCTGGTCAAGCGCCCCAAGCTGCTGTTGCTGGACGAGCCGCTCGCGGCCCTGGACCGCAAGCTTCGCGAGCATACCCAGTTCGAGCTCATCAACATCCAAAAGGCCCTCGGTGTCACCTTCATCGTCGTGACCCACGATCAGGAGGAGGCCATGACGCTCGCGACGCGCATGGGTGTCATGAACCAGGGGCGCATCGTGCAGGTCGGCACACCCACGCAGATCTACGAATCTCCGGGCACCCGTTTCATCGCCGACTTCATCGGGTCGGTGAATCTGTTCGAGGGACAGGTGCTGGACGAGTCCGCGCAAAGGTGCCACATCGGCTGCGCTGAGCTTGGCTGCGTGATCAGGGTCGATCGGCAGCTGTCGGCGGCACGCGGTGCCACGGTATGGGCGGCCGTACGGCCGGAGAAGATCGCGATGAGCCGCGAGCCGCCGGAAGGAATCACATCGGTGACCTCCCAGGCCGAGAACATCACCCGCGGCCGGGTCCGGGACATTGCCTACCTGGGGGATGCGTCGGTGTACCTGGTGGCGGTTGATTCCGGACGCGAGGTACGTGTGACACTGCCCAACTCCGCGCGCGATGCCGAGCGGCGCATTGCACGCGATGAGGTCGTGTTCCTGTCCTGGCAGGCCAGCAGCCCCGTAGTGCTGACGGAATAGGCCGATGGCGCACAATCTGCACAGCGTGGATCAACGCGGGCGGCGACTGGTGGCGGGCATACCGCTGCTGTGGCTGATCCTGCTGTTCCTGCTGCCATTCCTGATCGTGCTCAAGCTGTCGTTCTCCCAGGAGCGGCTGGCGATTCCGCCGTACGCGCCATTCCTCGAATGGATCAACGGGCTGCCGCATCCAGCGCTGCACCTGAACAACTACGCCTTCCTGTTCACCGATCCGCTGTACATCAGCGCCTACCTGTATTCGCTGCGCGTCGCCGCCGTGTCGACGCTGTTGTGTCTGCTACTGGGCTACCCGATGGCCTATACCATCGCCCGTGCCCGAGACAGCCGACGCAGTGTTCTGCTGATGCTCATCGTGCTGCCGTTCTGGACGTCTTTTCTGCTGCGCGTGTATGCCTGGATCGGGCTGCTCAAGCACGACGGCGTCATCAACAACATCCTGATGTTCCTGGGGCTCATCCACGAGCCGCTGACCATGATGCAGACGGACTTTGCCGTGTACGTAGGCATCGTGTATTCGTACCTGCCGTTCATGATCCTGCCGCTGTACGCCAATCTCGAGAAGCACGATGGAGCCCTTCTGGAGGCCGCCGCGGATCTGGGCGCCCGACCCTTGACGGCCTTCCTGCGGATCACCCTGCCGCAGTCGTTGCCCGGCATCATTGCCGGCTCGCTGCTGGTATTCATCCCGGCCGTGGGCGAGTACGTCGTGCCCTCGCTGCTGGGTCGTACCGACCAGCTCATGATTGGCCGGGTCCTCTCCGATGAATTCTTCGAGAACCGGGACTGGCCGCTGGCCAGTGCCGTGGCCATCCTGATGCTGTTGCTGCTGGTGGTGCCCATCATGCTGTTCCAGCGTTCGGGCGGCAGGCAGATCGGGAGTCATCGATGAAATCTTCGGGATGGTTCCCGCGCACCATGCTCGGCGTCGGACTGACGTTCCTGTACGCACCCATCCTCTCGATGATGGTGTTCTCGTTCAACAATTCGCGCCTGGTGACGGTGTGGGATGCCGCGCACTCCCCGACGCTCAAGTGGTATCGCGAACTGCTCGGTAACGATGAAGTGCTGGGGGCCGCCTGGCTATCGATCCGCATCGCGCTCATCGCCGCCAGCGGCGCGATGGTGCTCGGCACGCTCACCGGCGTCGCGCTCGCGCGCTTCGGCCCGTTCCGCGGCCGCACGCTGCTGGTGGGCATGACGACGGCGCCGCTTGTCATGCCGGAGGTCATCACCGGTCTCGCGTTACTGCTGCTGTTCATTACCCTGCAGCAGGCCATCGGCTGGCCACACGGCACCGGCATGCTGACCATCGTCCTGGCGCATATCACTTTTTGCACCGCCTACGTGGCAGTGGTGGTGCAGTCGCGGCTGGTCGGATTTGATGAATCCCTGGAGGAGGCCGCGCTCGATCTGGGGGCCCGGCCGGGGACGGTGTTTCGCCGGATCACCCTGCCGCTGGTGGCACCGGCGCTGGTGTCGGGGTGGCTTCTGTCATTCACTTTATCCTGGGATGATCTGGTCATCACGCAGTTTGTGGCTGGACCGGGCTCCAGCACCCTGCCGATGGTGATATTTTCCAAGGTCCGACTGGGTGTCAGTCCGGATGTGAACGCGTTGGCGACGCTCATGGTCCTGCTCGTGACGACGGGGATAATCGTGTCGGCAGTGTGGATGCGGTATCAGAATCGGCGGCGCAAGCGGGACATGCACTTGGCGGCCGCCGCGAATCTGTGAAGGCGAAACCTTTGAAGGCATGGTCATGAGTCAGAAGCTGCTGGGCATCGATGTGGGTGGCTCCTCGGTCAAGGCGGGAGTGGTGGATGTCACCACCGGCCATCTGCTCGGGGAAGTGATATCGGCGCCTACGCCGAAGCCGTCGACTCCGGAACGTCTGGCCGCGGTCATTGCGGGCCTGGCGGCACGCCTGCCGCAGGCGCAGGGCAGGGTCGGGGTCGCATTCCCGAGCGTCGTACACCATGGCGTGGTGCGCACGGCTGCGAATATCGACCATTCCTGGCTGGGCGCGAATGGGGCCGCGGTCGTGGGCCACGCGCTCAACCGACCGGTGGTGTTCCTGAATGACGCCGATGCGGCGGGGCTTGCCGAAATGCGCTGGGGTGCGGGCATGGGCGTGACGGGCACGGCCATCATGCTGACCTTCGGTACCGGCATCGGCTCGGCTTTGTTTGTCAATGGCAGGCTGTTTCCGAATACCGAACTGGGCCATCTGGAACTGAACGGCATGGATGCCGAGAAATTCGCATCAGCGCACGTGCGTACGAGTCTGGGCCTGGATTTCCCCGCCTGGATCGAACGGGTGAACCAGTACCTGGCGCGGATCCATGCTCTGTTATGGCCCGATGTCATCATCCTGGGAGGCGCCGTCAGCGAGCGGTATGCCGAGTTCTCGACCCTGCTCAAATGCGACGCTGAACTGCGGCCGGCGCACTTCGCCGGGCAGGCCGGTGTGATCGGCGCGGCCATGGCTACAGTTGGAGATGCCTCGTGAGTGAATTCGGGCGCAGCAAACTCCCTGACGTGGGCACGACGATTTTCACCGTCATGTCGCGACGCGCGCGCGAAATGGGCGCGCTGAATCTCGGTCAGGGATTCCCGGATTACGACATTGATCCGCGCATCGGTGAACTTCTGGCGCAGGCGGTGCGCGAAGGACACAATCAATATGCCCCCATGGAAGGCAGCATCGCACTACGGCAGGTGATCGCCGCCAAAGTCAATGCCAGCTACGGCGTGCAGCCTGACTGGGAATCGCAGATCACGGTGACCCTGGGCGCGACCGAGGCCATCTATTCGGCCATCCAGGCCGTGGTCGGTGCCGGTGATGAAGTCATTGTCTTTGACCCGGCCTATGACTCGTACGATCCGGCCATCCGACTGGCGGGCGGGCGGTGCATTCATATCCCGTTGCTTCCGCCGAATTTTGCCTACGACTGGGAGCGCGTCGCAGCGAGCATTACGCCGCGCACGCGGCTGATCATCATCAACTCACCGCAGAATCCCAGCTGCACGGTGGCGACGGCCGCAGATCTGGACGCCCTTGCGGCATTGACCCGCGATCGGGACATCCTGGTACTGTCCGATGAAGTCTACGAGCACGTCATGTATGACGGGCGCAAGCATCACACTGTCCTGGCGCATCCCGAACTGGCCTCGCGCGCCTTCGTGGTGTTCTCGTTTGGCAAGACCCTGCACGCCACCGGCTGGCGAGTCGGCTACTGCATCGCCCCGCCGGCACTGACCACCGAACTGCGGCGTGTGCACCAGTTCAATACCTTCACCATCGCGACCCCGATGCAGCAGGCGATCGCTCAGTACCTGCAGGAGAAGCCGCAGGTGTGGAGCGAGCTTTCGGTTTTCTTTCAGGCCAAGCGTGATCTGCTGCGCCAGGGCCTCGCGGCTTCTGCCTTCAAACTGCCGCCCGCGCAGGGCACCTTTTTTCAGCTGCTCGACTTCAGCGCGCTGCCAGTCGCCGCCGGGCAACGCCAGGGGGCCCTGCCCCCGCACGCCGACGTGCACTTCGCTGAAAAGCTGCTGGTCGACGCAGGTGTGGCGACCATCCCGCTGTCGCCATTTTACGTCGCTCCACCGCCCATGCCCTTCGTGCGTCTGTGCGTCGCGAAGCGTGATGCTACCCTTAGCCAGGCGGTGACCCGGCTGCTTGAATTCGCCGGCAACGCCCAGCGCTGACAGCGTCCGGCTGTTTTTTAGCCGGCAGTCTTCGGAGATATGGGAATGAAGAAATCCACGAGTGTCAATCATCCGCCGCAGGTGGCATTGCCGGAAGGCAATCGGCCGCTGGTGATGCCCATCTATCAGTCGGTGAAGTTTGATTTCGACACTCTCGATGACACCCTGGAATTTCTGCGCGGCGACCGGCCCGGGTTCTTCTATTCGCGCGCCGCGAATCCCACGACCCGCCAGCTGGAACTTCAGCTCGCTGGGATGCAGGACCGTGACGACTGCCTGGTTACCGGCTCGGGTGTCGGGGCGATCGCTCAGGCCTTGCTGGCGCTGACACGCCAGGGCGATCACGTCCTGTGCTTTGTCGAGACCTACAAACCGACCCGGTATCTGATCCGTCGGCTGCTGGGTCGCTTCGGTGTGAACAGCACCATGCTGTCCATCGAGGATCTGCCCGGCATCGAGCGCGTACTGCGCACCACACCTACGCGGCTGGTCGTCTTCGAGTCGCCCACTAATCCGGTGACGAAAGTGGCCGATATCGAAGCGATCACGCGGTTTGCGCAAGCCCATGGTGCCCTGACATTTCTCGACAACACCTTTGCCGGTCTGCATCAGCACGGCCAGTACCCGATCGACATCTTCGTGCACAGCCTGACCAAGTACGCCTCCGGAACCGGGGATGTCATGGGCGGCGCGGTCATCGCGCGCAGTGACATCATCCGCAGCCTGCGCGGTGATTTTGGGACGTTAGGCGGAATTCTTGATCCGCATGCGGCCTTCCTGATTGCGCGCGGACTGAAGACCTACTACCTGCGCTACGAAGCGCAGGCCCTTGCCGCCCAGCGCATCGCAGAAATGCTGGCACAGCACCCGGACGTGGCAAAGGTGCACTACCCGGGGCTGCCGACTCATCCGCAACATGAACTGGCACGCCGACAAATGAAGCAGTTCGGCACGGTGGTCACACTCGATGTGCGCGGCGGTGATGCCGCCGCCGCAAAATTCGCCGATGCGCTGCAGTACTTTTCAATCACGGCGAGCCTCGGATCCACCGAGTCCCTGGTGGTGCCCCCACAGATGATGTCGAGTCGTGATCTGACGGCGGAGCAGGTTGCGATGTCGGGCGTCACCGACGGCACCGTGCGCCTGTCGATCGGGCTGGAGGATATCGAAGATCTGATCGAGGATCTGAATCAGGCGCTCGAGCGCGCCAAGGCATGACGGCAACGCTCAAGGGCACACCGGCCCGCGATGGTTTTCATATGCCGGCGGAGAGCGCGCCGCATGCGGGCTGCTGGATGCTGTGGCCCGAACGACCCGACAACTGGCGGCGCAAGGCACAGCCGGCCCAGGCCGCATTCACGGCGGTGGCGACCGCCATCGCGCGCTTTGAGCCGGTGACCATGGGTGTCTCGGCGGCGCAGTTTTCCACGGCTCGCGCCCAGTTGCCGCCGCGGATCCGCCTCGTGGAACTGTCACATGATGATGCCTGGATGCGCGATGTGGGTCCTACCGGCGTCGTCAACGACGCCGGGGAGCTGCGCGGCATTGATTGGCCGTTCAATGCCTGGGGAGGCCTTGACGGCGGGCTGTATGCGCCGTGGGACCTGGATGATCAGGTGGCTCGCAAAGTGCTCGAGGTGCAGGGCGTGCCCCGCTATCGGGCGCCGATGATCAATGAGGGCGGTGCGATTCACGTGGACGGTGAGGGCACGGCGCTGGTCACCGAACAGTGCCTGTTGAATCCCAATCGCAACCCGACGCTGTCGCGCGCGCGGATTGAGCGGCATCTGCGGGACTATCTCGGCGTGCAGCGGGTCATCTGGCTCGGCTGTGGCGTATTCAATGATGAGACTGACGGTCACATCGACAACCTGGCCTGCTTCGTGCGGCCGGGCGAGGTGTGCCTGACCTGGTGCGATGATCCGGCAGATCCGCAATATGCGATTTCAAACGACGCGCTGGTGCGCCTGCACGCCGCCAGGGATGCGCGTGACAGGCCCCTCATAGTCCATAAAATGCCCGCGCCGGGGCCGCTGTACATGACGGCGCGCGAGGCCTCCGGGATTCAACGCAAGCGCGGTTCACATGCGCGTGTCGCCGGATGGCGACTGGCCGGCAGCTATGTCAACTTTTACCTGGCGAATGGCGCACTGGTGATGCCGCTGCTGGATCCAAATACGGATCGGGCCGCCGCGCGGGTGCTCAAGCGCCTGTTTCCAGACCGGAAAGTCGTGGGCGTCGCCGCCCGCGAGATCCTGCTTGGCGGCGGCAACATCCATTGCATTACGCAGCAGGTGCCGCAGTGCGGCGCCGCCGGCGCGCTCGAATCCCGAAGCGGGTAGCTGCCCCGTGACGCGCGGCGCACTTCGGGTCGGCACTGTTCTGCCATGATCCGGTACATGCGGCCACAGAAGAACCGGGGTCTGGCCTTGACCCTGCTCACATGGATCCTAGGTGCGATCGCTGTCCCGCAGTGGATCGCGGCGGCCGAAATCAATCCGGTACGACACCACCCCGTCGCAGCCGCCGTCGTTCCGGGCTCGCGCATCATCCTCAAATTGCGCGCACCCGCAGGCGCTGGGGCCGAGAGCGCCGCGACCCGTTTGAATCGCATCGCAGGGCGTACCGGGGTGAGCGTCAATCTGATGCGCAGCATTACAGCGCGCATGCAGGTGCTGCAGCTGGCACCGGAGCAGGCCGGCGCGGCAATGAATACCACGCTGGCACGCCTCCGCGGCGATCCGGAGGTGGAGTACGCCTCGGTGGACGAGCGCCGCTATGTGCACCAGGCACCCAACGATGCATTGTTCGCGCAGCAGTGGTACCTGCAGAATGATCCGACCACGCCTGCCGCGATTGACGCGGTCTCAGCCTGGGGTGTGACCACTGGCACGGCCAGTGTCGTGATTGCTGATCTGGATACGGGCGTGCGCTTCGACCACCCTGATCTGCTGCGCGCGTCTCAGGGCGGTCGACTATTGCCCGGTTACGATTTCATCAGCAACTCAGCGGTCGCCAATGACGGCAATGGATGGGATGCGGATGCGTCGGACCCGGGCGACTGGGTCACCAGCACCGAGTCCGCCGCGGCGCCATTCAAGGGCTGCACGGTAACCAACAGCACCTGGCACGGGACGCGCACCGCCGGCATCCTCGGCGCGATGACCAATAACTCGACCGGGATCGCGGGTATCACCTGGGGTACGCAGATCCTGCCGGTTCGGGCACTGGGTAAGTGCGGTGGCTATGACTCTGACATCCAGCAGGCCATGCTGTGGGCGGCCGGCGTGCACGTGAACAACGCCCCCGACAATCCCAATCCGGCACGTATTCTGAACATGAGTTTTGGCTCTGCGGGTGAGAGTTGCCCGCAGTCGTATCTGGATGTCATCCAGCAGGTTACGGCGCTGGGCGTGCTGGTGGTCGTCTCGGCGGGCAATGAAGGCGGCCCGGTCGACACGCCGGCCAACTGTGCGGGCGTCGTGGGTGTGGCCGGGCTGCGGCAGGCCGGAACGAAGGTCGGTTTCAGCAGCCTGGGACCCGAGGTAGCCTTGAGTGCGCCGGCTGGCAACTGCGTGAATACCTCACCCGGATCCGCGTGCCTGTATTCGATTCTGACCACCGTGAACACCGGTACGACGGTGCCGCAGTCCAATACCTATACCGATCTGTTCGCCAATGCGAATCTAGGCACAAGTTTCTCGGCGCCGATGGTCAGCGGTATCGCGGCGCTGATGGCGAGCGTCAACCCGAACCTGAACAGTTGCCAGATGACGGCCCGCCTGAAGGAGGGCGCCCAGGCATTCCCGCAAAGTTCGGCCGGCGAGACCCCACAGCCGCCGATGTGTCATGTACCGGCCGATGCGAGTGATGTGCAGAATGCCGAGTGCGTGTGCACGCTGGATGGCAAGACTTGTGGTGCCGGGATGGCCAACGCGCGCGCTGCCGTTGCCGCAGCGCTGCGGCCGATCGCGGCCATTGCCGCCAGCAGCGCCAACGGTGTCGCGACGCTCAGCGCAACCGGCAGTGCGGCGGCGCTGAATCATTCGCTGGCGTCTTATCAATGGAGCGCAGTCAGCGGCGTCCCGGTGACGCCGCAGGGCGCGGGCACCGCGACGGCGACGGTCCCCCTGCCTGCCTGCGGACTGGCCACGATGCAACTGACGGTGACGGATGATGCCGGGCGCACCGATATCGCCACTGCCGTGCTCAGTCCCAGCGGCGCCGTCTCGACTGCGCCGACTGCGGCGACGCGCCGGGACTGCTCCTCGACTACCCCGGCGATTGAGGTGGCGGTGTGTCCGCTGGCCTCGCAGGTGACCGTGGGGACCGGCACGTTGAGCTTTTCGGCCTCCGCGGCCAACACCCCTGATTCGGTGGTCACCTGGCAGGTCAACGGCGTTGCGGGGGGTAATGCAACGCTTGGCACGATCAGCAGCGTCGGGGTGTTTACGGCGCCTGCCGCCATGCCCGCGACGCCAACCGAGACCATCACGGCGGTGGCCGACGCGGACTCAACAGTCACGGCAAGCAGTATCGTGACGATCATCGCCGCGGGAAGTCCCACGGTCAGCGTCAACGGCACCAGCTCCGGCTCGCAGGGCGGCGGCGGCGGAGGATTGGCGCTCTGGTCGGTGTTGCTGCTGGCAGCTATCTGGATGGCGCGCCACGTTGCCCGCCGCCGCCAGTCACTCTAGGGAACATCTGAAGAACTGGCCATGACGAAGGCGGCGACAACGGATTTCGGCTCACGAACGGCATCAGGCGCCGCTTTGGAGTCAATCTGCGTTGTAAAACACCCGTCCCGCCAGATTGCACCGACACGTGTCCTACG
>DASYER010000010.1:0-7925 GCA_036498905.1 Steroidobacteraceae bacterium | reverse complement strand
ATCCGGCAAGTCGGTGGCGATCAATGCCATGGTGTTGAGCCTCGTTTACAAAGCGACGCCTGAACACGTTCGGATGATCATGATCGATCCGAAAATGCTCGAACTGTCGGTCTACGAAGGCATCCCGCACCTGCTCGCACCGGTGGTCACCGACATGAAGCAGGCGGCCAATGCGCTGCGCTGGTCGGTCGCTGAAATGGAACGGCGCTATCAGCTGATGGCGGCGATCGGCGTGCGCAACATTGCCGGCTTCAACAAGCATGTGCGCGAGGCCAACGAGAAGGGCAAGCCGATTCTCGATCCGGTCATGATTCAGCGCGCCTCCAACGATCCTTCGATCGACCAGTCGAAGATCCCGAACCTGGAGCCGCTGCCGTACATCGTCGTCATCATCGATGAGCTGGCGGATCTGATGATGATCGTCGGCAAGAAGGTCGAGGAGCTCATCGCGCGGCTGGCGCAGAAGGCGCGCGCGTCGGGCATCCACCTGATCCTGGCGACGCAGCGGCCTTCGGTGGATGTCATCACCGGCCTGATCAAGGCGAATATTCCCTGTCGTATCGCCTTCCAGGTGTCGGCGAAGGTGGATTCGCGCACCATCCTCGATCAAATGGGCGCCGAGACCCTGCTGGGGCACGGCGACATGCTGTATCTGCCGTCGGGTACCTCGATGCCCACGCGCTGCCACGGTGCCTTCGTGTCGGACGCCGAGGTGCATCGGGTCGTGGAGGCGCTGAAGACGGCGACGCCGCCGAACTATGTGGAGGAAGTGCTGTCCGGCCCGTCAGTGCCCATTCCGGGAATGCCGGATGAAGACGGTGACGGCGGGATGCTGGGTGGTGATTCGGAGAGCGATGCGTTGTATGACGAGGCGGTGAAAATCGTGACGCAGGAACGCAAGCCGTCGATATCCTACGTACAGCGGCGCCTGAAGATAGGCTACAACCGCGCCGCGCGCCTGCTCGAAGCCATGGAAACGGCGGGTATCGTCGGGCCCCTGCAGTCAAACGGTGCGCGCGAAGTACTCGCGCCCCCGCCGTCCGGAGGTTGAGTTGAATTCATCACGGGCAAAATCATGCTGTGGTTTCGCAGCGGCACTGCTGGGTTTCGCAGGCCTGGGCGGCGTCATCGCCGCGCCGGCGCGGGCAGCGGCCGATGACACGCATACGGCGCTGGACGCCTGGTTGGCGGGATTAAAGTCGCTGCGTACCCAATTCACCCAGGTCACCAAGGACGCGCAGGGACATCAGACCGATGAGGCGAGTGGGGAACTGCTGGTGCTGCGCCCGGGAAGGTTTCGCTGGGAGTCGCACGATGATGCCGCAGCGGCGAGTGGCTCCGCGCCATCGAGCGGCGCGAGCACCGATTCGGGCCAGGTGCTGATCGCCGATGGTCGCAATGTCTGGTTCTATGATCGTGATCTGCAGCAGGTGACGGTCAAACCCGTCGATGCGGCCTTGACCGCGACGCCGATCATGCTGCTGTCCGGTGGCGCTGATGTGCGCAAGGCGTTTGAGATCAGCGATGCCGGAACCAAGGACGGCCTGATGTGGCTGCGGATCAAGCCGCGCGGCGCCGATGCGGATTTTCGCCAGGCGGTGCTGGGATTCTCCGCCGGTGAGCTGCGGCAGATGATTCTCGAGGACAAGCTCGGGCAGGTGTCCACGCTGACCTTCAGTCGCTCACAGCGCAACGCGCCGGTGACCGACGCTGAAGTCTCGTTCACGCCGCCCAAGGGCGTAGATGTCCTCGGGACTGCCAGGAAGTGAGTCCACGGCCTGAGCAGCCCCACCTGGCCGGGCTGTGGTGGGGGCTGGGCTGGGCGATGGTGCTGTTCATCCTCTACGCAACCCTCGCGCCGTCAACGGATGTTCCTGACGTGCATCTGAACGACAAGATTGAACACGCGACGGCGTTCTTCGGGCTGACGTTCTGGTTCGGCGGACTGGTGCGCCGCGAGCGCTTCTGGGTTCTGGGCGTATTGATGTCGGGGCTGGGCGCTGCCATCGAAGTGGCCCAGGGTACGATGGGGCTCGGTCGGGATATGGACATCCACGATTGGATTGCCGACAGCTGCGGAGTCCTGATCGCCGTGGCAATCCTGGTGGCGTTGCCGCGCAGCCGGGGATCCTGGTTACGATGGGTCGAAAGCGTTGCAGGACATTGAGGTGACGGGCGAGTCTTCCGCGAGCAGCACCGCGCTGCGACCGCTGGCCGATCGCATGCGACCGCGCACTCTCGAGGAGTTCGTGGGCCAGCCGCATCTGCTGGCGCCGGGCAAACCGTTGCGTCAGGCGCTGGAGGGCGGGCGTCTGCATTCAATGGTGTTGTGGGGTCCGCCGGGCACCGGCAAAACCACGCTCGCGCGACTCATCGCCGGGCGCGCCGAAGCACAGTTCCTGGCGCTTTCGGCCGTGATGGCGGGCGTCAAAGACATCCGGGCAGCGGTCGAGGAGGCGCGCCGGGAACGACGCACCAGCGGCAAGCCGACGGTGCTGTTTCTGGATGAGGTTCACCGCTTCAACAAGGCGCAGCAGGACACCTTTCTGCCATTTCTGGAAGACGGCACGCTGATCTTCATCGGCGCGACCACCGAAAATCCCAGCTTCGAAGTCGTCAGCGCGCTGCTGTCGCGTGCCCGGGTCTATGTTCTCAAATCGCTGGGGATTGAGGATCTGGTCGGCGTGTTGAATGCGGCGCTAACCGACAACGAGCGTGGCCTTGGATCAGAGCAGCTGCAGGCACGTCCCGAAGCCCTCGAGCTTATGGCGCGGGCGGCCGATGGCGACGCGCGTCGTGCGCTCAACTCACTGGAACTGGCGGCCGGGCTGATCGGCGCACGCGGCGGTGAGCTCACGATCGAGATTGCCCAGGAAGTTGCCAGCGGCGGTCGGCGCCGTTTCGACAAGGGTGGGGACCAGTTCTACGATCAGATCTCGGCGCTGCACAAGGCGGTTCGTGGCACGGATCCGGATGGGGCCTTGTATTGGCTGGCGCGGATGCTGGATGGCGGCTGCGACCCCCTGTACGTCGCCCGACGGGTGGTGCGCATGGCGGTTGAGGATATCGGCCTGGCGGATCCGCGCGCCTTGAGCCTCACGCTGGATGCCTGGCAGGCCTATGAAAGGCTGGGCAGCCCGGAGGGCGAACTGGCGATTGCCGAGGCCGTGATCTATCTGGCCTGCGCGCCGAAGAGCAATGCGGTGTACGTGGCGATGGGCGAGGCCGTCCAGGACGTGGAGCGCTTTGGGACCCTGGAGGTGCCGGCGCGTTTTCGCAACGCCCCGACGCGGCTGATGAGGGAGCTGGGGCATGGGCAGGGGTATCGCTACGCCCACGATGAGCCGGATGCCTTTGCGGCCGGCGAACGCTATCTGCCCGATGAGCTGCCGGATCGGCGATACTATCGGCCCGCGCCCCGAGGGCTGGAGATCCGCATCGGCGAGGCTCTGGCACGGCTGCGGGACAAAAACCCTGATGAGAAAGGTTCGACGTGATTGATCCGAAACTGCTGCGTGCCGATCTGCCGGGCGTCGTGCGCAATCTTGCACGCCGCGGCTTCGTGCTGGATGAGGCCCGGATCACGGCACTGGAAGAGCAGCGCAAGCGCGCGCAGATTGATGCCGATCGGGTGCGCGCCGAACGCAATGTAAACGCCAAGGCCGTCGGCCATGCCAAGGGCAAGGGCGATGATGCCGGCGCGTTGCTCGCACGCGGCGAAGCACTGACGCACGAACTGGGCCAGGTCGATGCCTCACTGACCGTCGTGCAGACCGAATTGGATGAGCTGCAGTTGAACCTTCCGAATCTGCTGCATGAGTCCGTCCCGGAAGGCCGTGACGAGACGGCCAACCGGGAGGTGCGCCGCTGGGGTGAGCCACGCCGGTTTGATTTCAAACCGCTGGACCACGTCGCCTTGGGAGAGGGCTTGGGTGGCATGGACTTTGAGGCGGCCGCGCGCATCTCGGGTGCGCGCTTCGTGGTGCTGCGCAACCAGGTCGCGCATCTGCATCGCGCGCTGGCGCAGTTCATGCTGGACCTGCACACCGTCGAGCACGGCTACACCGAGATCTACGCGCCCTACATGGTCAATGCCGCGGCATTGGTCGGCACCGGGCAGTTACCGAAGTTCGAGCAGGATCTGTTCGCGGTGCGCGGCGAGCAGCCGTTCTATCTGATTCCGACTGCCGAGGTGCCGGTCACCAACCTGGTGCGCGATCAGATCGTCGCGGCGGAATCCTTGCCGCTGAAGTTCGTGTGCCATACCCCGAGCTTCCGCTCGGAGGCAGGATCGGCCGGCAAGGACACCCGCGGCATGATCCGCAATCACCAGTTCGACAAAGTCGAGCTGGTGCAGATCGTGGCGCCCGATAAATCCTATGCGGCGCTGGAGGAGCTGACGGGGCATGCGCAGAGGGTGCTCGAGCGGCTCGAAATCCCGTATCGGACCGTGGCGCTGTGTGCCGGTGACATCGGTTTCGGCAGTGCCAAGACCTATGATCTGGAAGTGTGGCTGCCTTCGCAGGACAAATTCCGCGAAATCTCCTCGTGCAGCAACTTCGAGGCCTTCCAGGCCCGACGCATGCAAGCCCGCTGGCGCAATCCGGCCACCGGTAAGCCTGAACCCGTGCACACCCTGAACGGTTCGGGCGTGGCCGTCGGTCGGGCGCTGGTCGCGGTACTGGAAAACTATCAAAATGCGGACGGCAGCATCACGGTGCCGGCCGTCCTGCAGCCGTATATGCGCGGCCTCGCGCGTATCGTGAAACCATAAGGAAGTCATTATGAGCAGTACGGATGTTGTGGCCTACCACGTCGAGAATCGCATCGCCTGGTTGAAGTTCAACCGCCCGGACAAGCGCAACGCGATGAGCCCGCCGCTCAATCGAGCCATGCTGAAGGCATTGGAGGAACTGGAGTTCCGCGACGACGTGGGCGTTCTGGTCCTGACCGGCGAGGGCAGCTCCTGGTCGGCCGGTATGGACCTGAAGGAATATTTCCGCGAGAGCGCCGCGCACGGGCTCAAGGGCACGCGCAAGGCGCAGTCCGAGGCCTATACCTGGTGGCGCAAACTGCGTTGGTACCAGAAGCCGACCATCGCGATGGTGAACGGCTGGTGCTTTGGTGGCGGCTACGGGCCGCTGTATGCCTGTGATCTGGCCATCGCGGCCGAAGAGGCCACTTTCGGCTTATCCGAGATCAATTGGGGCATTCTACCCGGCGGCGGCGCGACCAAGGTCGCCACCGACCTGATGAGCTATCGCGATGCGATGTACCACACCATGACCGGAGAGGGCATTTCCGGCAAGAAGGCCGCCGAGTGGAAATTGGTCAACGAGGCCGTGCCGCTGGCGCAACTGAAGGCGCGTGTGGTCGCGATCTGCGAAGTGTTGTTGAAGAAGAACCCCGTGGCACTGAAGGCGGCGAAGGATGCCGTGCGCCGGGTTCATGAGATGACCTTCGACAACGCCGAGGACTATCTGATCCGCGCTCAGGAGGCTGCGGATTCCTTCGACAGCGAAGGCCGCAAGGAAGGCCTCCGGCAGTTCATCGATGAGAAGAGCTTCAAGCCCGGCCTCGGGACCTACGATATTTCGCGCAAGGGCAAGTAACCGGTAAAATTGCGATCTGCGGATGGGTGGCCGAGTGGTTTATGGCTCCAGTCTTGAAAACTGGCGAAGGTTAACGCCTTCCGTGAGTTCGAATCTCACCCCATCCGCCAAAACATAGGGTTTGCACGCATTCGAGCACCCAAGTGCAGAGTGCCGAAATTTGTTGAAAGGTTCTCCTACCCGGGCCTTTTCTTTGCCCGCTGAAGTGGCTGCATTTTGTGAGCAACTGGGGCCGTAAGACGGCGCCCCTCAGTTGCCACTAGTTGCCTAACGTGGATAATTTGGCGCAGTGCTGCAGGGCAGAGGCTGACCGAACCCATTGCTGCATATCCGCGATTGAAGTGCGGATTTCTTGAATTCATAACAAAGAGCGGAGTCGAGCCATGAATGGCTGTAAGAACATCACACCGTCGACTTTTCGGCCGCTTTCCCACTCAGGAAATCGTAATGCACAAAGGACAATGGACATGCAGTATGCGGCGCACTTCCAAAGCGACTGTTTTGGTTGTGCTGCTCTGCGTCGTGGAACTGGCAATACGTCCGGGTATGGCCGAATCGCAACCGACTACGCCTTGGCGCGATCCTTCCCCACACGTTGCTCGCTCGGTAGTGGTGGATACGGATGTTTATCTGGAGGTCCTGGATTGGGGAGGTAAGGGGCCACCGCTCGTGTTATTGGCGGGGCTAGGTAATACGGCGCACATTTTCGATGACTTTGCCCCGAAACTGACAGCTCGGCACCATGTCTATGGAATTACCCGACGGGGCTTCGGCACCTCAAGCATACCCGCCACAGGATATTCAGCTGACAGATTGGGTGACGACGTACTGGCGGTACTTTCAGCGCTTAAGATTAATCGTCCTTTGCTGGTCGGCCATTCACTGGCGGGAGAGGAGCTCAGTTCGATTGGATCGCGCTTTCCCAATCGTGTCGCCGGACTCGTATATATGGAAGCCACATACGGCTACGCCTACTACGACCGTGTCAAAGGTTACCTGCCGATGGACGTGCGGGAGCTCCGTAAGGAGCTCGATAGCCTGATCCGCAGCCCGGACCCGGCGAAGATAACGCGCGATCTTCTCGCCAAGGATTTGCCGGCATTCGAGAGTGTGCTTCGGCATCAAACTCCCGCCCCGCTGCCTCCCGGTGAGGGTCCTTCCGCTGCCGATAGCTCAAGCTTCGGGGCGCTTGCCGACTGGTTCGCAAAAACTCGAGGCATCCGGATTCCCGAAGAGGAGTTGCGTTCCCAGCGAGTGCCTACACACGATGCTCATCCAGGGCCACTCAAGACGCCCGCATTTGTTTTCGAGGCGATAAACGATGGCCAAAGAAAATTTACGAAGCTTGATGTCCCCATTCTCGCGATTTGCGCAGTTCCAATAAGCTTGGGAGCTACGAAAAGAACCATATCCGGCTCGCTCATTGCCACATATGAAGCCAACCAAGCCGCCCAAGTGGATGCATTCGAACGCGGAGTGCATTCGGCGCGCGTGGTGCGAATCCGAGACGCGGATCACTACGTATTCTTATCAAACGAGGCGGAGGTGATTCGCGATATCGAAATGTTTGCCGAACAGCTGCAGAGATGAGCTCAAAGCGAGCAGCATGCACCGCTACTCAGCGACAATTTGTGAGTGACCTGCGCTAGCGCTTGAGACGACCTCTTCTGGCCGTCAGCGTCGACTGGATCTGGAACAGCGCCCTGATCATCTAACGCCCGACTGTCCCTCACGGGGCAGGTTTGTAAGGTGCCTTTCCAGAATCGATGATCGTTTGCAGCGCCGGGATGCCTTTCGGATCCGGTGCGTCCAATACGAAGGTGCGCACGTAGGCGAAAATGTCCTGCGCCTGAGCATCGCTCAAGGTCGTGCGCGAGTAGCTCGGCATTGCCGTGGATGGCGCCATCGGCGCCGCATCTGCGCGCAGACGTAGGAAGGCGATGAAAGTATTCCGATCCTGGACGATGGGACTGCCCGTTCCGACGAGGTGACGCACGCCGGTTTGTCCATTGAAGCCATGGCACTCGTAGCAACCTTCAGTGTAGTAGAGCCGCTTGCCGCGACCCGGATCTCCGGATTGGCTGTCCGGTGGCGCGGCGTTGCCGAGCGCGGTCAGCGCGGCAAAGATCGCGCCGCAGGCGATGACGAGGTGCGCACGGCGCCATTTTGCTATGTTCATGCTCGCTCCATGCCTCATCGCGGCTGCGTCACGACATCGATCAGGTACGGCTCACCGCGTTTGACGGAGTCGACCCCACGGCCAAATGCCGCCTCCAGCAGGTTCGGATTCTCGATCGGGCCTTCGCCCGCCAT
>DASYER010000009.1:0-19741 GCA_036498905.1 Steroidobacteraceae bacterium | reverse complement strand
TACCGTGGCAAGCTTGTGTAGAGCGTGATCTCCTATGCCAAGACCTGCCAGCAGATTGCGGGCGGTCTGCGTCGCGATGTCCTTGGACAGGCCGCGCAACAGCGGGCCACTTTGAATTCCAGCCTTGTGCAACAGCTCGTGGGCGGAGGGCATGGCCATGAGCGCGCTGGTCTTAAAGCCACCCCCAGACTCTCCAAACACCATCACATTGCCGGCATCCCCGCCGAAGGTGGCAATGTTCTGCTTGACCCAATTGAGCGCCGCGACGATATCGAGAAGGCCCTGATTGCCGGAGGTTGCGTACTCCTCAGCGGCAAGCTCGCCAAGATAGAGATACCCGAACAGCCCTAGGCGGTGATTGCTCGCCACCACCACCACGTCATACGCGGCCGCCAGATGTGCGCCATCCTGAATGTTCTGACCGCCCGAGCCGGACGTGAAGCCGCCGCCGTGACAATAGAACATGACCGGCCGCTTGACGCCGTCATTCACCGCCGGAGTCCACACGTTGAGGACCAGGCAGTCTTCGCTGTAGGGCGGTTCGTGCTCGCCGTAGGTGGTTCCCGGGCCCTGCATCGCCGGCGGACCGAGGGCGGTCGCATCGCGCACTCCGGCCCAGGGCGTGACCTTCGGTGCCGCCTTGAAGCGATTCGGGCCCGATACCGAGCCGGCATAGGGAATACCCTTGAAGGCCAACGCGCCACGACTATGGCCGCCGCGGATGCGCCCGCTGTCCGTCTCAATTTCCACGAATGGGCCAACCGTCTGGGTGGCCCAGGCAGGGGCCGTGGCCCGCGCCGGCAGCCACAGGCAAGGTGCCGCGGCCATCCCCAATTTCAGAAAGCCGCGGCGATTATGAGCGGGGGCCATGAGTCGCCTTACGCTTCAACCTGCGCGCATTGCCGTGGCAACCGGCAATCGTGCCGCTCTGATTGAGGGCAGAATGCCGCCGAGCAGTGCGATCGAGAGCGCCCAGCACAGCGCGATCACGACGAGGTGCGGTGTCACGGCCATCGGAAAGGTGATCCCCGCGGCCACGACGACGTGGCTGTTGAACAGGTACCAGTCGATAGCGGCGCCGACCAGCGCCGCGGGGATCGCAAGAATCAACCCCTCCGCGAGTACCGAACTCACCACCGGCAATCCGCCAAAACCGATCGCGCGCAATGTGGCGATTTCCATCTTGCGGGCGTCGACGGATGCGTAAAGGCTCGCCAAGGCACCGCAGGCCGCGCCCAGTCCCATCAGGCCGCCGAGAAAGAAGCTTATGAAGTCGAGGAGTTTGCGCCGCGATTTTATGATGTCTTCGCTGGCCTCCACCTGAGTCTTCACATCCGCCGTCAGCGTTGGATCGCTGATCACGGCATTTTTGAAAGCTGCGAATGCGCCGGGTGAATCGAGCACTACGTCCACGACGTTGAAAGTCGCCTGCGGAAACGCCGCCAGGACCGTGTCGGCATCACCGATCACCGAG
This sequence comes from Steroidobacteraceae bacterium, assembly GCA_036498905.1. Taxonomy (GTDB): domain Bacteria; phylum Pseudomonadota; class Gammaproteobacteria; order Steroidobacterales; family Steroidobacteraceae; genus DAIDKA01. The sequence continues at coordinate 18,267 of DASYER010000009.1, read as the reverse complement.
TCCTCCAGAGCCGTGGCCGTACTATGGTAGGCGCCGACGATCTTCCACGGTGTGCCCCGGACTCTCACCTCCTCACCAACATCGAAGTGCCTGAAGCGCTCACGGATCAGATCGCTCACGATGAGCTCGTGCAGTCCGGCACGGAAAAATCGCCCCGAGACAATATGGACCTCCGGATTCATCGGCACCCACTCGGGAGTGACGGAAAACAAGCTGACGGTACCGCGCTGATTCTGGCGATTCACAGCATTGAGGAACATGAACACGTTGGCAGTGGCTTCGGGCTTGCCGTTGGCGTCGCGCTTGATCCCCGGCTTGCTGGTGATGCTCTCAAGGATCGTCTTCGGCAAGGAGCTGTCGAGTGCCGACTGCGCGCCCCTTGAGAGGACGACGGCAGCATTTGCGCCGATATCCGCCTTGATGAACTTCTCCAGGCCCTCGCTCAGTGCGAGCATTGCGACCAGTACGCCCATAACGGTCGCGATGCTGATCACGGTAATGAGCGAGGTACTGAGCCGCTGGGGAATGCTCCCGACCGAGGCGAGAGTGAGCAGCCATGCTTGGCGTAGTGTTCGCATATCCGGTGCCTTTAGCGGTTTGCCAGCGCGTCTACCACACGCAGTCGCAGCCCGCGCCAACCGGCCATCGCGCCGACAGCCAGGGCGAGCACCACGGCGAAGGAAATGCCGGCTGCGTAGACAGACAGGGGCACCGTCACGGTGCCGATCTGCTCGCGGGCCGCCGGGAGGAGCTGCACGCCGAGCAACAGACCGACCGCGGCGCCGACAAGGCACAATACAAATGTCTCGGCGAGAATCAACAGCATCACGCCCCAGTCGGAGAAACCGACCGTCTTCAGGACCGCAAGCTCCGGGGTGCGCTCACGGATGGATTGCATCATCAGCGCCCCCGTGGCAAAGAGCAGCACGAAGAGCGTGGCACCGACGATCCGATGCGCGACGGTGTCGATATCGCCGAAGTTGGAGACCTCCGCCTGCACAAGCTCCTGCTCCGACTGTGTGAGCGTCTCGTTCGATGAGTTGGCGTATTGCGAGTCTATCTTCTGCTCGATACTGCTGAGGCGTGCAGGATCGGCAATGCGCATCACGGCCAGATTCATCGTATCCCGGGCCGCTCCGATGGGCAGCGACTCATTGACGTACGTGTAATGCGTAATCAGCATCTGCGCGTCGTCTTCGTTGTCACCGTCGCTGCTCTTCCAGGTCCCCACGATATCGAATGTCCAGTTCCCCGTTCCGTCCTTGCGCGGGAGCTGCGACTGAAGGGTCACCCGCTGCCCCACCTTCCAACCATACTTGTGCATCGTTCCGATCCCGACGATGACGCCGTCCTGGATCTGGCGCATCGCTCGCTGCTGCGCGGGATCGATGACATCCTCGGGGTACATCGCGAAGAATGCGTCCACATCGGTGGCGCAGATCCCGACGCCCTGGGTGGGACGCTGGTAGGTCGCACCGAACTGATAGCGGGGGGCGATTCCGATGACCCCGGGAATGGCCTTCACCCAATCGACGATTGCGATCGGCACCGGGACCCCGAGATTCATTTTGCTGCCCACGTACAGCCGATCGGGATGGCTGGAGGCGATCGCATGGTTGATGCCGCTGGTCAGGCCCTGCAGCACCCCGAACAGCGTGAACGCAATGATCACCTGGGCGAGGATAAGAATGGAGCGACTGAGCTTGCGTCGCAGTCCGGCCCAGACCAAAGGTATGAATTTCATCAGCGTCCCTCGCCGATCGCATTCAAAATCCGAGCTAAGGCTCTAGTTTAGCGCGAGAACCTTTGGATTTACAGGAAATTCGGCAAAATGCGCCTCATGTTGAGAAGGCAACTCCACTCATTGGGTGCCTTCTCATCCGTCCAACAGCGCCTGCAGTTTGTCGAAACTCACCGGCTTACTGATGTGGTGGTCAAAGCCCGCCGCCGCGGACAGCACATGTGCCTCCGGGGTGTCGTAGCCGGTAATGGCGATCAGCAACGTGCTGGCAAACTGCGGCATGCCCCGCAGGCGCCTGGCGACATCGTAGCCACTCAGGTCCGGCAGTCCCAGATCCAGCAATATGGCGGTTGGCTTGAACACGGGCGCAATGTCCAGGGCCTCGCGGCCTGTCGAGGCGGCCGCCACTTCAATCCCTTCCATGGCCAGCAATTCGCAGCTGCTTTCCCGCAAGTCCTTGTTGTCGTCCACGACCAGCAGACGATGCGCGCGCCCGTTTGAAGCTGCGGCAACGACCCCGCGCTGCGCAGGGACTTCGTCGGCCGGCGCCCGAGTCGTTGGAATCCGGATCTCGAAGGTGCTGCCGCGACCCCGTCCTTCACTGCGAATGGTCACCTGGCCGCCATGCATTTCCACGAGGGTGCGAACCAGACTCAGCCCGATGCCCAGGCCGCCCTGCGAGTGCGCCAAGGATCGATCCGCCTGTGTGAACAGTTCGAACAGCCGCGGCACGAGCGCGGCGTCGATGCCCTCGCCGTTGTCGATGACCTGGATCGCCGCATAGTACCGATCATCGGCGGCGATAACCGCTTTAAGAATGAGTTGTATCTCGCCCATGTCCGGCGTGAATTTATTGGCGTTGCTCAGCAGATTCGTAAAGATCTGCTCGAGGCGAATGGAGTCGCCGTTCACCCATACGGGCTCTTCAGGTAGTGCCACCTGCAGACTCTGTCGGCGCGCCTCGAACGCAGGACGCATCATATCGATGACGTGCCCGATGCAGGTGCGCAGGTCAATCGGCGTCCTTTGCAGCTTGATCTGTCCGTTTTGCGTGCGTGCCGCATCGAGCAGATCACTGACCAGCCGGGACATGTGGTGCACCTGGCGGTCGATCAGATCGCGGGCTTTGGTGCTCACTTCAGTATCGCCGGGAGCGCGTCTGAGGATTTGTACTGCATTGCGCAGCGGTGCAAGCGGATTGCGCAATTCGTGTGCCAATACGGCCAGGAACTCGTTTCGATGCCGATCGGCAGTGGCGAGTTCCGCAACACGCCTACGCAGGCTCTCCCGGGTCTGCGCCAACGTATCTATGTCGACCAGCAGGACGACGGCCCCGTCGACGCGCCCTTCTGGTGTGCGATATGGCCGTAGCCGCAGCAGGTACCAGTAACCGTCCGATCCGTGCACCTCCTTCTCAATGTCGCGCCCGTGCTCGATCGCCTCCTTGAGCAGGGAGGGAAAATCCTCGATCGCGATATGATGATGCAGTTCGGTGATCGAGCGGCCGACATCCGTGGCTCGGATATTGAACAGCTTTTCTGCCAGCGGCGTGAAGCGGCGGATGCGCAGATCCGGCCATAGCATTACGACGGCCATTTGTATGCTGCTGAATAGATTGAGAAGGTCATTGTTGGCGCGATCGAGTTCTTCGTTGCGCAAGCGCAGCTCATCGTTGACTGTGGTCAACTCTTCGTTGCTGGATTGAATCTCCTCTTTCGACGTCTCCAATTCCTCGTTGGTGCTCTGCAGCTCCTCGTTCGACGACTGCACCTCCTCATTGGCGGCCTGGAGGTCCTCGTTCACCGACTCCTGCTCCTGGATCGTCGACTCCAAGTGTTCGCGCGTCGCCATGAGAGCATCGGTGAGCACCGAAATCTGGCGCACGGTGTCCGCATCCACTGTGATCGTGGAGCCGCGCTTGGAACCACCAGCCGAATCTGCGGCGGAACGCGACGATTCGAAGAACACCCAGCAGCAGCGATCCTCGGAAGAGGAAAAAACCACAGGGATCACGACTACGGACACGGTGGTCAACCCGGCGTCGGTCTTTACGATCGCATCTTCGGTCCGCAATGGGGTGGTCTGCGTGGCGGCGTGCTGCAGCCCCGTACGAAGGGCAACGAAGAGACCCTCGCGTGCAATCTTGAGCAGATTGAGGCTGGCCCTGCCGTCTGTTTGGGTGAGAAACGGCGAGGTGTCGCCGCGAAATTGCAGAATCTCGCCACCTTCATCGACGAGTACGCCTGGCGGTGCGAAGTATTTGAGCGCCAGTATCTCAGCGGCACGATGTCGGTCGTTCTGCCGGTCCCGAAGCGGCCTCGATGTTTTGGGGCTCCCCACCTGTCCCAGGGGTACGGCGGGTATGGATCGGGCGATGGCTTCGTTGACTCGGGAGGGCACGGCGCGCTTGATGTATATCTTATGCCGTCCATCCTCCTGATCGAACAGATCGCGGTAGTTGTTGATGGACTCAGAGGCACCGAGAAAGAGTGTGCCGCCGGGTTTGAGCGCGTAGTGCAGCAGCGGCAGCAGCTTGCGCTGCGGACCGGCCTGAAAATAGATGAGCAGATTGCGGCAGCTGACCAGGTCCATCCGCGAAAACGGTGGATCGGAGATCGCGTTGTGCGGGGCGAAAATACACCGGTCCCGAACCAATTTGTTGACGCAATAGCCCCCGTCCACTTCGGTGAAGAACCGCTTGAGCCGCCCCTCGGACAGGTCTTGCGCGATGCTTTTTGGAAACCAGGCCCGTCGCGCTCGCTCGATGGCGTGGGGATTTACATCGGTCCCGAATACCGAAAATGGATATTTCTTCTGAGCATCATCCATGGCCTCGAGCAGCGCGATGGCCAGCGAATAGGCCTCCTCGCCGGTCGAGCATCCGACGACCCACACACGAATCGGGTCTTCACTGGAGTCGCGTGCGAGTAACCGCGGCAGCACACTGGACTTCAGCGCCTCGAAGCTGTCCGGATCGCGAAAGAATCCGGTGACACAAATCAGAATGTCCTGGGCGAGTGCCTCGACCTCCTCGGGTTTCTCGCGCAGCAGTGCGGCATAGTCGTCAAGGTTCTCCTGTTGGCTCAGCGCCATGCGGCGCCGGATTCGCCGATGCAGGGTATTTTCCTTGTACTGGGAAAAATCGATGCGTACCCGTTCGCGTACTAGCTGAAGGATGGCGTCGACGCGTTCCGCCGGCTCAACCGGGTCCCCACCGAACGCCAGATCAGGAACGCTCGCGAGCTTGGCGATTGCCACGCCGATGTTTCGCGGCGACATCACGAAATCGACGCAACCAGTGTTGATGGCACTCGTCGGCATTCCCGACTGCTGCGCGGACTGATCCTGCGCAAAGGTGGTGCCACCATTGATCTTGATGGCTTCGATGCCTTTTGTCCCGTCGCTGCCGGTCCCGGACAATACAACGCCGATCGCGCGTGGCCCGTGAGACAAAGCCAGGGCCTTGAAGAAGATATCGACAGAAAAATGCAGCCCCGCTTCCCGTTCGCGCAGCTTCAGGTGTCCATCGTCAATGACCATGGTGCGATTGGGCGGAATGACATAGATGGTGTTGGCCTGCATGCGCGGGCCGTCTTGAACTTCCAGGACCGGCATCGAAGTGATGCGTCCCAGCAAGGTCGCCAGAAAGCTCTCATGCCCCGCCGCCAGGTGCTGCACGATCACGAATGCCATGCCCGTTGTCGCGGGCAGCGCTTCGAGCAATTCGGTATATGCCTGAAGCCCCCCTGCGGAGGCCCCGATAGCGACTACTCCAAGCGGCAATTGCGCGTCGTCACTCACCGGGGCCGCCCGGAACATGGCGGCTCGCAAAATTGGACTGACCGACGCATCTCATTGTTCTGACTCACTATTGCATCACTGATCATTCTACGCTTCCGGACTTGCGGGCGCTGTAGGACCGGACGACGTGCCGACTTCCATCCTTCGCTTTTGCCGCGCACCCATGCGCAACCACCCCATCGTTCCATCCATCGCGCATCTTCTCCAGAATTCCCACAGATGTCATGCAGTTATGGCTGGCGACGCCGGCTCTTGATGCTCTTAAGTAGACGCAGGAACGGCGGATTGTCGAAACTACCCGCCGCCGTTCGTTTAGAGGCTGAAAACCGGCACATCGTCGGCCAACAGAGGACCTCACCATGAAGCAATACCTGCTCAGCATTTGCTACCCAGCCGGAAGCACCCAGCCCCCGCCCGACGTGCTGGCGAAAATCATGAACGATGTCGGCGCCGTGCGAAAGGAGATGCAGGCCGCCGGAATATGGCTGTTCAGCGGTGGGCTGCACGCGTCCGGCTCGGCCACGGTGTTGCGGCACCAGAATGGCGAGCTGGTGACCACCGATGGGCCTTTCATCGAGAGCAAAGAGCAAATCGGCGGCATCACCATCCTCAAAGCACCGGATCTCGATGCCGCCATGGCGTGGGCGCGAAAACTGGCGCGTGCCGTCACGACACCGGTCGAAGTGCGTCCGTTTATGGAGAATCACTGCTGAGCGCGGCAATCGCAGCAATCTTTCGCCGCGAGCATGGCCGCGCGGTAGCGGTGCTCACTCGCTTCCTCGGCGACATTTCACTCGCCGAGGAAGCGGTGCAAGAGGCCTTTGCGACCGCTCTCGAGCGATGGCCGAACACCGGAGTGCCGCCGTCGCCGGCCGGGTGGATCATTACGACGGCGCGCAACAAGGCGCTGGACCAATTGCGCAGGGAATCCACCCGAGGCGACCGTCAGCTTGCTGCCCAACTGCTCACCGACGGGGAAGTAGCTGAGGAGCATGACGTGCATGACGATCATCTGCGGCTGATATTCACCTGCTGCCACCCGGCTCTTGCCTCCGAGGCGCAGTTGGCCCTGACGTTGCGATTGCTGGGGGGACTGACCACGGAGGAAATCGCCCGAGCCTTTCTCGTGCCGGCACCGACCATGGCGCAGCGGATTTCCCGCGCCAAAGCGAAAATCCGCGACGCCGGCATTCCCTACCGGATTCCGGAAGCCCCCGAGCTCGCCGCCCGATTGCGCACCGTACTCGCAGTTGTCTATCTGATATTCAATGAAGGCTACAGCGCCTCATCCGGCGACCAATTGGTTCGCATGGATCTTTGTGATGAAGCCATTCGCCTGGGTCGCGTGCTGGCGGAACTGCTGCCCGAGGAACCCGAAGTACTGGGTCTGCTCGCCCTCATGTTGTTCATCGATGCCCGTCGGGATGCACGGGCCGCCGCGGGGAGATTCGTGAGGTTGGGTGATCAGGATCGCGACTTATGGAACCCTTCGCACATCGAGGAAGCGCGTGACCTGCTGCGGGTTTGTCTCGACCGCAACCGGCCTGGGCCCTACCAACTGCAGGCTGCCATCAACGCGGTTCACAACGATGCACACTCCGCGGCGCATACAGATTGGCCGCAGATTCTCGCGCTTTACGATCAACTGCTGGCGGTTGCCCCAAGTCCGGTGGTGGCGTTGAATCGGGCCGTCGCGGTAGCGGAGATCGACGGCGCCGAGCGCGCGCTGCACCTGGTGGATGCAATCGAACTGCCGCAGTATCACCTGTTCCACGCAGTGCGCGCCGACCTGTTGCGCCGGCTTGGGCGCTGGGCCGATGCCGCTACGGAATATCAGATCGCCATGGAACAATGCGAGAACGCCGTGGAACTTGACTTCCTCACTCAGCAATACCGCACCCTGAGCCGAAACTGATATGACCGCCGACACGAACCCATCGACAACACATCTGATCGCCGCTTTGGCCGCGGACGAGGTGTCGACACGGCTCAAGGCCGCTTTGACGATCGGCTCCAATCCCGAACCGGGTCTGGTCGAGCCCCTGGCGGCGCGGTGCGCGATCGAACCGGACTTCTATGTGCGCGATATGCTCACGTGGGCACTGACGCGTTTTCCATCGGCAACCACGGTGCCGATACTGCTCGCCGAGCTGAAATCCGAGTGCGTTCAGGCGAGAAGTCAGGCGCTGCACACACTGTCCAAGATCAAAGACGCCCGTGCCTGGCCGGCGATCACCCGATCCCTGCTGCGTGATACCAACGACGAGGTCGCGCGAAGCGCATGGCGCGCCGCGGTAGTCCTGGTCCCGGCCGGACAAGAGCGGGACCTGGCCGAGGAGCTTGGCGCGCAGCTGGGTCGCGGCAACCGGGATGTGCAGCTTAGTCTGAGCCGCGCCCTGGTCGCCCTGGGAGAAGAAGCGGTCGGACCGGTTCTGCGCCAGGCCACGGCACGAGGGAATCCCGAAGTCCAGGCTCATGCAAGCGCCACGGAGCGACTCCTGCACGATCCGGCCGCCGGTTCCGAAACGGCCGTCGATGAGGCGAAACGGATCTTCGCGCTCGGCAAAGAGTAAATGGCCGGCTAGAACCTCATGGTCGCGGTTAATCCAACCGTGAGCGGATGAAACGTCACCGCCTACTAGCAAGAATCCCCGAAAGCACCTGAGACTTACTCACACTTGAGGACTTGCGCGCCCGCCACGTGCACCCGCGCGTTCACGACGTCCTCAGTAGCCGCCTGCGTGGCCACGCGCTCGGCCTTCGCCAGCGTGTCGCGTGTGCAATCCGGATTCCGACCGCAGGTCGATGCCAACGTACGCGTCATGGCCGAGTACTCGTCCGAGCAGCCCTTCATCGCGACGCGTGCGACAACGACCGAGGATGAGTGAGGATCATCGACGCGGGGTATTGCGGCCTGGATGCAATCCGTCCAGGCCTTGCGGGCGACGTCAAGGTTTCCGACGGACTCCTGTCGCGTTTCTACGGTGTGCCGCGACGTCGGCACGATCGTACACCCGCACAAAGCAGCCGTCGCGGCGGCGGCGGCCACCAACTCGATCCGGTTCTTGCGATTCATGGTTGCTCCGAGCCGACGGCATCTCATTCCCTGGTTCATTCTAGCGCACATCTCTGCTCCCCGAATGGACCTGGATCTTGCGGCCGGTCAGTACCGCCTGTGCTTTCGCTGGGGGCTTCCCAGCCCTGAAATCTCCATCTTTCCGACGAACGGTACTCATCCGGGAATAAACCTCCCGAATTCCGGAGTGAATACTGCTCGGAGCGCATCCAGACGGGACGTTGCGCCTCGTTCAGGCCGCTTTCGCGCCTGAGCGGAAATGATTTTATGCCTCCGGCGCGCTAGCATCCGGCCATGCCTATGATCTCGGTCAACGTGGGTAGCGAGCGTCCTCAAGTCCGATTCGGCGGCCTGTTCGACGGAACGGGCTTCGCGCTCGGCATGATGTTGGCGTGGTTCATAGCCTATGTAGCCCAAGCCTTCCTCGCGTCACTGCCAATGGCCGCTTTGGGTACCGCTGTGCACAATACGGCGGTCTTTGCGGGCTGGGTCGTGGTGGATACGCTGCCCATGGTGCCGCTGTTTGTGATCATCGCGAATCGGACCCCGGCAGCAGGCATACAAAGATATTTGTGGCTGATTGCGGTGATGATGGCCATGTGGGTCTATTGGGCGAGTCTGGATTGGCTCAGCGGAGACACCTCCGGTCTCGTCCTGTTTCGCATAAACAACCTTCCATGCGCATATGAGGCTGCGCTGGTATTTGCAGCCATCATCTTCAAGAGCTCTGCGCGTACTGCTACCAGCACTCTGGTGCAGCGTCAGATCGATGGCGCCGCGCTCGAAGCGGACGTCAAACGCGCACGCCTGCAGCTGCTGCGGGCGCAGATCGAACCCCATTTTCTGTTCAATACGCTCGCAACGGTGCGCACGCTGGTACGCCTCGATCGCGCGGGGGCGATTGACATGCTGGACAATCTCATGCGGTACCTGTCTGAGGCACTGCCCACGCTGCGTCAGGACGAGGCATCACTATCGGCGGAACTGCAGCTCGTCGCCGCATATCTGCGGATCCATCAGATCCGAATGGGATCACGGTTGACCTACGAGTTGCTGATACCGGAGACGCTTGGTAACGAACGCATACCGACCATGCTGCTGCTGACGCTCGTGGAGAATGCGCTCAAGCACGGAATTAACCCGACAGTCGAGGGTGGTTCGATCTCAATCAGCGCGGCGCGCGAGCCCACCGCGCTGGTGCTGAAGGTCGCCGACACCGGCCATGGTCTGGCCGTCACCGAGGGCCACGGGATGGGCCTGGCCAATATCCGCAGACGGTTGTCCATGCTGTATGGCGACGCTGCGGTATTGTCCCTGGCACGCAGCGCTTCACGGGGCATGGTGGCGACAGTATCGATCCCCATGGCGGCCGGCTCATGAGCTTCTTGCGCTCGATATTGTCTACCCTGACGGTGCGCAAGGTCGCAATCATGCTGGCCTTGAGTTTTTCCCTGCCGCTACTCGGCCTGATATTGGCCGGCACCAGCATACCGTTCGCAAACGCCGTGGCTTACGCCTTCTCCGCCCTCGTCAACCTGCTGATCGTGCTGGCCGCCGACGAGTGGGCGAAGCGCGGCAGGCGTGTGCGACAAGTCACTGCCATCGCTGTCCTGGCCACGCTGCTGAGCAATTGCGCGATCGGGGCACTCGCTCAGTACTACTTCGGAGATCAATTCGGACGCCCCCCTTTGGCGGCAACCATGCATTGGACTCAGGTTCTGCGTTTCGGCATCAACGAGAGCCTTTGGGGAGTCTTCGCGCTTTTTGTGTATCTGAACCGGCGCATTGCCGAACGCATGCTGCAAAGCATTCGCGAGTCGGAACTGCGCCGCGTAAGGCTCGAGACCCAACTGGTGGAATCGCGGCTTACCGCAACCCAGGCGCAGGTGGAGCCGCAACTGCTGTTTTCTGAACTAGCGGAAATACGCAGCAAGCTCAGCGCCGGCCTCCCGGACGCGGACGAGCAACTTGACGGGCTCATACGGCATCTGCGCAGTGCGCTCGCTCGCACCGTCGTCAGCAGCGAAATGTAGGCCCGCAAGGCATGAACTCGCCCACCGCGATTATTGCGGAAGATGAGCCTCTGCAGCGGGCGGAGGTTCGCGACGCGCTCGCCAGGCACTGGCCGGAACTGCGGATTCTCGCCGAAGTGGGCGACGGAATTCAGGCCATACAGGCACTGGATCGTTACTCGCCAAGTGTGGCCTTCCTCGACATCCAGATGCCTGGCCTCAACGGCATCGAAGTGGCGCGGCACGCCAGCGGCCATTCACATGTGGCCTTCATCACTGCATACGACCAGTACGCTGTCTCTGCTTTCGAACACGGAGCGCTCGATTACGTTCTCAAGCCCATCGAGGCCAGCCGCATGGCGGTGATGATCGCGCGGCTGCGCGAGCGGCTCAGGGACCAACCCGCGAACCTGGAAGGTGTGCTCGATCTCCTCAAGCGCGCGAGTAGCGGGGGATCACAGTATCTGCGCTGGCTTACGGTTCCCCGCGGGCCGGAATTGCAGGTCGTCGCAGTGTCCGAGATCTGCTATTTGCGCGCGGACAACAAATACACGACTGCGGCAACGCGTAGCGCAGAGTTCCTGCTCAATATCTCGCTCAAGGAAATGCAGGACAAGCTTGATCCTGAGATTTTCTGGCGGATTCACCGCAGCATCATCGTCAACGTCAGTGCCATCGAGACAATTTACCGGTCCTTCCGCGGAGCACTCGAAGTGAAGTTGAAAGACCGGGGCGAACTTCTACCAGTCAGTGCCGCTCACGCACATCTATTCAAATCTGTGTGAGTGATCCGGGCAGTAGCCGCGACGTCGGGCGCCGCCGTCATCCGGGCTTTGCCACCATCAACCAAAACACGATGACCAGGCTGGTAAATGCCGGCACCCCAAGCCAGAACCATTGGCTTGCTGCGATCCAGTACTCCTGGCCGAGCGATCTATTACGCTGATCTGCTTCGCGTGCCAATGCGCGCATTCGTATCTGCAGATACACGACAGGCAACCAGCACAAGCCTGCGACACAGTACAACCCAAGTGCATACAGCACCCACCCGTGCGAGAGCGGATATCCCATCAGGGTAGCGAGCCAGACACCCGTCACTGCCTGGACGACGATTGCCGGTGTAGTAAACAACCAGTCAGCCAGCACGACCCTCTCCGACACCACCCGAATCGCGGGAACACTGCCGCTTCGATCCACAATCCACTTGAAGAAAGCCGTTCCAAGTCCAGTTCCGAACAGCACCGTCGAACTTACTATGTGCACGACCTTAAGCGCGAAGTACACGTTCACGGCGGAATCTCCCATACGGCCAATTCTTTAAGAGGCTCGAGGATTTGTGCGAGGCTCAATAGTCCCATGCAGGGCATTGCACCACGGGGCAATGCATCACCACGTGCGAGGCGGCGCACAAGCGCAATCGACGCACCGCAGGGAATGTTGGGACCGTGGTTCTGAGCGGCAACCAGATGCCATACCAGCGATTTCGGGTATCCGTCGCGACCACGACCGCGCATTTCCACGAACATGCCACCTTTGTCGCTGATCAACGGTTCAATCCAGCGACTGATTCGATTCAGCGGCCCGGCACATCCTGCTGCGCTGCTCAAGAGCCCTCGACGAACCAGCCCGGCGATCGCCCAGACGACTAAATGCCCGACATTGCTCGCAAAACCTGCTTCAAAGGTGACGGTGCGGAGCGTCGGGTAGCAGCGTGGAAACAGCTCCAGGTCGGGCACGTCGCAGCTCCCGAACAGACGGTTACCGAGCGGGTCGGGAAATTGGTAGCGCCGCAGTCCAAGCCACCCGTACGCGCAAGTCCAAACGCCATCTTCAAGTCGATCGAACGGCTTACCGCAGTACCCGAAAATACCCTTGACTGTCGCAATACCTGGCGCACGAGATCCGGAACTGATACCCAGTCGTACCGACGTCAACTCTGCAAATTCTGGCGCGTACCGATCCACCACGGCAGACGATAGCGCGGGAATTGAACTCGCTCCGCTTACGACCGTGACGCCAGCGCGGGCAGCTGCCTCATTGAGGGTGTGGATTCCGGCAACGAACTGCCGACCGTCGCCAAGATCAACATAGTTGCATCCGGCATTTATGGCGGCCCGCGCAACCGCGTAATCCTGGCCCTGAAACGGCCCGGCGGTATGCAGGACGGTGTCAACACCAAGGGACGCAAGCTGCTCCGAAAGAGCAGCATCCCCTGCATCCACACGCACGGCGGACTGCGCCGGCAATCCCAGTGCCGCGGCTGCGGCCGCGGCCTTGGATGTGTCTCTGCCGGCGATCAGGACCCTAGTGGCCGAGTCTCGACACAGTGCGGCGGAAATGCGCGTTCCGAAGAATCCATAGCCTCCAAGAATCAATACCGTATGCATAGGCATCACGATACGTCCACTCGGTCTTAGCCGCCTACTTTTCGGCGGCCAATTCATCGGCAGAAAGCCCGCCCTCAGCAATCTATTGTCTGTGAGCAGGATCCCTGTCGTTTCTTTGCGCCACGTCCCGTGTCGATGTCCAACGTCAAACGTTGTATGGACGGGGGTTTCTCGCCGGTTCGGTCCGCATCGCAAAATTCGTCAACGCGATTCGGGACCAGAGACGACTGTCTCAGGGCGTGCCCAGGGCGGCCGGCCAGGCTGGCGCAAAGCCGCTATCCAACTAGACCAAAGCGGTCATTGGTGTCTTCGGGACGTTAATTTCACGGTTGAGACTTGGAAATCTCGTCGGCACCGGCTACCGCCCTGTCACACCGACCTGATCAATGCGCGAGGTGATCTCCATGATCCGATTTACGGTGGAGGCGTGATCGGAAATGATGAGTACATTGGACTGGCTATAGGCATTGATCTGGCCGGTCGGGGGCACGAGTTGTCGTAGCAGCATGACCAACTGCCCGGCGGGTACGTGCTTCACAGCAATCACCTGCGTGACGCTCTCATCAGACGGGCCACCAATGCGTTTAGAAGCATCGTCACGGTCCGAGGCAAAGCGCGAAGTCGGGTCTCGAACGATCTGAATGGAACCTCCCGCACCCGGAACAGCGGTGAAGCCGTGCATCGCGAGGACGGACACAAAGGCCTCATAGAAGATATCCGGAGTTACCGGCGCCGTTGACCTGACGGTCACTTGGGCGCGCACCTTCGGATCGAGAATGAGAGTCTTGTGCGTGACCGCGGCCACCCCTGCAGCGACCCGCTCGATGTCCGCGTCCTTGAAATTGAGAGTGCGAAGATCCGAAGTCGGGACCGCCGATTCTTCGGCAAGAGCATTCGGGGAAGTGAGAACTTCCAATGCGATTGGCACGGCAATTGTTGCACACGCCGCCGAGGTGATTACCATCTTGCGCATAGCGCCTAATTTCTCAATTGGCCTATTGTCCATGATGTCCTCAATTCGGCGGGTGATGTTCGCGCCGCTGATGCCGGCGACGCAGGAAAGGCGTGACGCCAAGTAGTGATCGCAGACTTTCAGAATACCTTCGGCATAGCTCGCGGGCCGGTGCCCTTCCGCGAGTACTGCCTCGTCACACGCTCGCTCCCTCTCTTCGAGAAGCCGCGTTCCGATCCACCAAATGAGGGGATGGAACCAAAACAGGTTTTGCACGAGCATATGAAGAGCTGCTGCGAGGTTGTCCCTCCACCGTACATGGCAGCGCTCGTGCGCAAGTACGGTGTCCATCTCCGCAGGGGTGAGGCGCTGCTCGATGCCTTTCGGAAGCAGGAGCACGGGGTGCAGGACTCCGACGACTCCAGGCTCAAACTGGATGGAGGACGACCGCACTGGGATGACGAACACCAAGTTTGTCGGTGTCGAGTCATGCAAAGCACGGCGAACAAGTTTCCAGCGAGCGAACCAGCGGGCACCCACGACGAGCGCACCCAGTCCCCAAAGCACTCCGAATGCGATTCGTACGAAGTCCCCATGGTTGGCGGTGTGAGTGACCTGCGCCAAGGCCATCGCGCCTTGCGCGCCGAACCGCGTTATCTGTATCGCCGCTCCACCGGAAATCGCGAGAGAAGCAGGGTCTGTTTCATGAATCCAACTGAAATGCCACGGGATCTGCGCTCCAATGGCTGTTAGCAAGGCAAATGGAACCAAAAACTTCGCAGACGCCGCGAACCACAGCATGTGGCGCGTGCGCGCACTGTTTCTGCGCAGAAGAAGCGCGATGCAACCCACCAATGCCGCAAACAATGTCGACTGCCACAGATGATTCGCGAGCGCAGCGGCGTTGATGCTATTCACGCTTGTTCCCGCCTCTTAAGCGTCTTGCGTGCTTCTTCCACCTCCTGAAGCGTGAGCTGCCCGGACTTGATGAGGTGCGACATCAGTGGTGCTCCACGACCGCCGAAAAAGGCCAGGAGCTCATCGACAAGCTGACGCTGGGTGGCGCCACGCGAGATCACTGGCTCGAAGATATGCGCGTTGCTAATCTTCTTGGCGCGGCGGACAGCGCCCTTTGCTTCCAGGCGCGTCAAAATCGTCAGGACTGTGGTATGCGCCGGACGGCCCTTCTCGGGAAGACTTTCCTGTATCTCGCGGACGGAAGCTGCGCCCAGTTTCCACAGCTCCTCCATGAGCTTGAGCTCAAGTCGACTGAGTCTCTTCTGCGACATGTGTCGGAGTATCTCCTACGTATGTAGCATAGTCAACGGTGGCCTCTCACCAGGCGCAATCACACCCGCGGGCATACAAGTGGTTTGAGTGGCGGATTTCGCGAGAGCAGGCTCGCACTCCGGAGGGACAGCATTTGGCCGGAGCAGCGGCCGCCGACCGGCGCTCAATACAAGATCTGGCTATACCTGGTCTTTTCTCGGCGATCTCCATGGCGTCGTCGATTTCAATGCCCAGGTACCGAACCGCGCTCTCCAGCTTTCTGTGGGCTAGAAGCAGCTGCGCCACCGGCAGATTCTTGGTGCGTTTGTAAATCAGCGATGCTTTGGTAGTGCCATAGGCGTTGGCATCCAGTCCAATCTGGAGGACCCGGCAGCGCACCACCCTTGCGTATTGCCAGGTTGAAATATGCCGCGAAGAGCAGAGCAGCCCCCGCGGCCTTCGGAAGGCTGACACGGCCGATTTTGAACAAATCTCATACGAACGGTTAACTTTTGATCCTGAAGATTGCTCGGTTTTGGCAAATACCGTTCGATAGAGCACCCGTAGTCAGTCTGTTCACACAACGAAGCCGCCAGTGCTTTCGGTCGGGGAACCTGTTCGCATGGTGAGAGTCAATACAACTTGAACCGGGCTGGAGATCAAGAGATTGCGACGCCAAGTTCACATTCCAGCACGGGCTGTGATATTTCTCCTCATTGCCACAGCACACGGTCTACTGCTGTGGATAATCTGGACTGAGCGTGCGCCGATGATGGCCGAGACCGAGTCTTTCACTTCGGTCCAATTCTTTATTCCTGGCACTTCCCAAAGTGCCACTCCCCGCACACAGGCAATGACGAGTGCCGCGAATCCCTCCACTGCTGCGGTAATTTCGGAATTCCCTGTTCGAACGAAGTCCGTCACTCCGATCCGCGGCCGATTCCGGTTCAATCGAGGTGAAGAAAGTACCGAAGAGGTCCAAGTGGACGGGAATCCGAAAACTGCACCGTCAGTCATCGACTGGGCGAAAGAGGCCGGAATTGCCGCGGCTGACAGCCTCAAGCGGGACGCGGAGGCCTCGCGTGAAGCCAGGGCCCTATCGCAATGGCAATCACGTGCAATCTCTTCTCTCAAGGCACCCACGGCGTCCCAGTTTTTATGGGACTACTCGCGGACCCACCGCCTGGAGTCCTCGGCGAAGGGCTTGGTAGTCAATCTGAATGATCGATGCTCGATTCTAATTAGTGTTTACCTAATGGCGGTGATGGGTCGCTGCAAACTGGGGGAGCCGACCGCCCGTGGCAATCTATTCATGCTCGCAAGAGATGTCCCAGTGCCAAGCGACCAGGCACAGCATTGACAATGCTCTGACCCCATTCTCTGAACAGAATTAGCTTCTTCACAATGCATGTGCTCCGTCCAGCTGAGTCGTTCCGGTCTTGAATCCAACGACTGGCAAGTAGGAAATTGATCCGGGCGAATGTACGCTCCGATCCTGGCCGCACGCAGCCGCATTGACGAAGACCTCAGAAGCGCCCTCTCCCCTTCTTCGGCAATCGACTCAACGGTCATTCGTTAAGGTCGGACACCATCACAAGAGGTGCTACGGATCTGAATCGACCCTACAGCTCCTAAGAAATGCGAATGTCATCAGGATCCAAATCGGCGCAATAGCGCTCATACATTTGCGCGTACGCCCTTTCCAAATGCGTTGTGAACTGT
This sequence comes from Steroidobacteraceae bacterium, assembly GCA_036498905.1. Taxonomy (GTDB): domain Bacteria; phylum Pseudomonadota; class Gammaproteobacteria; order Steroidobacterales; family Steroidobacteraceae; genus DAIDKA01. The sequence goes on along the minus strand of DASYER010000009.1, from coordinate 1,307 downwards.
GCCGTATCGAACAGAGGCATGCTCGAGCGATTCCGGCACAATCTGTCTTTTAGCGCTGCAAGTTGCGTCGGTTCACGCGCCAATGTGACTGCTGTGGTCTCGTATTGCTCCTCAGAAGTAGTCGCGAGCTCAGGCAGTCCGATCGCATGTAGGAGGCTTGCCGCGATCCGCGCCGCAAAAGATTCTCCCATACGGGTTAGCACCGGCAGACCCGCCCTCAGGGCGTCGCTCGCCGTGGTCCCTGCGTTGTAAGGCAGCGTATCCAGAAATAAGTCCACCCTACAAAACCTGGCGAGATATTCAGGATGTGGCAGCCGTCTGCCGAACACGAGCCGGTCTTCACTAACGCCCCTACGCCAAGCCTCTCTTCGCAAATTTCGCTGAACGGTCGCATTTTCAGAAATAAGGAAAAGAACGCTATCCTTCACTTGTCTCAATATTCGCATCCAGCTATCGAAAGTCGCCGGCAGGATCTTATAGGTGGCATTGACGCAGCAAAATACAAACCCATTCCGAGGCAGGCCGAGCTCCTCTCTGCAATTTTTTCTATCTGAGACTAGTTGACCGGAATCATTGGCCTGATAGCTGGGAAGGTACACAATCTTTTCCGCATAGTGACGTCGCAGTTCGCCCGGCATGATTATCTCGTCGGCGATCAGATAGTCCATGTAACCTGCGCCCATGGTGCCAAGGTAACCTAAGTAACTTACCTGCAATGGCGCCACTCGAAGCGCAAACAGGTTCGGCCTACTGCCCTTCGTAAATCCCGCAAGATCAACGGCAATGTCCAATTCCATTCCTCGAGCCAGCCGCACGATTTCCCGGTCCGGCATGCCGCGGACATCAATAAAGCGATCAAATCCCCGCTCGAGGCGCTTCCTCATCTGATCCTTCGTGTCTGGTCCGAAGGAGAACGCCGTCACCTCGAAGCGCGAGCGATCGTGCCTCTCGAACAGATTCGCCGCCAGCAATGAGACGGGATGGCTGCGAAAGTCACAAGAGAAATACCCAATTCGGATTTTCTTGTGCCGTGCATACTTTTCTATCGGAGTTAGCAATAGCGACGGCGGATGCCTGGCGCGTACCCATATCTTCGCTGACTGAAGCTGAAGCGACGGGCGATCAATGAGAGCGAGAACCGGGAATGGCGGCGAAGCGCTGTTAGCCTGAAGAATTCTTGTGTTCAGTTCGGCAAGTTCAGAATCAAAATCGCTCCAGTCGCACAGATGCATCTTTGTGTGCATCCATACTCCAAGTAGCCAGTCCGATCCTGGATCGATTCTTCGAGCGCTCGTGTAATCGCTCAG
>DASYER010000008.1:0-4893 GCA_036498905.1 Steroidobacteraceae bacterium | reverse complement strand
CAGCTCGCCACCCAGGGTGCGTTCGATCAGCGCCTTCTTCAACGCTTTCGTCGTGGCGTTGATCTGCTCGACCGTCATCGGCCCTTCAGCCACGATCCGGTCGAGCAGTTCCTACGGTATCTTCGGCAGCGCCGCGCTCTTGGCGGCTATCGCCGCATTCTTCAGCTTCGTGCGACTCGGTTCCTTGCTTGGCATGCATGCTCCTTGCGGTCATGTTATGCCTCGCACACGAAATTCAGGACAGGCTCGGCCGGCGAGCGATCTGGCGCAGCCGTGACGCACGTTCTGCCTTCGACGAAGCGACCTCGATGCTCGACAGCCTGAGCGAGGAGGCCATCCTGCGCAGCCTCGACAGGATCACCGCGGACCGCACGACAATCATCGTCGCGCACCGGTTGTCGACGATCCAGCACGCCGACGAGATCGTCGTTCTGGCAGCCGGCAACGTGGTCGAGCGCGGGAACCATGCCTCGCTGCTCGCCCGCGACGGCACCTTTGCTGCCATGTGGCGCGCGCAGTGCGTCAGCTGGCAGGGACGTAACGATCCACGCCGTGGTTCCTGCCCGGCACGTTGACGTGGTAGCGCACGGCCTTGCCCTGCCCGGTGGTCCACAGCATGCCCGCATCGACCAGGTCGGCCAGGTCGCGCGTCGCAGTCGGCTTCGAGGTCCCCGTGATCTTGGTGTACTTCTCGGCGTTGAGGCCACCGAGGAATCCTCCGTCCCCGTCATCCAGGAGTCGCTGCAAGACCTTGCGCTGGCGCTCGTTGAGTTCGACGTTGGCGTGGTCGGCCCAGAATCTCGCCTTCTCGATGGCGCGGTCGATCACCTGGCTCGAGCGCTCGCAGGCGAGCGAATACTGCTGCGCGAACCAAACCACCCAGTCGGTCGAGTCGCCCGTTCCCAACTGCGCGCTGTTCAACGCGTCGTAATACGCCTTGCGAGACTCCAGCAGCTGGCGCGAGAGGCTGTAGAGCCGGACGGTGGCGCGATGGTCCTGGGCGATCGCCATGTCGACGATGGCGCGACCGATGCGCCCGTTGCCGTCCTCGAAGGGGTGGATGCTCTCGAACCACAGATGCGCGATCGCGGCCCGTGCCAGACCGTCAATCTGGGGTCGGAGTCCGGGCACCGGCGTGGTCCTGGCAAACCAGCGAAGGAAGCGGGTCATCTCCGCCGCAACCTGCCGCGATGGCGGCGCCTCGTAGTGGACCACCTCCCTGTCGGGCGGTCCGCTCACGATCTGCATCGGGTCTTCGTGGTCGCGATACCGTCCCACGGCGATACGTCGAATGCCGCTGGTTCCGCCTGGAAACAGCGCAGACTGCCAACGGTACAGGCGGTCCTCGTCCAGCGGCGTGTCGAATCCTGTGGTGGCATCGTTGATCACGTCGACGAGACCATCGACGTTGCGATCCTGGGGCCCGCTCGATGCGAGTCCGAGGCGGCGCAGCACGGACGAACGCACCGCTGCAGGGTCGAGTCGTTCACCCTCGATGGCCGCGGTCGCGATCACCTCTTCCTCCATCAGCGCACGCGCGATCTGCCCGTCGCGTGCAATGCCCACGGCCTGGGCCTTGCCCTCGACGACGCCCTGCAGGCGGCGGGCGTCGGACAGCGCAGGTCCCGCCCGCTGATAGTCGAGCGTCAGCTCCGGCCAGGTGGACCGCTGCCAAACGTAGAGTTGCTTCTTGGACCCCATGAGCCGCATTCTAGTCAATACGAATCAATTTGCGATCCGTATTTCAACGCTTCCGGCTCACGGCCCCTTCGCCATAAGAAAAGCCCGCGACCAGAAACTGGTGGCGGGCTCGACTTCCGGACATCGCGGCCCTTTAGGACGAAGCGACGACCGCTCACTCAGCACAGGGTGACGGTTCCCTGAGTTACGCCCAATCGTGCAGTCGGTTCCGTGCTTCGGATGCGCTCAGCATAGCACGGGTCGCTGGATGCATGTACAGTGATTGCATGACGTCGAGAACTGGCTCACCGCGCAACGCCTGCCGACTGTGCGGCGCAACCAATTACCTGCGCCTCACCCATCGTGGCGCCACCGGGTCGATGGAGTACAGCGGCTTCTATCGCTGCTCCGGATGTGAGTTGACCTTCGACAGCCCGGCGGCATGGCGCGAGGAGGCCAGGCTGCACGATTCCGATTCACAGGTGCCCACTCCGAAAGGTCAACTGGTCGCAAGAGCGCAGTGACTGTTCGCCGCCCTCATCAAGGGCAGTCGCCGCGCCACCGCAGCTCGTGCAGCGACCACAAAGCAAGACGGAGTGAACATGTCAGGCCGAAAACAGCACCACATCCCACAGTGCCTTCTGGCGGGCTTCGAAGCATCCCGCAGCGGCAAGGGGCCACAGGTCTTCGTCTACCGAGGTACGACTGCTCCTTACTTGTCCTGGATCGGCGACGTCGCGGCGCAGCGCGACTTCTATTCGAAGCCTACCGCCGACGGTACTCGCACGCTTGACGACGAGATCACCTCTTACGAGAACCGGCTCGGCCCGATGCTGGCACGCATGCGGGAATCTGCGACGGGCCCCATCAGCGACAGCACCGTCCCCGCCGAGCTCGTCGCGCACCTGTGCATACGTGCGGCATTCGTCCGCAACTACTTCGACGCAGGCGCTCGAGAAATGGCCGCCTCCGTGGGAACATTCTTGTCGGACAGCGATGCTGTCCGCGGGCACCTCAGGCTTGACGAGTCAGAGCCGATTCCGGTGTTGCAGGCCGAACTCGACAAGGCGCTCGATTGCATCGGAGCTCTTCCACCGGATCCAGGCGCGCGCTCGCTCATCAAACGCGCCCTGATCTTCAACCTTCGGGAGGACTTCTCGGGATTTCATGAAGCCCAACAGGGCGAGATTGGGGCAGCACTGAATGCCCTCCGCGACAGCCTGCCGTCAGCGATTCGGCAAGGACATCAACGTGCGCTGCATGCCGCCATGGCACCGGAGCAGCGCATAGAAGGGCTCGCGGGTCTGCGCTGGTGGAAGGTTCGATCAGACGAACACCTCGTACTGCCGGACTGTGTGGCAATTTCGCGAGTGGGGCACGCGGGGTCGGACTTTGCGCCATACGTGACTCACTCGAACGAGGAGATTCACTGCGTCCTGCTGCCACTCGATTCCCACCAGCTGTTGGTTGCGTGCCGCGGCGATTTGACCGTCGACGCCGAGATGGTTCGCGACTTCAATCGAACTGCTGCTGGCTGCTCCATAGACTTCTTCGTGAGCGCGGTCCGGGATGAGCGCACCAACAAGATCGCCACCACGCTGGGACAGGCGTCGCTGCACGCAGTCACGACGGCGGTGCGCGAAGGCCTCTCCGAACTGTCGCAGCGCGGGAACACCACCGCGACAAGGGCGGTTGCAATGGAAGCCAAAGACGAGCAGCCGCACGTCTACCGAGTCTCATTCGCAGTGGACATCGATCAGGCCACGGCCCAGGCCATCGCCGATGCGGTCAAGATCGTCGTGGACAGTTTTTCCGATCCGGCGCCACTCCATTTTCTTGACGGGATCGTCTTCGCAGCGGACTACGAGAGAGCGCTCAACGATCTGGACCGAGGCTTTCCCGCAAGCCAGCAACTCGAGACCACGTCGATTTCCTATGGAACTGGGATCGCCATGGCTCCTCTCGTCGTCCGAGAAGGCAAGCCGAAGTGCATGCTGGTGATGCGCGCCTGGATTGGTCTCGCGCTACTGGACGAGAACGCATCCCTGTTTCGGATGGCTCTTCAAACCTTAGTCTGCATGGTGGCGTGGGTGAAATACATGAGCACCGTTCACCGGGCATTCCCCGACTTCCTCCAGAAACCGATCGATGACCCATGGGACGCGTTCTTCATTCGGCACGTCGATTCGCTTTCATCGGCGTACTTTGGGGCACGTGCGTCGGCGCACATCGATCCAGACTCCGGCGCAGGCTACCGAACGCTGCTCAGAGACGCACTGGCCGCGGCCGCCGAAAGCGTTCCCCGACTTCGATGGGCATATCGAACAGATGGGGATCTGGATGCGTTCCTGAGCCAGACCCTGGCAGCGCTTGGCGACATACTCAGTCACGCCGCCAGCGCGCTCGGGCATTTCGATGGGCTCCAGGGCGGCCTCGCCAGCAAGGCCGCCGACGAAGAGCTCAACGAGTTGCTGAAGACGCTGTCGCTCCACAAGTGGATTGAAATCTATCGTCTGGATCTTGCGCGCATCCATGAAGGTCGCGGGAAGTGGGCATCCACCCAGGACCTCCTGGCAATTTCTCTTCATGTCGAGAGACTGATGTGGGATGCCTGGTGACCGCGTCCCAGTCTCGTCGATGCAGCGAGCTCGCTCCATGGCATTGGTCTCGCCCGATCTCAAGCACAACGGGTATTCGCGCCAAGTAACCTCTCCGTCGCCGACCGGCGAACTGATTCCGAGGCGCCCGACAGCCGACCACCAGCCATGCGGCGCTCTACTCCCCTCGAGCCGTTCGCGTGCATGCAGGCTTCGCGTCGACAGCACGCTTGAGATCGACCATCGGAGCCCAGCGCGCGTACTGCTCCTTCAGCGTCGCTGCAGTTTCCAAAGCCAAGACCGGCTCTGAGCGCTGCTCGCCCTTGAGCCAGTCATCTCCGAAATGCTACACGCCGGGCACTGCCGCAGCGTGCTCTCCAATGTAGGTAGGGATGTAGGTAGAAAACAAAAACGGGGCGCTAGGCCCCGTGTTTGCTTGAGTGTTGGCGGAGTGGACGGGACTCGAACCCGCGACCCCCGGCGTGACAGGCCGGGTACTAGCGCTAGCACTGGCGCGGCCTAGCGGCCGATTCGATATTCCAAAGTTCCGCTCAAAATCGATACTCGCAGCCCGGGTAGGAAAATCGTATTCCAACAAAATCGGGCCGCCAGGACG
>DASYER010000007.1:0-58857 GCA_036498905.1 Steroidobacteraceae bacterium | reverse complement strand
CACAGCGCGACCACCACGAGAAGGCCGAGCACCATGCTGAATGTATTAACGAAGTGCGTGTCCTGCTTACTCACAATTAGCGCCCGGCACCATCAGCCCCGAAGAGTGGGCGGCCGAAGTATACCGATTAACCGTCACGCTCTGGAACAGCGTGTGGCGAGGCGGCGTGCACGAGCCTTCAGGCGGTGTTTGCGGGCACATCATTTATGGCATTTCAAGGGCTTGTGTGGTAGCAACCGGGGGCCCTGCTACCACCTAGCGAACTATCAATGACTCATCCACGCCTGGCAGTGGGTTTCCTGGCAGCGCTGCTGATCGGACCGCCCGCGTACGCGGCGGGCGAGCGCACCGCTGCCGCGACTACCGTGGAAATCGGCCGGCAGCTTGATCGCTATATGCAGGCGCAGGTCAACCAGCATCATTTCACCGGCACCGTGCTCGTTGCCCGCAACGGTAGGTTGCTTTTGGCAAAGGGCTATGGCTTTGCGAATGTGGAGTGGCAAGTCCCCAATACGCTGCGAACGAAATTCCGGCTCGGATCGATCACCAAACAGTTCACTGCGACGCTGATCATGCAATTGCGTGAAGAAGGGCGAGTGGATTTGCAGGATTCGATCTGCAAGTACCTGAGCCCATGCGTTGCGGCGTGGCGACCGGTGACACTTGCTCATTTGCTGTCTCATACTTCCGGCATTGCCGGATATGGCGGCAAGCCGCAGCCTGCCTCATCGTCCGCGCCGCCATGGACGGCGGACGAGATTGCCGCAACCTTTCGGGACAGGCCGCTCGACTTCGCACCCGGCACAAAGTGGCAATACAGCGACTGGGGGTATTGCCTGCTTGGTCTCGTAATCGAGAAGGTGACCGGAAAGCCGTACGCGACCGTGCTGCGCGAGCGGATATTCGGGCCGCTCGGTATGAATGACTCAGGTTACGATCGATCCGATGTGATCCTCAAACAACGGGCCGCCGGCTATCGACTTGAGGGCGACAGGTTGCTGAATGCGGCTTACACGGACATGGCAGGACCCTATGCAGCTGGTGGCCTCTACTCGACCGCGGACGATCTTTACAAGTGGGACCAGGCCCTCTATTCGAATGCGGTGCTACCGCAGCGTGCACTCGAATTGATGTGGACGGAAGTCATCAGCAACTATGGATACGGCTGGATGGTCAGTCGACCCACATCGACCTCGGCGCAGCCACCCTGGGTTTTGCCGGGACGATTCCAGGTAGTCCACCCTGGCAATATCGCTGGATTTTCCACGGAAATACTGAGGTTTCCGGACGATCATGTCACGGTGATTGTTCTGGCCAATCTTGAGAATGCCAATACCATCGGGCCGGTTTTGGCTGCGATGGTTTTTGGCGAGAAATTTTCGCTGCCGTCCGCTCATCGCTAAATTCGCAGACCCGTGTGGGAACCGATCGGGAGTGGTTCACGGTCCTTTCGGGAAGTCTTCCCTATCCGCGCGCGCGGTCGATCGTCGATCCTTGTCGCATCACAACCACGAACGATGCGAGGGGATCTTAGTGAATCGTCGAACTGTTGCCTGCACGGCGGCCTTGCCATGCCTCCTGGTTTCTACATTCGCGCAGGCTGTCGATTCGACATCGGACGCACCGCTACAGGAAGTCGTCGTCACCGCCACTCCCCTGACGGGCGCGGCGATCGACCGCGCCGTCGTGCCGGGGAATGTCCAGATCGCCACTTCTGAGGACATCGATCGCAGCCACGCCGTGGATCTCACCACGTTCATGAATCGCATGCTGGGCAGCGTGTACGTGAATGACATGCAGGAGAACCCGCTGCAGCCCGATCTGAACTTCCGCGGCTACACCGCCTCGCCGCTGCTGGGTACGCCGGAGGGCATGTCGGTCTATCTCGACGGCATGCGGCTCAACCAGCCCTTCGGTGACGTCGTGAGCTGGGACCTGATCCCGCGCGCGGCGATTTCCTCCATGGAACTGATGCCCGGCTCCAACCCGCTGTTCGGCCAGAACACGCTCGGCGGGGCGGTATCCATCCAGACCAAGGACGGCTGGTCCAATCCGGGCCTGGCATTGCAGCTGGCCGATGGGTCGCATTCGGAGCGCACGGCCGAACTGGAATTCGGCGGCCATACCGACAGTGGCTTTAGCTGGTACCTGAACGCCGACAAGTTCAAGGACGCGGGCTGGCGCGAAATCTCCCCCTCGGATGCCAGCCAGATTTTCGGCAAGCTGGGCTGGAAGGATGCGGATACGACCGTCACGTTGTCGGCCGCGTGGGCCAAGACCGATCTGACCGGCAACGGCCTGCAGGACCCAAGGCTTTTGGCGCAGGACTACGACAGCGTCTACACCATTCCGGATAAGACCGCGAACAACTCGAAGTTCGTGGAACTGGCCGCGACGCACTCCTTCGGCGACGGGTTGACTGCCTCCGGCAACATTTATTATCGCGGCATCAGCACCGCCAGCTTCAATGGCGACATCAACGATGATTCGGTGGGACAGAGTCTGTACCAGCCCAGTGCCGCCGAGCGGGCTGCGCTGACCGCCAATGGCTACAGCGGTTTCCCCACCGCGGGCGAGACTCAGGACAACACGCCGTTCCCCAAGTGGCGCTGCATCGCCGATGTACTCCTGGTCGATACCGGCACGGAACCGGCCGAGAAGTGCAACGGCATCGACACTACGACCTCTACCTCGCAGCATGAGGCCGGCATTTCCGGTCAGCTGACCTGGATCACCGGAACCGATGCGCTGCGCAATACGCTGGTTGGTGGGTTCTCATTGAGCGAAAGCGGCACGCACTTCGTGCAGTCCGCACGCCTGGGCTACCTTACCGCGCAGCGGACCGTGACGCTGATCGATTGTCCCGCGACCGCCGTGAACTGCGACGATTTCGTCGATGGCACCGAGCTTGATGATGACGGGACTCCGGATGACGCGCGGGTCGATCTGACGGGCCGCACCAGCCTGCGTAGCGTGTACCTGTCGGATGTGCTGGCCGTGGGCCCGCTGCTGGATCTCACCGTCTCCGGTCGCTACGACCATACTTCAATCCGCAATCGCGACGGCATCGACCCCGCTGCCGGCCCGGGTTCGCTGACGGCCGACAACAGCTTCGATCACTTCAATCCCGCATTGGGCGCCACCGTGCACATGGCCTCGTGGATCGAAGCCTATGCGAGCTGGAGCGAGAGCAGTCGTGCGCCCTCGTCCATCGAGCTGGGCTGCGATGACCCGGACAACGAGTGCCGGCTGCCCAATGCATTGGCCGGTGATCCGCCGGGAGCCTTGAAGCAGGTGGTCGCCCAGACCATCGAGTTGGGAGTGCGCGGCAACGCCGGCCCGCAGCTGAGCTGGAGCGCCGGCGTGTTCCGCAGCGACAACCGTGACGACATCCTATTCGTGACCGATTCGGTCTCAGGCCTGGGGTACTTCGCCAATTTCGGGGATACGCGCCGCCAGGGCATCGAGCTGTCAGCCAGCGGTATGGCCGGCCCCGTGCATGTGGGCGCCAATTTCACGCTGCTGGATGCCACTTACCGCACCGCGCAGGCTATCGAAGCGGACGGCAACAGCGCCAATGATTCGGGCAGCTTCGATGACGGCAACATCGATATCAGCCCCGGTGATCGCATCCCGCTGGTGCCACGCCAGGTTTTCAAGACCTGGGCGCAATGGGAGGTGACCCGGCAGCTGTCATTGGATGCGGACGTGCAGTACACCGGCTGGTCGTATGCGCGGGGCAATGAGAACAATGCCCATCAGCCGGATGGCACTTACTTCCTGAATCCGGGCTACAGCGGCGGCTACTTGATCGCGAATACGGGCATTGAATTTCGCCCCATCGAACATCTGAAACTGTTTCTGCAGGTGGACAATCTGTTTGACCGTCACTACGCCACGGCATCGCAGCTGGGCACGACCAGCTTCACGGCCGCCGGCAACTTCGTCTCCTACCCGTTCGGCCGGGTGGCGGGCCAGGACGACCAGACCCAGGTGGCTGACACCTTCCTGTCGCCGGGCGCACCGCGCTCGTTCTTCGGCGGCGTGCGCTACCAGTTCTGGTAGCGCTGCTCCCGCGGCCGATTTCGGGAAATTCTCCCGAGATCCATGGCAATCCGCCCTGTGGATGTTCGGGTGTGTAATAGTTCCTTTCCTTACTTCCACCTTACATGTCGTTGGGTTCTCAATGTCCAGGACCATTCGGATCTTGTTGGCTGATGATCATCCGGTCGTGCGCGCGGGCTACCGCCGCTTCCTCGAGCAGGAACCCGACATGGAGGTGGTCGCGGAAGCCTCCACCGGCGAGGAAGTCTGCGAGCTGCTGCAGAGCCGGGAGGTCGATGCGGTGGTGCTTGATCTGCGCATGCCCGGACAGGGCGGATTGGCCACCCTGCGGCATATCCGCGCCCGATGGCCCGACCTGCCGCTGCTCATTTTCAGCATGTACGACGCACTGACCTTCGCCATGCAGGCACTGCGGGCCGGCGCTTCGGGCTATATCAGCAAGAGCAGTGACCCGGCGGTCATGGTGGCAGCGATCCGTGGCGCGATCGCCGGCACCAGGCCCCTTAGCCCGGACATCGCCAACCGGCTCGCCGCCGCGCAGAGCGCCGCTTTGCCCCACGCCGCGGCGCCGGTCCTATCGGGTCGCGAAAACGATGTGCTGCAGTTGATCGCCAAGGGCCAGAACCATTCCCAGATCAGCCGGCAGCTGGGCTTGAGCGGCAAGACGGTGGCCAACTACCGCTCACTGATCCGTCAGAAACTCGGAGCATCCAGCGACATCGCGTTGCTGCGGTTTGCCATCGAGACCGGCGCGGTCGCGATGTGGGGGGATGGCCTAACCTGAGTTCGCCGCGTCGAGCTTGTCCTGGGTGCGGGTGACGAAATCGGAGGCGTCGTGGCGCTCCCGCAATTGACTCGCCGGCTCGCCGAACACGCGATTGACCATCCGCCCGCGTTTCACCGCCGGCCGCTCGGCGATGAGCCGCGTCCAGCGCTGCACGTTGCGGTACTCCGCCACCTGCAGGAACTCGCCGGCCTCATAGACCAGCCCCTGGGCGAGCGTTCCATACCATGGCCATACGGCCATGTCGGCGATCGTGTATTGCGTCCCGGCCAGATACTCACTGTGCGCCAGATGCCGGTCGAGCACGTCCAGCTGTCGCTTCACCTCCATGGCGAATCGATCGATGGCGTATTCGATCTTGATCGGCGCATAGGCATAGAAATGGCCGAAGCCGCCGCCAAGGTAGGGCGCCGCGCCCATCTGCCACATCAGCCATGACAGGCACTGCGCGCGTGCGACCGGCTCTCTTGGCAGGAACGCGCCGAACTTCTCGGCCAGATGCAGCAGGATGGCGCCGGACTCGAACACGCGAATGGGCGTTGGGCCGCTGCGGTCCATGAGCGCCGGGATCTTCGAGTTGGGATTCACATCGACGAAGCCCGATCCGAACTGCTCCCCTTCGCGGATGTTGATGAGCCAGGCGTCGTACTCGGCTCCCGCATGACCGGCCGCCAGCAGTTCTTCCAGCATGACCGTGACCTTCACACCATTCGGGGTGGCCAGCGAATACAGCTGCAGCGGATGGCGGCCCACCGGCAGTTCCTTCTCATGGGTGGGACCTGCGACCGGACGATTGATATTGGCAAATTGGCCGCCGTTGGGCTGGTTCCAGATCCAGATCTTGGGGGGGGCGTAAGCGGGAGTATCAGTCATGGCTTCAGTTCCATCAGGTCGAGTGGTGTCAGCGGACCATAGCATTGGCGGGCGCCGCTGCGCGTAGGCCAACGGGTGAAGAAAAGCTGCGGTGACGGGTAATGCGACTGTCGATTGGGACAGTGGTCACGCCGTCCCGGCGCCCTCGAGCGATCCGAATGTGCGCATCTACCGGGAGGAGCCGAAGTGAAATCGGCGCGCTCTTAAGATCCGATCGACGGATAGCGGGCCGGCACCACCACAGCACAAGGCGACCAGGGCCGCCACGTACAGCAGATCGGTCTCGTATCCGGGCTGACCGAAATGTGCGCCGGCGGCGTCGACCGATTGCAGCTTGATCGAACTGAATCCATTCGGCAGGTGCACGGTGAAAATCGCAACCAGCAGGACGGCCACCATCGGAACGGTGGCCAGTGGCACCACGGCTCCCAGCAGTACGAGCAGGCCGCCGATGACTTCGACGAGGATGGTCGCCCATCCGAGCAGGAACGCTGCCGGAATGCCCAGGGCGTGCAGCACATGGATGAAGGCTTCCGGTCCGCGGGCCAGCTTCGCGTAGCCGTGTTCCATGAATCCGAATCCCACAATCAGCCGCAGCGGAAGCGCGTACCAGGAGGCAGGCACCGGCAGCGGTGAGACGATGAGGTCTGTGATGCGATGAAGGTTCATCTGTTTCCTCTTCAGAGGCGCGCGATAAGACCGATCCCGATGATGGCCAGCACGAGCGCCGAAATAGCGGTGTAGAGGTAGTCGCGTCTGCGCAGGAAGAAGGCGAGCATGAGCGCGACGCGTGCCACAGGCAGAAAGATCAGCACGGCAATGCCAACCCATACCGTATGTGGCGATTCAAATATCAGACCCGCGGCGATGATCAGTGATGCCAGCCAGGTTCCATCACGCAGCAGCCGCGCGACGCTACGTTCGCACTCGCGACAATCTGATGTCGGGATGCTCATGCGCTCATGAGCATCTGCACCGCGAGCAGTGCCAGGATGATGACGAAGAAGGTGCGCAGCCTATCGCTGGGGAGCCCCATCAGTACCCGTGCGCCCGCCAGCGCGCCCACGACCGAGCCGAGCGCCACCGGACCGGCGATGCCGATATCGATATTGCCGCGCACGAAATAGGCGCCGGCGCTGGCTGCCGCCGTCACCCCGATCATGAAATTCGACGTCGCGGACGACACCTTCAGGGGCAGTCGCAGCGCCGTGTCCATGGCCGGGATCTTCAACACCCCGCTACCAATGCCCAGCAGCGCCGAAATCAGCCCCGCCACGTACATCAGGAACAGACCCAAGGGGATGCGTTCGACCGGGTAGGCGATCTCAGCGCCGCGCGCCGGGTCCGGATAGCGCGAATGCACCCGCAGCAGCGACGCCCAGCTGCGTGCATCGGTCACGAACTCACGCGTCGGTTCACCCCTTCGCGCGAGCATCTGCTGTGCCGAGACGGCCAGGATCACTGCGAAGAGCACGTACAGGAAGGCGCTCGGGATGCGTCCGATCAGAAAGACGCCCGTGAGGGCACCCAGTGTCGTTGCCGTCTCCAGGATCACGGCCAGTCGTATGTTGGTCAGTTGCGCCCGGAGGAAGGCGGCGGCGGCGCCGCAGGAACAGGCGATCACCGACACCAGACTTGCGCCGATGGCAACGCGTATGTCGATTCCAAACAGTGCAGTCAGCATCGGCACGATGAAGATGCCGCTCGCCATGCCCAAGGCGCCGCCCAGCGCGCTGGCACAGAACGACACGAGGAACAGCGAAGCGATGCCGGCGTGCACACTGACCGTCACGCACCCGCCGGCCGGCGCCGTGCGAGTCGCGTCCTGAAGCGGATCAGATCTCCCCGATAATGAAGCTTCTCGTAGTCGATGGGCCGTGGCCCCGCGGCGAATGAGGTGCGCTCGATCAGGAAGATCGGACTTCCAACCCGCACCGCCAATGCTGTTGCCACGTCCTGACCGGCAAAGGTTGCCTCAAGCTTGTACTCCGCTTCGATGAGCGCGATGCCATAGCGCTCCTCCAGCAAAGTGAAGATCGGCTCGGCTGCAAGATCATGCGTGACGATCTTTTCGCCGATCGTCAGCGGCAGGTAGGTCTCATCCAGGGACATGCCGACGCCATTCGCCAGGCGAACGCGCCGGATGCGCATCACGCGCGCGCCGACGGCCAGCCCCAGGTGCTCAGCAACCTGGGCATCGGCCGGTACGACTCCCCAGTCAAGCACCCGGGCGCTCGGCGCGTGGCCGAGCGCGACCATGTCCTCGACGAACCCGGTCAGCTCGGTCAGTTCCTGGGTGATTCGCGGCTGAGCCACGAAGGTCCCCGTGCCGCGCCGGATTTCGATGAGGCCACGCTCCAGCAGATTCTGGATGGCTCTGCGAACCGTCGTGCGGCTCACCGCAAAACGCTGGATCAGACTGTCCTCGGTGGGCAGTTGGCTTCCGATCGGGAATTCACCCTCGGCTATGCCCCGCGCGATCTGCTCTTCGAGCACGGCATACAGCGGTATCGATTCGGCGTAGCGTCCGGCCATCTAGTTATCATGACGGCATGACATCATTATGTCTAGGCTCGGCGCCGGGAAAGTACTCCGTGTGGGTGTCGCCGGTGCGGCCGAAGTAGAGCACCCGCCGGCCCAGCAGGGATACCTGATAGCCGGCGCAGCCGGCTCCCACCACTCGGGCGCAGAATCCCGCGTAGGTGTAGCCCGGCACCAGCCCCTGGGCGTCGCGAATCGCCGCTTTCACGGCTCCGGCATCGAAGCGCGCCGCCACCGGGGCGCCCACCGGCGGCGCCTGCAGCTCGATCGACTCACCCTGCGTCATGTAGTAGGTGCGGGTTGACCGGCGGAAGTCGACGGCGTAGCCATCGAAGCCGGCTCTCATAAGGATCTGCACACTCTCCGGGAAGCTCATGGCACCGGATTCGGAGCCCTCGAGGGTGGTACGGGCCAGCTCTTTCCAATTCGCAGTCATGGCAGTGTCCTTCAATCGATGGGGACGGATTTGAAGCCGCGTTTGCCGACCACGTCGCGCAGGATGCGCAGCAGCGCCACGCGGTCATCAGCTGAGAGGTGATCGAAGAACTCGGCGTCGTTCACATCAGCGAGCGCCGCGAGCCTGGGCACTAAAGCCCGGCCGGCAGGGGTGAGTGCGAGCGTATGCGCCCGACCATCCTCAGGGTTGGGGGTGCGCGCCAGCAGTGATTTGGCCAGCAGCCGGTCCGCCAGTTTGCTGACCGCTCCGCGCGTCATGCCCATCTGTTCGGCCAAAAGGCTGGGAGCGAGGGACTTCACGTCCAAGAGCTGACGCATCAACACCCATTCCGCCACCGTGACCCCATGCGCCTCCACCTTCTTGGCGAAGGCCTGGGAGACATGGTTGGAGACGTAGCGCAGCCAATAGCCCAGATGAGCGGTCAGGTCGGCTGCGGGCGGGCGTGGCGGCATGAGTCGTCCTTAGTTGCCTAGGAAACTATCCTCATTAAGTTTCCTTGTCAACTATCTCGGCGGCGCTCATGCAAGCGTCTGAATTCGTCGGAAATGGCGCGCCCGGCGGGATTCGAACCCACGACCTGCAGCTTCGGAGGCTGCCACTCTATCCAGCTGAGCTACGGGCGCACGCGAGGGGACCGATACTAGTGCTTGTGCTCGCTAGCGGCCAGATCGTTGATCTCGGCGATCAGGGCCTCGTGGCTGCCGGCCTTGCCCACGTCAGTCTTGTACTTGCCGTTGATGACGACCAGCGGAACGCCTTCGACCTCGTAACGCTGGGTGATCTCCTCAGCGCGCTTCAGATCGGTATCCACTGCGAAGGAGGTGTAGGCCTTGTGAAACGCCTCGGCGTCGATGCCGTTCTCCTTGGCGAACTGCAGCTGACGCTGATAGGTCTCATCCGGGGTGTTGCCGGCCAGCGGATTCTGTTGCTGATGCAGGGTTTCGAACACCTTGTCATCCAGATCATTGCGGCCGAGCTGCTTGAGCGTGTAGTACAGCTGCGCATGGGCACGGTGCAGCGGACCCCACATGACCGGTACGCGCACGAATTGGATGTAATCGGGCTTGGTTTTACGCCAGGCCTTGATGAACGGCTCCAGCGCATAGCAATGCGGGCAGGCGTACCAGAAGACCTCGAGCACTTCGACTTTGCCGGCCGGAACCGACGTGGGCTGCGAGGGGACCACCGGATCGTAATTGACCCCCGGCTTCCAGCGCCCGTCCGGCAGCTGGTGCTGCGCGGGCAGATCGGCGATCTTCTCCAAAGAAGTACTGCCGACGGGGGCGTCATCGGCATCCGCCACTTCGGGGCTGCTGGCCGCGGCCGCAGCGCCAGCCGCGGAACTCACCGGGGGATTGGCGAGGGCCGTAGTGGCTGAATTCTCGGGGGCTGATGCCGTGCCGGTGTCAGCCACCTGGCCCGTCTGCGCCGGCTGCGGTGCGCTGGTCGTAGCGGTCGCGCCCTGGGTCGTGGCTGGAGCGGCCGTTTCACGGCCGCAGGCGCTGAAGCTCACGCTCAGCAGGCAAGTGAGCAGGATGATGGATCGTTTCATTAGCGCATGCCCTGGATATAGGCACCAAGTGCCTTGATGTCATCGGCGTTCAAACGCTTGGCGATGGTGGCCATCATGTAGCCGTTGCGACTGGTCGGAGCTCCAGGCTTCGCACCACTGTAGCGGGCACCGCTGGCGAAACCGTCGAGCTGCTTGGCCACGTAATCGGCGAACTGCGCGCGCAGCTGCGGGAAATCGGCCAGAGCATTGCCGCGGCCGACCGGGCCGTGGCAGGCGGTGCAGGCCGGAATCTCGCGCGACGGATCCCCGTAGCGATACAGGTTCTCACCGGCACGCTCCATTTTCGGATCGGCTTCGCCGCCGACCGGCGTCTGCTCCTGGTAGTACACCGCGACGCTGTCGATATCCTTGTCGCTGAGAGTCTTGGCAATCGTGAGCATTTCGGGGTTGACGCGCACACCACTCTTGAACAGCTGCAGCTGCTCGGCGATATACACCGCGTTCTGACCTGCAATCTTGGGCCACTGTGCGGTCGTGCTGTTGCCATTGGGCCCATGACAGGCCGAACAGGTCGCGGACTTCAGCGTACCGGCCTCCACAGTGCCGTCGGCAAAGGGCGTACCCTGTCCGAAGGCGTCAGCGGCCGTCGCGGATTGCACCGCGGCGCCTGAAATAATGGTCAGGGTTGAAACGAGCCCGATCCAACCGGCTTTCATGAACGGCGACATGCTCATCCGTGCTCCGCGAGCGTGAGAGGTCGCGAATTGTACACTACGGATCTGAAGTACTAAGAGGTCCCACGCACGTGAGCCGGTTTCCAGAAGTGAGTTTCATGCTCAGCGCCGCGGCCGGCCCTCAGTTCCCGGCTGACCACGGTGTGGAGATCGCCTTTGCGGGCCGTTCGAACGCGGGCAAATCCTCGGCGATCAACGTCATCACGGCACGTCACGGCCTGGCGCGCACGAGCAAGACGCCGGGGCGCACGCGGCTGCTCAATTTCTTCTCGCTGGGGGGCGACCGGCGCATCGTGGATCTTCCCGGTTACGGATTCGCGGAGGGGCCGCGCGAGGAGCGCGCCGGCTGGAAACCGCTCATCGATGCCCTGCGCCCGCGCGAAAGCCTGAAGGGATTGTTCCTGGTGGTGGACAGTCGGCGCGGGATTTCGGACAGCGACCTGGAACTCATCGAATGGGCGGATCCGTCCCGACGCCGCATCCATGTGCTGCTGGCCAAGGCGGACAAGCTGACGCGGGCCGAAGGCAACAAGGCGCAGGCGGCAGCGGTAGCGGACTTGAAGGGCCACGCCACTGTCCAGCTCTTCTCGGCCTTGCGCCGTATCGGCATCGAGGACGCGCAGGATCGGCTGCAAAGCTGGATTGAACCCAGCGGCTGAGTCGGATTAGGAATTAAAGGACCCCGGTGAACTCAAATTGAGATCACCGGGGTTAGACTAACCCGGTACAGGTCTCGTGAACCGGGTTACCCGCCCAGGGAGGGAAGCGGGGAGTGCTTGGGACACTCATAGGATTTGATGCGGTCGGGGGTCTAAAGTTCAACAGGGCTAACATTAAAAACTGTTGAACTTTCAAGTGGTTGGATAGCCACATGTTGTAGATATGCAACAGAGATCAGAGGCGCTTCAGTGCGCCTGGTCCCAGTTCGCGCCCACCCCGACATCGACCTTCAACGGCACTTTCAGTGCAAGCGCCTCCACCATCCGCGTGCGCACGGCCGCGGTCACTTCGAGGACTGCATCGGCGCGCACCTCCAGTACCAGCTCGTCATGCACCTGCATGATCAGCCGCGCGGGGGGCTGCTCGCGTTCGCACCACTCATCGACGCTGATCATGGCCAGCTTGATGATGTCGGCCGCGGTTCCTTGCATGGGCGCATTGATGGCGCTGCGCTCGGAATACTGCTGCATCTGGCGATTGCTGGAGCGGATGTCGGGCAGATACAGGCGCCGCCCGCACACGGTTTCCACATAGCCATCCCGACGCGCCTGCTCACGCGTGTTGTCCATGAACTGGCGTACGCCCGGGTAGCGCGCGAAGTAGCGGTTCACATAGTCCTGGGCGGATCCCCGGTCGATGCCCAGCTGGCGCGCGAGGCCAAACGGCGACATGCCGTAGATGAGACCGAAGTTGATGGTCTTCGCGGTACGGCGCTGGTCGGAGCTGACCGCGGTGGTCGCGACCCCGAACACTTCGGCGGCGGTCGCCACGTGCACATCGAGGTCCGCCGCGAACGCGGCCATGAGCCCCGGATCTGCGGACAGGTGCGCCATGATGCGAAGTTCGATTTGCGAATAGTCGGCGGCCAGCAGCACGTACCCCGGCGGGGCGATGAACGCCTGGCGGATCCTGCGCCCTTCGGGGCGGCGAATCGGAATGTTCTGCAGATTCGGGTCGGTGGAAGAAAGCCGCCCGGTCTGCGCCACCGCCTGGTGATAGGAAGTGTGCACGCGCCCCGTCGGCCCATTGATCTGTTGGGGCAGCTTGTCGGTGTAGGTGGATTTGAGCTTCGCGAGGGTGCGGTAGTCCAGCACGATGCGCGGCAGCGCATGGGTTTCCGCCAGTTCCTCGAGCACATCCTCCGCGGTCGAAGGCTGCCCGGTCGGCGTCTTGCGCAGCACCGGGATCTGCAGCTTCTCGAACAGGATCTGCTGCAGCTGTTTCGGGGATTCGATATTGAATTCCGCACCGGCCTGCTCGTGGGCGAGCGTGAGCAGGCTGCGCAGCTGACCTTCGATCTCCCGGCTTTGCGCCGACAGCAGCGTCCCATCGATGAGGACCCCGCAGTACTCCATGCGTGCCAGCACCGGCACCAGCGGCTGTTCGATCTGCGTGTAGACACGCTCCAGCGCCGGCACGGTCTGCAGCTTCGCCGACAGCACATGGTGCAGCTGCAGCGTTACATCGGCATCCTCCGCCGAGTATTCGGCGGCAGTCTCCACCGGCACCTGATCGAACGTCAGCTGCTTCGCACCCTTGCCGGCGACCTGCTCGAAGGTGATGGTCTTGATGCCGAGGTAGCGCGCTGCCGTAGAGTCCATGTCATGGCGCGTTGCCACGCTGTTCCAGACGTAGGATTCGAGCATGGTGTCGTAGCGCATGCCACGGATCCGGATACCGTGATTGGCCAGCACATGCGCGTCGTATTTCAGATGATGTCCGAGCTTGGGGCGGTTCGGATCCTCCAGCAGCGGCTTCAGCGCCGCGAGCACGCGCTCGCGCGATAACTGCTCGGGTGCACCGGCATAGTTGTGTGCCAGCGGCACATAGGCTGCGATACCAGGCTCGATGCAGAAGGAAACGCCGACGATTTCCGCGACCATGTAGTCGAGGCTGGTGGTCTCGGTATCGAAGGCGAATAACGGCGCGCCCTGCAGGCGCGCAAGCCAGATC
Source organism: Steroidobacteraceae bacterium (assembly GCA_036498905.1). Lineage (GTDB taxonomy): Bacteria > Pseudomonadota > Gammaproteobacteria > Steroidobacterales > Steroidobacteraceae > DAIDKA01. Next base: position 45,217 of record DASYER010000007.1, on the reverse strand, counting down.
TCCATCTGCTCCCAGGTCGCCACGGTTTCATAGTGGCGCGCGGGCGCCAGCGGCAGCTCACCGGCATCGGGTGCGGATGACACCGGACCGTTGCCGCTCGGGCGTGTCGGGACCGAAGCTTCCGGGCGGGCGGGCGCATCCGCAGTGCCGCCGGTGAGCTGACGCAGCAGCGAGCGCATTTCGTAGCGCGTATACAGTTCCTGCAGCACCGCGGTGTCGAGCGGCTGTGGCTTCAGATCATCGAGCCCCAGCGGCAGTTCCACGTTGGTGTCGAGGGTCGCGAGCTTGCGTGACAGGGCCAGCGTCTCGAGGCCGGCGCGCAGGTTCTCGCCGACCTTGCCCTCGATCTCATGGGCATGTTCGATGATGCCGTCGGCGGTGCGGTACCTTTCGAGCCACTTGGCCGCGGTCTTCGGACCCACCTTCGGCACGCCGGGAATGTTGTCCGACGCATCGCCGACGAGAGCGAGGTAGTCGATGATCTGCTCGGGCCAGACATCGAACTTGGCCTTCACTCCGGCACGATCCAGGCGCGAACCGGTCATGGTGTTGACGATGGTGATTGATTCGTTCACCAGCTGTGACATGTCCTTGTCACCGGTCGAGATGATCACGTCGTAGCCGGCAGCCTGCGCCCGATACGCGAGCGTGCCGATCACATCGTCGGCCTCAACCCCTGCGATCCGCAGCAGCGGATGGCCCTGCGCCTTGAGGATGGTGAGGAGCGGCGTGATCTGCGCGCGCAGATCATCCGGCATTGCCGGACGGTGCGACTTGTAGGCCTCGAACAGATCATCGCGGAACGTGCGCCCCGGCGCATCGAAGACGATGGCGATCCGGGCGCCGGCGAAGTCGCTCGCGAGCTTCACCACCATGTTGAGCACGCCGAGTACGGCACCGGTCGGCTCTCCGGCGGCATTCGTCAGCGGTGGCATCGCGTGGAAGGCCCGATACAGGTACGAGGAGCCGTCGACCAGGACGAGAGTGGGCTTTGACATTGGCGGGATTATATAGGGCCGGTGTCAACGGCCGGGCCCCGTGGCACGCTTTATCCGCCTATGCGTGATTCGCCAGCCGCTGCCATTGCCACGAACCGCTTCGGCCTGGGCGCCCGGCCTGGGGAAATCGCGGCCTGTGCCGCGGACCCGCGCGGCTGGCTTGCCGCGCAGCTGAAGGGGACGCCTGCGGCCATCGGCGATCCGGGCCTTCACAGCAGCGCGACCATGGTTGCGGTCATCGATCAGGCGCGCGCCCAGAACCGGCAGGCAAAGGCCGGGACTGCCGTCGCCGCCGTGGTCAAGAAACTGGGCGAGATCTATCGCCCGGCGTACGTCGGGGAAGTCGCGGCGCGGCTGCGCCAGGCCGCGACCACCGATCGCCCCTTCCTGGAACGGATCACGCAGTTCTGGAGCAATCACTTCGCCGTCTCCGTGGACAAAGCCGTGGTGCTGGGTCTTGCGGGCAGCTACGAGCGCGAAGCCATCCGGCCGAATGTGCTCGGTTCCTTTGCGCAACTGCTGCTGGCTGTCGAACGTCACCCGGCGATGCTGATGTACCTGGACAATTTCCGCTCGGTGGGTCCGGATTCGATGCTGGCGGGGCGCGCGCAGCAGCGGGCGGGCAGGACCCTGGGCATCAACGAGAACCTGGGACGCGAGATCATGGAGCTGCACACCCTCGGGGTGAATGGCGGCTATACGCAGGCGGACGTCACGGCCTTCGCGAAGGTGATCACGGGCTGGTCGATAGGCGCCGCCGGACGGGGCATTGCCGGCGGTGGCGAGCCGGGGGAATTCTTCTTTCGGAGCAATATCCACGAGCCCGGTCCGCAGACCATCATGGGCAAGCGCTACGCGCAGGGCGGGCAGGCGCAGGGCGAGGCCGTACTGCTGGACCTGGCGCACAGCAGTGCGACGGCGCAGCACATCGCGACGCAGCTGGCGCGACATTTCATCGCCGATGACCCGCCTGCCGAATCCATCAATCGTCTGGCACGGGTATTCAACCGGTCCGAGGGGGATCTGCCTGCCGTCTACCGCGCGCTGATCGCCGAGGAGCGCGCGTGGTTGCAGCCCCTGACTAAATTCAAGACGCCCAATGACTATGTCATTTCGGCGTGGCGGGCGCTCGACTTGACCGTCGACGACCCGCGCCAGGTGCCCCCGCTGTTCGCGAACCTCGGCCAGCGCGTGTGGTCACCGAACTCGCCGGCCGGCTGGCCGGATCGCAGCGCAGATTGGGACGGCGCCTCGGCGCTGATGCAGCGACTGCGCTGGGCCGAGCAAATCGGGCAGCGCTTTGGCGCCGGCGCCAATGCCGCACAGCTGGCCGCGCAGGCACTCGGCGCTTCCTTGAGTGAGACCACGGCCCGGGCGTTGAGTCGGGCGGCGAGCACGGCGCAGGCCGTGACTTTACTGATGGCCGCTCCCGAATTCATGAGGCGCTGATATGGAAGCACTGGCGATGAAGCGACGGCAATTCCTTTCCGGCGCGGCCCTGGCCGCCGGTGGCGCACTGCTCACCACGCGACTGGCCTTCGCCGGCACGGGCGGGGACTCGCGGCTGATCGTCGTGATCATGCGCGGCGCCGTCGATGGATTGGCAGCCGTACCGCCGTACGGCGATCCGGCCTATGCGCGCCTGCGCGGTACGCTGGCGATTGCCGCGCCCGGGGCGAACGATGGCGCCCTGCAGCTCGACAATCTGTTCGGATTGCATCCGCAGCTGACCTTTCTGCATGAATCGTTCGCTGCCGGGGAGCTTGCGGTATTCCACGCCGTCGCGACGCCCTACCGCGAGCGTTCCCATTTCGACGGACAGGACGTGCTGGAGAGCGGCGTGCTCGTGCCGCACGCCTCGCAGACCGGCTGGCTGAACCGCGCGCTGGCGACTCAGCCGCAGGCGGGCGGCCGCGGCGAGCGCGGTGTGGCGTTGGGATCGAATGTGCCGCTGATGATGCGCGGCCCGGCGCAGGTCGCCTCCTGGGCGCCGACGAAGCTGGCCGAACTGGATGAGGACACCCTGCAGCGCATCGCCGATCTGTATTCGCATGACCCCATGCTGGGGCAGCGCCTTGCCGATGCGCAGACGGCCAATGCCATGGCGGCCGGTGGCGCACAGGACACCATGGGCGGCGGCGGCAACCGCTACGAAGAGGTCATTCATGCAGCGGCGGGATTTCTGGCCAACGACTCAGGCCCGCGCGTCGCGGTATTCGACACGACGGGGTGGGATACGCACGCGAATGAGGGCGGCGCCCGTGGTCAGCTCGGCACCCGGTTCGGCGCGCTCGACGCGGCGCTGCGCACCCTGAAGACCCAGCTCGGACCCACCTGGCGCCACACGGCCGTTCTGGCGGTTACCGAATTCGGTCGCACGGCTGCCGTCAACGGCACGGGCGGCAGCGATCATGGCACCGGCACCGCAGCATTCCTGCTCGGGGGCGCCGTGCGCGGCGGAAGGGTGATCTGCGATTGGCCGGGGTTATCAGCCGCCAATCTCTACCAGCAGCGCGACCTCGCACCCACCCTGGACATGCGCGCGCTGCTCAAGGGCACGCTGATCGATCATCTGGGCGTTTCGGCCGGCGCAGTGGATACCGTGTTTCCCGACAGCGTGACTGCAAAACCGCTGCGGGATCTTTTTCGTGCCGGGCAAATGTCTTAGAGCGGGAGTTCGAGGATTTCCTCCAGTAGACTTGGCGGCCAGCCAGAATCGATAAATGGGGGAACGGATGCGCAAAGTCCTGGGTCTGATGGCCTGCATCGCGGGCATTGCGGCGGCCCACGCCGCCGAGCCGCAGAGCAACAACAATAACGTCCAACTCGTCCTCGTCGACATGCAGGGCCAGCAGAAGGTGTTGGGCAGCCTGCCCGACTCGGTGGTCGCGCCGCGCGTTTCCCCTGACGGCCAACAGGTGACGTTTGAGCTCACCGATCCACCCGCCGGCGCGAACGCCGCGCCGAGCGTGAAGGTATACGTCGCGGACCTGGACAAGCTGGACAAGCGCCGTGCGCTCCCGCAGACCATCGTCGAGACGCGCAACCTGTCACCGATCTGGTCGCCCGACGAGCAGTGGGTCGTATTCCAGGGTTCCGGCAATGGATCCGACGATCTGTACGAGGCCCGTGTGGTGGCCAACACTACCGAACAGCCGCTGTACATCGGGGATGGGCGCTCACCCGAGGGCGTCGACAGGAACGGCCGCGTCACCTTCCTCACGCTCAAGGGTGATAAGGATTACGGCATCTCGCAGCTGGACCCGAACACCAGAAAGGTCACCCGTCTGGTAGACCTCCCGGGCTCCGCGCAATACAGCGGCGCCATTTCTCCCGATGGTCAATGGATGGCGTACACCTCGGATGAAACCGGCCGCCCGGAAGTATGGCTCGAGGCTTTGCCGAACAACGGCAAGCGCGTGCAGCTCACGAAGAACGGCGGCAGCCATCCGCAGTGGTCCCCCGACGGCAAGAGAATCTACTTCGACCAGGGCGACCAGATTTTCCGAATGGACATGCTCGCCGGCGATGAACCGAAGGCCGGCGATCCGACGGCGTTGCCGATCAAGGGCTTCCTGCAAGCTGACATGCGCCGCCAGTACGACCTGACGCCGGATGGCAAGGGCTTCGTGATGCTGTTCGCGGCGGGCGCCGCCGGTAAATAGCCGCTCTCGTCTGTTGCGATTCTAATGCGGCGCCGATGAGGGCGCCGATGAGGGCGTGGCGGGAGGCGCCGAGGAATTAGCGGCCCGGGTCACCACCCGCGCATTGCGATCCGGCATGTACAAGGGACCGCGCTGCCCACAACCGCACAGGATGCTGCCGGCACAGATCAGGCCCAGCAGCGGCCACATGCGCCGGGTACGAGTGGGAGTTTCAAACATACCCGCGCCTCAACCTTTGAGCTTCGTCGCGACGCGACGGTACGCTTCGCGAAACGGAATGCCCTCTTTGACCACCATCGCGTATGCCTGTTCGGCGGCATGGATTGATGGATCGAGCTTGATGTTGTGCGGCTTGAAGGACATCGCGGCGATGGCCGCGGGCAACAGATCCAGAGTCTGGGTGGCCAGGTCAATCCCACGGAACAGCGGCGCCTTCAGCAGCTGCAGGTCGCGGTGATAGCCTGAGGGCAGCTTTGCGAAAATGCCGAGGGCCTCATCGAGCGCGGCGTGTGCCGTGGCGGTGCGACCGCGCAGCAGCTCGAACACATCCGGATTGCGCTTCTGCGGCATGATCGAGGAACCCGTCGTGAATGCATCCGGCAGCGCCACGAAGCCGAACTCCTGGGTGAAGAACAGCAGCACATCGGCCGCGAAGCGTCCCAGATCCAGCATCAGCAATGTGATTTCGAACAGCAGGTGCGCTTCGGCCTTGCCGCGCGACAGCTGCGCTGCGGTCACGGGCAACTGCGTCGAATCGAATTCGAGGTCCTTCGTCGTGGCATCGCGGTCCAGCGGCAGGCCCGGCGCGCCGTAGCCGGCGGCCGAACCGAGCGGGTTGCGACCCAACCGGCGCAGCACGCCTTCGAGATTGTCAGCGTCGTCGCGGATCTCGGCGGCAAATCCGCCCGCCCACAACGGCACGGAGCTCGGCATGGCCTGCTGCATATGCGTGTAGCCAGGCAGTACGGTGTCGTGTTCGCGGGCGCTGAGCTCATCGAGCGCGCCGGCGACGCGCCGTGCCGCGGTGGCCAGCTCGCGCGTCGCATCGCGCAGGTAAAGGCGCAGCGCCGCCAGCACCTGGTCATTGCGCGAACGGCCGAGGTGGATCCGCGCGCCGGCCGCGCCGATCTTCTGTGTCAGCCGCGTCTCGAGCGCCGTCTGCCCGTCCTCATCCGCCAGCTCGATGCGCCACTCGCCATTGGCGTGTGCACGCGCCAGCTCATTCAGTCCCGCCGTGATCGCGGCGAGGTCCGGGGCCGAGAGCAGATCCTGGGCGTGCAGCATGCGCGCATGGGCCAGCGACGCCCGCACGTCGTAGGAAACCAGGCGTTCATCCAGCAGATAGTCGTCGCCGGCCGTGTAGGCCAGTACGCGCGCATCCAGCGGTGCACCCTTATCCCAGAGCCGCGTCATTTCGGGTGTTGCTCGTTGGCGGGCAATGCGTCGATGTCATCGACGATGAGCGTGCCGGTGCCCTCGTTGGTGAACACCTCGCCGAGGATGCCTTCGGGTGCCGAGTAGGAAACCACGTGCACCCGACGCACGCCCCCCTTGAGGGCGTTTTCGATGGCGCGTGCCTTGGGGAGCATGCCATCACTGATGCTGCCGGATGCCCGCAGGCGCTCCAGGCCCTCGAGGTCGGTATACGAGATCAGTGAGCCCGGATCGTCCAGGCGCTCGAGTATGCCCGGCGCGCCGGTGCACAGAATCAGCTTTTCGGCCGACAGTGCGGCGCCAATGGCGGCAGCGACCGTGTCCGCGTTGATGTTCAGCAAGGTGCCATGTTCGTCGGCCGAGAGCGGACTGATGACCGGCAGGTAGCCGTCATCGAGGAGATTGCGGATCGCCGTGGTGTCGATGCGATCGATGTCTCCGACCAGGCCGTAATCAACCAGATCACTGCTGCCTTCGAGTTTCACGGGCCTGCGCTTGTGTGCCTGAACGAGGCCCGCGTCGACGCCGCTCAAACCCACGGCCTGTACGTCCAGCTCGCGGCAGATCGCCAGGATGCGGGTGTTGATCAGACCATTGAGTACCATCGAGGTGACCTCGATGGACTTCTCATCCGTCACCCGCCGGCCCTGGACCATCGGGGATTTCACACCCAGGGCGTCGGACACCTCTGTGACCTGCGGGCCGCCGCCGTGCACCATCACCACCCGCACGCCCATATAGTGCAGGATGCTGATCTGCTCGATGAGCGACTGGGTCAGTGCGGCATTGCCGAACACGCCGCCGCCGGCCTTGATCACAAAGGTCTTGCCCTTGTACATGCGAATGTAGGGCGCTGCGCTGCGCAGCGCACGGATGGCGGCCGTCTGGTCGGTCCGATGCATGATCACTGATGGTCTCCTTTGAGCATTCTGTATAGCACCGCGATCTGCACGACCAGGCGGTTGTGTGCCTCCTGCAGCACGATGCTGCGGGATCCGTCCAGCACTTCATCGGCGACGGCAGTATTGCGCCGCACCGGCAGACAGTGCATCAGGCGACAGGCCGGATCGGCGGTTTTGAACCACTGGTCAGTGATGCACCAGTCGGTGAGCGGTGCGCGCAGCTGCGCATCGGCCGGTGCATCGCCGTAACAGGTCGTGGCGCCCCATTCCTTGGCGTAGATGACCTGCGCGCCTTCGAGGGCCTCACGCCGATCCGCCGTCTCGCGCACCGAACCGCCGGAGGCGCGGGCCGCACGCCTTGCCTTGTCCATGATCGGTGCCGGCAGCGCGAACCCCTCGGGTCGCAACACGGTCACATCCATGCCGCGCATGGCCGCCATGTGCAATGCCGTGGCCGGCACTGCCAGCGGCAGGGCGCGCGGATGCCATACCCAGGACAGGACGAAGCGACCTTTGCGTGGCACCCGCACATCATCCATCGTCTTCCAGTCCGCAAGCGCCTGACAGGGATGGCTCATGGCGGACTCGAGATTGATCAGGGGCTTGTCGATGAGCTGAGCCATCGCGCTGAAAGTCGACTCGGACAGATCCGCTTCCAGGTTCTTGCCGTCAGCGAAAGCGCGGATCCCGAGGACATCGCAGTACGAGGCGAGCACCGGGAGGCCTTCACGTACATGTTCGGCGGCAGCGCCGTTCATGACGGCGCCGAGCTTCGTCTCCATCTGGTAGGTGCCCTGTCCGGGCGTGATGACGAAGGAGCTGCCGCCGAGGCGCGCCATGCCGGCCTGCATGGATGCCAGCGTGCGCAGCGACGCATTGAAGAAGAGCAGGCCGAGTATCTTGCCGGTGAGCGCGCGCGGCTCGGGATGCTCCTGCAGGCGCTGGGCCAGCGCCAGAAGCTCGACGATGTCTTCGCGGGCGAAATCCGCGAGATCCAGGAAGCGCTTCATTTGGGCAGACTCAGGAGTGCGGCCCGCAGCAGATCGACATGCTCTTCCTTGAGAATGAACGCCGATAGCAGCCGCACGATGTGCGGATCGCCGCTGGTGCCGACCAGGATGTTGCGCGCGAGCAGCTCGCGCTGCACGTCCTTGGCGGGGCGGCTGGTGCGCAGGCCCGTGAGATGGCCCGCACCCTGATGGCCGATCACGGGCCCGACGATGCAGGTGTTGCGGACATAGGCGCCGACGCGTCGCACCTGTTCGAGCAGATGCTCCGACTCGATGGCCTCGATGACGGCCTCGATGGCCGCGCAGGCCAGCGGCCCGGCACCGAAGGTCGTGCCCAGCATGTCCAGCTTCACCGCGGCGGCGACCTTGTCCGACATCATCAGCGCGGCGCACGGGAAGCCATTGCCGAGCGCCTTGGCCGTGGTGATCATGTCCGGCGTCACGCCATACATGTTGGCCGCAAACGGATAGCCGGTGCGCCCGACGCCGCATTGCACCTCATCGAAGATCAGCAGCGCACCGGTCGCATCGCAACGCTGGCGCAGCGCCTTGAGGTAATCCGCGCCGACATCGAACGCGCCGCCCACGCCCTGGACCGGCTCGACGATGACGGCCGCCGTGTGCTCGGTGATTTCGCGCTCGATGCCGCTCGGATTGTCGCGCGGAATGAATTTCACATCGAAGGGCGTGCGCGGAAAACCGTACCAGCTCTTCGCGGCCCCCCAGGTGAGCGCCCCGGCGGCGGCTGTGCGGCCGTGAAACCCCTGTTCGAGCGCCACGACTTCGCCGCGGCCCGTCATGCGGAACGCCATCTTCAACGCGTTCTCGTTCGCCTCGGCGCCGCTGTTGATGAAGAACACCGTGTCCAGCCCCAGGCCCGCAAAGCGCACCAGCCGGTCGGCCGCGCGCAGGCGCACGTCCATCGGCACGGCATTGCTCTGGAACTGGCACGAACGCGCCTGCTCGGTAACGGCGCGGGTCCAGCCCGGGTGGCCATAACCGAGCGCTGCCACGGCGTGACCGCCATAAAGATCCAGCACGCGGCGCCCATCGCGAGTGTTCAGCCACACGCCGTCTGCCGAAACGAGCGGCAGCGGATACTGCGCGAACACTTGTGCCAGATGATCCGGCAGGGTGGGCGGGGCAACGGGAGTGGAAAGGGCCGTATTTGCGTTCATGATTTCTCTTCTGTCGAGCTCATCAGGTCCAACCCGGCGCCGGTGCCAGCAGGCCGCTGGTCTCGGGCAGATCGAACAGGCGGTTCATCCATTGCACGGCGCCGCCGGCGGCGCCCTTGGTGAGATTGTCGATCGCACACATCACGGCGACGGTGCGGCCGTTGGCGACCGCGGACAGGTGGGCGTAGTTGCTGGTGACGACGTTCTTCACGCGTGGCGCGGCATCAGTCACGCGCACGAACGGGCAGTGCGCATAGAACTCCCGCAACATGCCGAGCACCTGCGTCGTATCGCGGGCAGCCGTCAGGGTAGCCTGCACCGTGAGATGGATGCCGCGGGCGTAGGGTCCGGAATGCGGCACGAAGGCGAAGTCGGCCGCGACGCCCGATGCCGCCAGGGCACACGCGGCGACCTCCGGAGCATGGCGATGCGACAGAGGGTTGTAGGAATACAGGTCGCCGTGCCGCAGCGGATGATGCGTGCCCTCGACCGGTTTGCGTCCTGCCCCGGTGCTGCCGGTGACTCCGCTGACGAACAGCATCGGTGTTACCAGCCCGAGTTTCAGCAGCGGCACGCTCGCCAGCAGCATCGCCGTCGAAAAACACCCCGGGTGGGCGACATGCGGTGTGGGAGAGGCGGCCAGATGTTCGGGGAGCGCACAGGTGAATTCGCGCAACCGCCGCGGCGCGCCGTGCGCGCGCTTGTACACCGTCTCGTAGGCCGCCTCGGTGGCGAAGCGATAGTCAGCCGAGATATCGACGACGCGCGGCGCATTGCCGGCGTCGGCGGCGATGTTCAGCAATGAATCGATCAGAGCGGCCGCGGCCCCGTGCGGCGCGGCGCAGAACAGCGCCACCTGCGGCAGCTCGCGGATCAGGCCCTCGATCTGGGCCTGGGACTGGAAACGGGTCTCGGGCCAGGTGCTGGCCAGATGGCCGAAGGCATTCGACACCAGCTCGCCGGGCTGGCTGTCGGAGAGGATTCCGGCGAGTTGAAAATGCGGATGCGCGGCCAGCAGCCGCAGCAGCTCGCCTGCCACGTAACCGCTGCCTCCGAGCACCACCGCGGGAATGGTTCGCGGCGTGTTCATGCGGTGCCCGTGGCCGTCACGTTCGGCGTGCCCTCATTCGCCGCATCGGATACCGGCGTCTTCAGGCCCAGGTAGTTGATGAGGTAGTCGCCGAGGGCCGCGCCGTTTCCGAGGGCATTGAAGGCCGCGACCTTCATCTGCTCTTCGATGATCTGGACTCCCACGGCGTTATCGGTGGAGGGACCCGTGACGACACACGGATCGATTCCGAAACGCTCGCGCAGCAAGGTGACGCCGCCCCAGGCGGCCACCGGATCGTTCGCGGACAGGACCACGCCGGTCAGCGCGCCGCGGATGTCGGGACATTCCAGAATGGCATCGACGCCGTAGGCGCCCAGGAGGCCATCACCCAATTCGAATACGATCACGTCGGGTTTGTTGGCGGCGAGTTCGGTGAGCATGGTGCGGGTCAGCGCCGGGCCATTGGCCCGCGTGGTCGTCACGATGCCCATGTCCGTGAAGATCAGTGAATTGCGCGCGCCGGCATCCTCCATGGCGAGAATGTCGCGACGCAGTGATACACCGGTGGCCTTGAAGGCATCGATGGTCAGGCCGCGGCGGCGCATGCGGCTGATGATGGCGCAGGCGGCGGCGGTCTTACCCGCCTCCATGCAGGTGCCCGCCAGCGCGATGACGGGCACGCCGGCGGTGTCGAGCTTGCTGTTCTGATCGAGTCTGCGGGCACCGACGCGCGCCGGGATGCCGATGCGTTCACCCAGGTACGGGAAGCTCAGCACGCCGCCCAGGACGCGACAGTCAAAGGGCTTGCCCTTGTCGGGGTTCGCCGAGTCGCACACGCCGAGCACGCCGCCGATATTCAGCATCTGAATGATGTCGCCCGGCTTGACGCTTTCCGGAACGTGACCGGAATAGCCAAAGAGCGCCTTACGATGGCCTAGGGCGCCGATGACGACATCACCCCGGCCCACCTTCGCCATGCGCCCGCTGGTAAGCTCGAGGGTGTTGTAGTTGGCCTTGTTGGTCAGTACCTCAACGACCACGACGACGCCTTCCTCCGCGGGAATATCCGCGGAGACGCGCACTTCGCGCGCCAGTCCGCAGGCCTGGGTGATCGAGGCGATCTTGTCGACGACGACGCTTCTCACTGGGGCGACTCCTTGGGACTGGTTGGGCTCAGGCGCCCTCGCCGGCGCGGCGGTGGAATACACCGGTCAACGATACGATCTTTGAAAATCCGAGAGCGTCGGTGGCGGTCCACTCACCGACGGCCTCGCCGTAGACGCCGCGCGAGGCGGCCATGAGCGAGAACGGCGAATCGACGCCTTCGACGAACAGGCTACCGGGCCGCATCAGCACGTGCACGTCACCGCTGACGCGCGCCTGCGAACTCACCAGCAACGCTTCGATGTCGCGGCATACCGGGTCGAGCAGCTGACCCTCATGCACCAGGTCGCCGTACGGATTCGCGACCAACTCCTTGATGCGCTGCTGGCGCGCAGTCAGCACCAGCTTTTCGAGCTCGCGGTGTGCCGTCAGCAAAGTCTCCGCGGCCGGGGCCTCGAAGGCCACGCGGCCCTTGGTGCCGATGATCGTGTCTCCCAGGTGCACGCCGCGGCCGATGCCGAATTTTGCAGCGATGATCTCCAGCTCCTCGATAAGCGCCACCGGGTCGAGCTTGCGGCCGTCGAGCGCACTCGGGATGCCCTTCGCGAAACTGATCGTGTGGCGCTCGGGCGCCTGCGGCTTCGTGAAGGCATCGCGCGAAAGCACCCAGGCCTCATCGGGAATGCTGCCATGGGAGTTGAGCGTCTCCTTGCCCCCGATCGTGACGCCCCACAGTCCGCGGTTCACGGAATAGGCCGCGCCCCAGGGCGGCACCGGGAGCTTGCGCTCCTCCAGGTACGCCAGTTCATCCTTGCGCTGGAAGGCATGATCGCGCACCGGTGCGAGCACAGTGAGTTCCGGGGCGAGCGTGCGCAGGGCGACTTCGAAGCGCACCTGGTCGTTGCCGGCCGCCGTGCAGCCGTGGGCGATAGTGTTGGTGCCGAGCTTGCGCGCCATGAGCGCGATCGTCTGGGCCTGCATGACGCGCTCGGCGCCCACGCACAGCGGGTACAGCTGGCCACGGCGCACGTTGCCCATGATCAGAAAGCGCAGCACCTGCTCGAAGTAATCGGCGCGGGCATCGATGGTGTGGTGTTCGATCGAACCCAGCGCGCGGGCGCGCGAGGCGAGCGTGCCGGCGGTCGCGGCATCGATACCGCCGGTATCGACCGTCACCGTGATGACGGGCCGGCCGGTGTTTTCGGCCACCCACGGCACCAGGAAGGAGGTGTCGAGACCCCCTGAATAGGCGAGAACAATGGGCTCGGCGCCCTGGGAGACAGGATTGGGCATGATTTTTCTAGACTCTGAAGTTCGAGCGGAGGCGTGCGATGAGCTGCGCTTGGGCAGTCTCACCGTTGGTGGCGACGAATATGGTGTCGTCGCCCGAAATGGTGCCCACGACTTCCGGCCATTCGGCCTTGTCGATGGCGACCGCAACGCTGGCCGCCGCGCCGATCGTGGTCTTGACCACGGTCAGGCAGCTCCCGGCGGGCAGGATCTGGCGGACGAACTGCGTGAGCGTCCCGAAATCGCCATTGATGCGGGTGATCTCATCGGGCGGCATCACGTAGCGCCCGCCGGCTTTGAGCACCCCGAGGTCGCGCAGGTCCCGGCTGATCGAGGACTGCGTCACCGCGTACCCGTCGCGCTGCAACATATGCACCAGGTCACCCTGCTTATGCACGAAGCCATTGCGCAGGAGGCGCACGATGGCATTGCGGCGGTCAAATTGCTGGGTATCGGAAAGCACGGATCGGCCTGCTGCATAAACTTGCGCGTATTATGCATATAAATGCACGACGGTCAAGGGCAAGGACCGCAGGAATTGCTCACCGTCCAGGCAGTCTGAAGACCCATAAGGTGGTGCCCGCGGGCGGATCGATGATCTCGGGCGTGAGGCTGCGGGTGCCGGAATCGAAGGCGCCGCCGCCGCCCGCGACGATGACCACATATTCGACGCCATCGACGCTGTAGGTCGCGGGCGAGGAACTCGGCGATGCGTTGAGGATGACCTGCCACAGCTGCTTGCCGTCGGCGCCGTCGTAGGCGCGCAGATGTCGATCGCGCGCGCCGCTGAACACCAGGCCGCCGGCGGTGGCGAGCAGGGAGCTGGCGACGGGCGCACGTTGATGCTTGGACCACACGACTCGCCCGGTCTTCAGATCGACGGCGTCGATGCGGCCGAAATTGCCGTCGTTGCCGGGCTTCGGGCGCGCCCGCAGGCGCATGTCCTGACCGCCGGTGGCGACGGCGGCGGCGTCGCGTTCGACCCAGCTGTAGTCCATGCAGTCATTCGCGACCAGCGGCACATAGAGATAGCCGGAAGTCGGATCGATCGCCGTCGTCGGCCAACTGCGCGCGCCGGTCGCCGTGGGGCAGATCAGATCGGTTCGGCCCGCCTGCGGCGCAAGCGCCGGGTCGATGATCTTCCTGCCGGTGGTCGAATCGATCTTGACGACCAGGTTTTGCAGGCCCAGATCCTTGGAGAACGCATAGTGACCATCGGTGCGGTCGACGGCATCGAAGATCGCGCTCTTGCCGCCGGTCACGAGCAGTTTGGTGGGCTTGCCGTTGACCGGCAGGGTGATCAGCGATTGCTCGAATGCCCAGTCCAGATCCCAAACATCGCGGTTCATGTGCTGGTAGTACCAGGAGAGCTTGCCGGTGTCGGCATTGAGCGCCAGCGTCGAATCCGTGTAGAGCGCATCATTGTTTTCCACACCCTTGCGCGCGCGCGCCGTCAGCAAGGTGCCGACGTCGTAGGTGTTGCCGGTGCCGAAATAGGCGAGGTTCAGGTCCGGATCGTAGCTGCCGATCGACCATACTCCGGAGCCGAAGCGCTCTTTGACGGGGGCGCCATTCCAACTGTCGCCACCGGGCTGCCCGGGTCGCGCGATGGTGTTGAATCGCCACACCTCCTTGCCGCTCTGGGCGTCCAGGCCGGCGATGAAATCGCCTCCGCCGGTATTGATCCCCAGACTGATGCCGACGAGGACCTTGCCGTGAACGAGCAGTGGGCCACCGGAGATGTGAAAGTAAGCGCCGTCGAACTGGCCGGGATGTGATCCGTGTTCGGAAGTCACCACCGCGCTGTCCCAGCGCAGATTGCCGCTCTTCAGGTCCAGCGCGATGATGTGCCCGTCAGCAGTGGGCGCATAGAGTTTGTCCTGGTAAATGGCCAGGCCCCGCATCCGGGCATCGCGGCCACCATGCAGCTCATCGGGCAACGCGCGAATGTATTGCCACAGAATGGCGCCGTCGGCGGCATTGACCGCCTCGACCGTATTGCCGCTTTCGATGAACAGCACACCGTCGTGGATCAGCGGCGCGGTTTCATTGGCACTGGGCGGTAACGCCAGCGTCCAGGCGACGCCAAGATTGCGCACCGTGCTCTTATTGATCTGATCAAGCCGGCTGTAGCCGAGCGTGTCATAGCCCCCGCGCCACATCAGCCAATCGCCGGCAGGCGGCGCGCGCAGCATCGCATCGGAAACCGGCCTGACCCGCTCCAGCAGCGCCTTTTGCGCCGCCATCGCGACATGATAAGCGGCGTCTTCGTTGTCGAGGCGCGAAGCACCGGCGGCCGGGGCGGCCGCGGCGCGCGCGCCGGCCGCCGGTGCCGTCACCGGCATCGCTGTGCCCAGGACAAGCTCCGCACTGCCTGCGTGCTCCCCGTTTTCCTGCAGCAGATAGGCTCCGACGTCCGTGTAGGTGCGGCCGTCGAGGCTGCCGGGGCTCGCCGGTGGCATCCGTTAGATGATCGCCGACCACAGCGCCTGCGGCGTCTGATCATGCCAGTGTGCTTTGAATACGTTCCCCTTCACCGGCGGCCCGAACTGTCCGTCGATCAGATGGGGCCCATGACACAGGGCACAACTTTCGGCATAAGCCGCCTGACCGCGCCGTGCCTGTTGCTGCGTGAAGCCGACGGGACCGCGGTCGAACAAGGATTGCCCGCCGCCTGCACCGGCACAGCAGGCGGCCGCGGCGATGCAACTTACGCGGAGCAGCCAACCAGACCCTTTCATCCACTGCATCGATTCATCCTTATTTGTCCAGCGTGTAGACCAGATCCGCGCCGCCGATCTGGCCGGCCTCTGTCCGAATCGTCCAATGGTCCCCTAACGTGTAACGCAGCTTCACGGTATTCAACGTCTGCGTGAGCCCCAATCCATAGCTTACGTATACCCGCGGCGAGAGGTAGCGTCCGAGTACCAGGGAGGTCTCGTTATAGATGTTCGATTCGACGCCCACATCGGTGATGCCGATATGCGAGCCCAGCTGCTGGCCCAGGATGGCGGCGCCCTGGCCGAGCAGTTCGTTGTTGGTGGCGCCGCGCGAGGCGTTGGTACCGGCAATGCCGGCGACGCCCACCGACTGGCCGCCGACCAGCCCGCCGCCGGCCAGCAGCAGCGCGACGATCTGCTGCTGCGACAAGGAGGGCTCTGAGAAAAAAGACAGCTGCGGCTGGCGCAAGGTGCCGCGGACATTGATCCCGGCCAGGGTCGCGCCGGCAGTCGGATCATCGAAGCGCTTGACCGCGCGCACGTCGACTCCGGGATCGCCGATCGGTCCTCCGGTGAAGATCAACCGGCCGTGTTCGATTTCAAGCTTGCGTCCATACGCGGTGTAGTCGCCGGTCGCGACATTCAGTTCGCCCGAGGCATGCGTGACCTGATCGTCGCTGGCCGCGTGTTCGGTGATGCTGCCGCTGAGCCTTGCCTTCAGCCCCAGCCCTTCGACACTGACATCATCGCCCAGCGTCATGGTCACATCGCTGGTGACCTCGTAGTGATCGCTCGCCGTTGGATTGGTATTGCTGACGATCACCTCGTCCGAGGAGGCCAGCACGGCGTGGCGCAGATCCGCGGGCGCCAGGCGCGCGCGCGGGATCTTCACCTCGCCGGTGACGCCGACCCGGGTGCCGTCGATATCGAAAGTCAGATTCGGCGAAGCGTCAATCTGCGCCTCCGGCACATCGGCAACCCGCAGTCGTGTGCCGTTCAAAGTGAATTCGCCGTGCGGGGCACCGTCGCGCCATTCCATTGCACCGCGCACCGTCGCGTGCCCCCCGCCGAATTGGGCGCCGCCGTCAAAGTCGAGGCGATTGCTCTGCAGGGTCGCTTTGAACGCGGCCTGGCGCATCGCCATGTTGACCTGATACAGATCAAGTTCCCCTTCGGTCAGACTCAGCGAGCCGCTCAGCAGCGGCGTACCGATGGTTCCGGCGATGTCCAGATTGGCCGCAACGCGTCCGGCGGCCCGATCGATTTGGGGCACGTACAGCGGAACGAAATCCAGCTGTGCGGTCTGCAGCGCGATGGAGCCGTTGAGGGGCAGCTCGCGCCAGGCGCGCCCGTCGCGGGTCGCATTCAGGTTTCCCTTGATCGATCCCTGGGCGCCCGCGTCGAGATTCAACTGCGCCGTGACGTTCGCAGGCGTCGCAGTGATCTGCACGTCGCCGTCACCGAAAGTGGTGGTCTCGATTTTGCCGCCGGCCAGGCGGTGTCGTAGTTGCGCGCCGGCGAGTCGCGCGCTGAGCGTCCCTTGCATCGGGCCCGCGTCGTTCCCGAATAGCTTCAGGGACATGCCGATGACGCCGCGGTAATCCACGTTGCCCGACTGGCCGGCCGTCAGCGTCTGCATCGGCAATCCGGTGGCCGTAGCCTGCACCGACCAGCTCGTCGGGGTCCACTCCGCGCCCGTACACAGGTGCGCCGGCGAGCCCTTCAGGCACAGGCTGTCGAGGTGAATCCTGGCCCTCGAGGCGCTGAGGACGGCGGGTGCTTCGAGAGTCAGGTTGAGCGAATCACTGCCGATAATCGTCATTTGCCGCAGGCTCGCCTGCCATTCGCCGTTTTCGATAGCGCCGCTCCCATGCACCTTGAGGCTGAAATCATGCGCCGCGAAATCCATATCGAGCTCGTGACTGCGTTCCTCCCCATCAAGTTTCACGCGCAGGTCATCGATGGTCCGAGTACCGAGCGTCAGCCCATGGGCATGGACATCGACATGCGATGGCCCACTGCGCTGGGGATCGAAGTCCAGGCGCGCGGCAATATCCTCGAGGGCAACACGCTGGAACCGCAGGGCGCCGGCGCTCACCGTGGCCTGCACGGCAGGCTCGCGCCACGGCCCATGGATCTGCCCATTGCCGCTGATGTGTCCGCTCAGGCCCGGCAGTACCAGCGACAGATCCGGTGAGCGGATATCAAACTTCAGATCGGCACGGTCGCTGAGCGCGCCGTCGAGACTCAAGTTGGTCCCGGCCAGCTGCGCATGAATCCCCTCCAGCTGCCACACGGCACCGGTGCGCGACAGACGGCCCGAGCCGCGCGCCGGCAGGTCGTGCATGACGCCGATGAGGTTCTGTACCTGGACGCTGAAGGGGTCAGTGGCCTGGAATCCGGCGCCCGCGGCCTGGAATCCGAACGTCAGGCGACCGGCGGCGATGCGGGCAAAGGCGGCGGGGTTGATGTCGACTGCGGTGCCGCTGGCCGACCAGCTCGGATGCGGCAACCAATTTGCTTCGCCGCTGAAGGTCGCCTGGCCGAGCTGCACGCCGTGCCCGGTCACGGTGGCCGTCTTGAGCTGGATATGTTCCGGATACACTGCCCCTTCAAACGCGACGGACAGTGCGGGCAGGCGGGGAACGGCCAGGTCGGCGTGAGCACTGAGGGAATAAGGCCAGGTTCCAAGGACCGTAAATAGGCCGGCGTCACTGCGCAGTACCGGGGCGTGCATCAGCGGCCAGCTCAGGCCCGCCCAGCGGCCCGTGAGGTCCAGGCGCGGGCCGCCGCGCTCGAGCCCCACTGTGCCGGCCGTGACGAGGTGCAGCCCCGAGCTCCGATGGGTGGCCGTGAATTCCTTCAGAGTGATGATGCGGTGCGCGTAGGCGCCGCGCAGCTGTGTGTCGAATATGCCGGCATTGAGCGCCTCGGGTACGAACGGCCCCGCGGCGGTGAAGCCCTGGTCGTTCAACTGCACTTCGAACTGGCCGTGGGCGGTGCCGATGCGCGGACTGCCGCCCCAGGTATTCAAGGCAATATGGGTCACATCGGCATTGCCCTCGAAGTGCCAGGCGGTGGTCAGATCGACGCCGCGGCCCTTGAACGTGCCCTGGAAGGGCAACGCGAACTGCGCGGTGAAGGGTAGGGACTTCAGGTCGCCATCCCCCTGGATCTGCACCTGCCAGGGCACGGCGCCGGGTCGGTGATAATCGACCGCGAGGTCTGCCGTCACGCCGAGCGTCATCGCGCCGCGCAGCAGGCCCTGCCTCGAGGTGAACTCGACCCCGCCCGACTGCATCACGGCATCGGAGTAACGCACGTAGCGCGCATGCACGATGCCGTGCGTGCGCAGCTGCGCCGCCGCAAGCTGTCGACCGCTGGGCAGGACCAGGGTGCCGTGCGCGATATGCAATGCATCGATGCGCACATTCAGCCAATGCGGCAGGAAGTGCAGGGGCGCCGGCACGACGGGTCTGGTGCGCCGAATGACTTCGATACGCAGATTGCCGATGTCGAGTCGGCGGGCATGCAGGGTCTGCAGCAGTGCCGGCGCCAGCTCGAGCGACAGATTGACGTCATCAAATGTCAGATGGACGCGGCGCTGGCGGATCAGCAACTGGTCGATGTGCAGCCCATGCGCGACACTGCCCCGGATGCCGTGCAACTGAATTTCGACGCCGGCAATGTGCCGGGGCAGATGCCGCGCCAGCAGGTTCACGCCCGCTTCGGTATAGAGAACGAACCAGGACAGTGCGAGGGGCAGCGCGAGGGCCGTGACGATAAGGCCCGCGATCAGCCCGATGATCCACGCGCGCATCTTAGAGCTTCGGGGAGAAGTTGATGTCGAAGCGCGGTCCGGCACCCGGCCGCGATATCGGCTGGGCTACGTCCACGCCGAACGTCAGGACCGGCAGACGCCAGCGCAAGCCCACTCCGACCGAGTACTCCATGAAATGAGGGTACGCCGGATTCGGCGAGTGACCAAACACGTCGAAGGCATTGCCGAAGTCGGAAAATACCGATACGCCGAGGTTGCGCGGCAGATCGCGGATGATCTCGGCGGTGCCGGTAATGACGTGGCGGCCACCGACTTTTACATCGGTCAAGGTGCCGTTGGCATTGCGTTCGGTGAGAATTGGTGACAGATCGTCAAAGCCGAAGCCGCGCACGCTCTGGTCGCCGCCGGCAAAGAAGCGGAACGATCCGGGCAGCTCCGACAGGCGCGACACCAGCGTGGTGCCGAACTCCCCGCGCAGCAGCAGGTGCCAGCCTTCGGCGATCGAAAATACCCGCTCATCCGTGACGTGCAGCTGCAGGAAGCTCACGGTGGAGCCGAGCACCTGGGCCGCACCGCGAATCTCGACCTGCAGACCGCGTTCGAACAGGGCCTCGCCCAGGTAGCCCCGCGGCACTGCCGCGATGGTGAGGCTGGGCACCAGCAGCCGATCGCGCAGCACGGTGTAGCCGTCACTGGTCACCGAGTAGGTCGGCGTCAGAGCCCACACGTACTGCCAGCGGTCCCGTACCAGGGTCACGCTGGGACCGAGCGAGAAGTCCTTGTCATTGAGGTCGCCGGGTATGCTTTGCTGGATGGCCGCGCCCACGGCGAAGTGTTCGAGAGCCGGATCGCCGATCGGTACCAGGTACTGTGACTGCAACTGCTGGATCTTGGCGGAGGCCTCAAGCTGGGTGATGAAGTGATGCCCACTGCCGTTGACCAGGCGGCGGTCCCACAGCAGCGTGCCGCGCGGTCCGGTGTCGGTGCCATAACCGGCGCCGAACTGATACCGGTCGCGCTTGCCCGGCTGCGCCTTGACGCTCACGGGCACGGTGTGGTTGGTGCGATCCGGGTCGCCGGTCTTGACCTCTACGGCGGAGAAGTACTGACTGTCATCCAGCGCGAACTGCGTATGCAGCAGTTCGCCTAAGTCGAACGGATCCCCCTCGTGATAGCGGA
The DNA here is from genome assembly GCA_036498905.1 of Steroidobacteraceae bacterium. GTDB lineage: Bacteria > Pseudomonadota > Gammaproteobacteria > Steroidobacterales > Steroidobacteraceae > DAIDKA01. The sequence continues at coordinate 24,905 of DASYER010000007.1, read as the reverse complement.
TGTAGCGTTTCACCAGCGCGACATCAATGACGCTCTGATCGATGGTCGTGGCGCCGAACCGGTAGCGCGGACCGGTCGCTAATTCCAGCTCCGCGCTCGCGGCCAGCTTGTCCGGGTCCACCTTCAGTTCGCTGCGCGTGAACCGCGCGTCCAGGTAGCCGTAGGTGGCCGCGGTGTTCTGCAGTTCACTCTTGATGCGATCGTAGGTGGCGTGATTGAGTGGATCACCGACATGCAGTGCGGCGGCGTTGATGATGCGGGTGAATCGCGGATCGACGCTGCCTTCACCGGTGACCCGGATGCTCACCGCCGTCATCAGCACGGGCGGGCCGGGGTCGATATGCACCTCGACGCGCCAGTCACCTTTGCCCTTGCCCTGGTCCTTCTGGGTCACCTCGGAGCTGACGGCCGGCGCGTAGTAGCCGAAGGGCCGTAAGGCCTCGCGCACCTCCCGTTCGATGCGTTCGCGCAGTCGCTGCACCATGGTCGCATCGAGGTCACGATCCTTGTAGCGTGCCAGACTCAGGTAGGTGAGCACGTTACTGCGCAGCGGATCGTTGACGCCGCGGACCGTGAGATCGACCGCCGCGCCGGCCCGCTGGGTGGCCAGCACGCACAGCAGTACGGCGGCCAGCAGCCATACGCTACGCATCAGCTGCCGCGGGCCACTCACCGGGGCTGAGGCTCCAGTCGCTGTGTCCGGTCATCGTGCCGGCGGCATCAAAGCGCCGTTCCTGAATGTACAGCGAGCCGTCGTAGCCGATCATTGCGAGCGTCGAGCAACGGGTGCCGAACGTCGGGTGCACGACGAAGGGCGAGGAGAGAATTTCGGCCCATTCGGGCGCCAGGGGTTGGGCCTTCGCGGGCGTATCCGGCGGCCCGCGCCGGCGGTCGGCCAGCATGGCGAACAGCCGTTCGCTGGCGTCAGTCGACGGCGCAGCGTCGGGTGCGAACTGCGAGGCAGTCTGCTGCGCGAGCCATGCGGCGAAGGTCGCGCGCACGCGGACGAGCTTCGGCCAGGGCGTATCCAGCAGCAGATTGCTCAGTCCATAGACCCCCGGCGCGAGGCCGCGGGAAAAGCGCGGCGCGCGGTTCGAGGCGTACGCCAGGCTGTCCGCATCGCTGAGCAGCAGATTGAAGCCCGCATAGCGCTGCGCCTGTGGTTCCAGTTGCTCGAGAAAGGCCGCGGGTTTGATGTTCTGTGCCAGCCATTCCGGAATCAGGCCGCCGCGGCTGGGCGCATCCGGGCGTCGGGCCTGCAGATCGCGATAGTTCGTGATGATGCCGAAGCGGCGCTGCCGGTCCATCGCCAGCCACGTGCCCTGCGCGGACAGGTCGCGGCCCGCAAGGATCCCGGGCGCGTCTTTCCATAGCGCCATCGGCGCCGTGGGCCGCGCATGGAACTCATCGCGGTTCGCGGCGACGATCAGCCGGTAGCGCGGATGAGCCTGCCAGGCCAGCACCAGAAGACACATCTTGAAGGCTAGACCTGTTCCAGCCAGGCGCCGATCAGCCGTCGGGCAATCGCCTGCGGCGGGGGCAGCAGGATTTTCCCGGCCAGAAGGTCGGCTCGTGAGAACCACTGCACATCCGCAAGTTCGCTGCCGCGATGGATTTCGCGTTGGGCCCCGGCCGTGGCCCGGAAGCCCAGCATCAGCGAAGCAGGAAACGGCCAAGGCTGTGAGGAGTGATAGTGGACCTCATCGACATCCACGCCGGTCTCCTCGCGAACTTCGCGTACGACCGCGTCCTCGAGGCTCTCGCCGGGTTCGACGAAACCCGCGATGGTCGAATAGCGACCTTCCGGCCAGCTGGCCTGCCGGCCGAGCAGTGCCCGGTCACCATCGGTCACCAGCACGATGATGGCCGGGTCGAGTCGCGGAAAGAAATCGTGCGGGGTGTGCGGATCGATGCACCGCAGGACGTGGCCGCCGCGAATCGGGCGCGTGGGTTGGCCGCACACACCGCAGAACCGCTGCCGGGCCCGCCACAACGAGATGCCGCGGGCATAGGCCAGCAGGGCCGATTCGGGAGCCGCGAGGATGGCGGCCAGCGGCCGCAACTCGGCAAGCTCCGTTGCGGCGGGCAAGGCGACGGCAGTATCAGCGGGCAGATCGATGAGAATGCACCAGGCATCCTGGAACTGACCCAGCAGCACCAGGGTCGTTTCATCGGCGCTGCGGACAATGGGATGTTCCCCGGAGAGAAAGGCAATCCGGGCGGCGCCTTCCGGTTCGGCGGCATGCAGCAGGTGCTGACCGCCCACCGACAATACGTAGCGGGTCGTGGGCTCCGCGCGGATGGCTTCCAGGGCAGCCGCGTCCTCGCGCACTTCCGAGCGCCGGTCGATATACGGTCCGGCGAAGAAATTGGGAGGACTGCGGTGCGACATGGGCGCGATTCAAGTGAAGGACGTGCCGCATAGTAGCAGTGACATCAGGCAATCATGCGGCGCCGGCCATCAGGCGGGCGCGACGCGCTATCATTCAGCCGCGACGCGAATGCGGAAGCCCACGGGCAACGGTGCAATATGAGAGCAGTCACTCGTTTCAGCGGCCTCGCCGGTGCGGCGGCGCTGGTTGCATGTGCGACCCAGGCACCGAGCGTTTCGTCCACGCAGAAGGTCGATATCCCGTCCGGCTATCGGCGCGTGATGGGGGCCAAGGGCGTAGAGCTTCTGTGCAGGTCCGACCTGGACGCCGGCTCGCACGTCCAGCGCACAACCGTGTGCTACACCCCGGCGCAGCTGAAGGCTACCCAGGAGAACAGCCAGGATTTCATCACCAACGTGCAGGCAGGCTCGGCCCTTTCAGGCTCGGGCACGTCCGGAACCGGCATGGGACGCTGATCGCTCCTTAAGGCAAGGTCAGCGCGACGAGTTCTCCCGGATGGTCCTTCGCGCCCGTGGCGACGACGATGTACTGCCGTCCGTACACCGCGTAGGTCATCGGCACGCCGGATTGGTTGGCCGGTAAGGTCAGCTGGCTGACGATGGCTCCCGATTTCTTGTCATAGGCATAGAACTGGTTGCCCCCGCCGCCGGCGCGATACAGCCCGCTGCCTTCGCCCGCGAACAGCAGGGTCTTGGTCACGAGCAGTCCCACCTGATCGAAGGATCCGGTACGGGGCAGCTGGATGCCGGCCAGGGCCGCATTCTTTGTCGCCCATTCCGGCGTCGCACTGTTCGGCACCATCCACAGGTGATCACCCGAGTTCAGATCGATGGCCGTGATCCGCCCCCAGGGTGGCTTGATCAAGGGCAGGCCATTGGGTCCCCCCAACGAGCCGTGGGGAAAACCTTCACCGTAGACCCCGACGTAGCGCTCATTGGAGATCTTCGGATCCATGTGCAGTCCGATCGGGCACACCGATGAGATCGAGCTGACGTAGAAGACGCCCGTCTCAGGATCGACGGCGGCCCCCTGCCAGTTCGAGCCTCCGGACAGGCACGGTCGCAGCAGCGTTCCCAGATTCCCGCCGTCAACCACGACCGAGGGCGGCAGGTAAGGCGGCCCGAATCGGTAGTCCTTGACGATGGCCTCGGCCTGATGTCGCAGGTCGGGTGTGAAGTCGATCAGATCCTCGCGCCGCAGACCCTGAGGCTCGTAGGGCGCGGGTCGGGTCGGGAAGGGCTGCGTGCGCGAAGTTTTCTCGCCCGGCACATCGGTTTGCGGAACCGGGCGCTCCTCAATCGGCCACACCGGCTTTCCGGTAACGCGGTCGAAGACGAAGATCAGGCCCATTTTGGTGACCTGGACCACCGCCGGAATCTTTTTGTTCTTGACGGTGATGTCCGCCAGCACCGGCGCAGCCGGCAGGTCGTAGTCCCAGATATCGTGATGAACGATCTGGTAATGCCAGACGCGCTTGCCGGTCTTCGCGTCGATGCAGACGAGGGAATCGGAGTAGAGGTTGTTGCCGGTGCGGTGACCACCGTAGAAGTCGGCGGTCGGTGCTTCCACCGGCAGGTACACCAGCCCCCGCGCCACATCCGCCGAGAATGGCGCCCACACGCCGGTATTACCCGTGTAGGACTCGCTGTTGTCGTCCCAGGTTTCAGAGCCGGCTTCACCCGGCTGCGGAACGGTATGAAAGGCCCACAGCAGCGCTCCGGTACGCACATCGTAGCCGCGCACCCAGCCCGGTACGGCGCCTTTCGATGGTGGCGCGCCGCCGGCCGAGAAGGAGACCCCGGCCACGACCACATCCCCGACGATGACGGGGGGGGAACTGGACCCCGGCGGAGTCTTCGGCAGCTCCGCGACGCGCGGCAGGCCGTCCTTCAGATCGACGATGCCCGCCTTGCCGAAGGAGGTCACCGGCTGCCCGGACAGCGCATCAAGGGCGACGAGCTGAAAGCCCGGTGTGATGGTGAAAATGCGGCTGCCTTCCCCGTGGCGGCTGCTGCGCCAATAGGCCACGCCGCGCCCGGAATTGCGCCGCGGCGCGACCGCGCCGCGCTCCCCTTCATCGAGGCGGTACACCCACAGGGTTTCACCGTTGGTCGCATCGATGGCGACGACATCGCGGCGGATACCGGCGGTCACATAGACGATCCCATCGGCCATCAGCGGCGTCGGGCGATAGTAATACTCCGGCACCGGTCCGAAATTGTCGGACTTCCAGCGCCACGCAATGCGCAGCTTGGAGACGTTGTCGCGATTGATCTGATCCAGCGAGGAGTAACTGCTGCTGCCCAGATCACCGCGGTTGTTCAGCCACTCGACGGTGGTCGGAATTTTCGGGATGCCCGCCGCCGGTGCCGCTGCGCGCGGCACGACCCAGCCATTGGCGTGGCGAATGCGGGTCAGCGCGGCCGCATAGTCCTCATCGCTCAGCGATCCGGGCGCGGTGGGCGGCATGGTCCGGCGCGTGAACTCATCGAGCCCCGCCGGCGGGACGGCGCCCCAACGCTGCTGAAAGCCGCTGCCGATCAATGCGGGCCCGGTCTCCCCGCCGCGCAGTTCGGGGCCATGACAGGCCGCGCAGGTGCGCAGGTAGGCATCATCCTGGGCGTGCGCATGGGTGCCGGCAAAGAGTGCAACCAGCGCGACGCACCAGCCGATACGGGATCCGCGAATAACTCGGCTCATCATGATCTCCCCCTGAAGCGGTATTCTGCACGAGCATCGGCCGCCGCGCGCGTCAGGTGCGATATTCTGAAAATTCGGCGGGGGGAGTTCGATGAAATTCAACGGCCATGGCCTGTGCTTGCTCAGCATGCTGTTTCTGGCCTGCAGTGTGCGCGCCGCACCCCCGCAGGACACCGCGAAGCGCGGGCAGGGCGTCTACCAGCGCGCCTGCGCGCAGTGCCACGACCATGGCGAGGCGCTGCGCGCGCCCACGCTCGCCACCCTCAAGGGCATGCGCTACCAGCAGGTCTACTACGCCCTCACCGTCGGCAAGATGCAGGCCCAGGGGCAGACCCTGTCGGGACCGGAGCGGTCGGAACTGATCGATTTTCTCATCGGTCGGGCCACGGTCAGCGATGCGTGGACCGCGCAGCTGCGCTGCACGTCGCAGCGGCGCAAGGTTGACTTGAGCATGCCGGCGACGGTGGCCGATTTCGGCTTCGACCTGCGCAACCACCGGCATCTGACGGCGCAGGAGGCGGGGATCACGACGGCTGACTTCCGCCATATGGAACTCGCCTGGGCGCTGGCCTTCCCGCGCGCCACGACCATGCGTGCGCAGTCGGCCATCGTCGGCTCGACCTTGTTTCTTCCCGTGGCCGATGCCGCGCAGCTGTACGCGATCGACATTGCCGCGCAGCCGTGCCTGAAGTGGATCTATAAGAGTGACGTTCCATTGCGCACCGGGATTGGCTATGGGGCACTGCCGGGCTCGGGGCGCAAGGTGCTGGTATTCGCCGATGTCGGCACCCGTATCCATATGGTCGATGCGGCAACCGGCGCGCCGATCTGGAAGCACGCGGTGCATCTGACCTCCCTTTCCAACACGACCGGTACCCCGGTGTTGGTCGGCACCCGCGTCTATGTGCCGCTGTCGGCCTCCGAGATCAATGTCGGAGCGGATCCGAAACACCTGTGCTGCACGACCCACGGCGCGGTGATTGCGCTGGATGCCCGCACGGGCAAGGAGCTCTGGACCGCCCATACCATGCCCGACGCGAAGCCCCTCGGGGACCGTGGCGATGGCCAGATGATGTGGGGACCATCGGGAGCGCCGATCTGGAGTTCACCGGCCATCGACGAACAGCGCGGCGTGCTGTACGTGGGCACCGGGGAGGCGACCTCCGCGCCGGCCGCGCCGACCACCGATTCGGTGCTGGCCATCGACCTGAAGACCGGGGCCATTCGGTGGCGCTTTCAGGCCACGGCCGATGACATTTTCCTCACCGGCTGCATGGTGAAGCACGATGGCCTGAATTGTCCGCACCAGGGCCGACTGCTCGATCATGACTTCGGTGCATCGATCGTGCTGGCCAAGCGCGCCGATGGTCATGATGTGGTGCTCGCCGGCCAGAAGTCCGGAATGCTGTACGCGCTGGATCCGGACGCACAGGGCAAGGTGCTGTGGAAGCACAGCTTTGGCGCGGGCTCCGCGATCGGTGGCATTCATTGGGGGCTGGCATTCGATGGCGCGCGCGTCTTCGCGCCCATGAATACATTCCCGGGCCGGGACGGCACGGATCCCGGTGAGCGGGCGGGACTACACGCCGTTGCGGTGGATTCGGGGACGGTGCTGTGGTCGTACTACCCGCAGCCGGACTGTTCGGGTGATCGCAAGACCCGCGTGCGCACTTGCGCAACCGTCACGGGCATGACCGGCGCGCCGGCGGTGATTGCCGGCGCTGTCGTGGAGGGCAGTGCCGACGGCTTCCTGCGGGCATTCGATGCAAACACCGGCGAGTTGCTGTTCCAGTACGACACCACCCAGCCACTCACCACGGCCAATGGCGTACCCGGCACCGGCGGGGCCTTGGACAATGCGTCGATTGTGGCAGCCAACGGCTATCTGTTCGTGAATTCGGGGTATGGACTCATCGGCGGCCAGACGCCCGGAAATCTGTTTCTGGCCTTCCATGTGAAGACCCACTGAGGCTCAACTGCCGGCTTTTCAAACTGCCGAGAATGTTGCGAAATACTGCGGCTTGACGCCAGAATGCCGGGCTGATCCGCGATGCTACGTCAAATAAATCGGGACATCCGATAGGGGGCCTTGTGGGTAGACTCGATCGTCTGGGTAGGGGCTCGATGACGCTCGCCCTGGCTGCCCTGGCGCTGTCATGGGGAAGCGTCCAGCTTGCCTTGGCGCACCATTCCCTCGCGGGTGAATTCAATACGAGTAAGACCCTGGTGCTCAAAGGCACAGTGGCCCGGGTCGATTGGGCCAATCCACATATTTATCTCTACCTGGCCGTGATCGAGGCCGGTGGCAAATCGGCCACGTGGCAGCTCGAATGCGTCCCGGTTGCCATGGCGCGCAAGGCAGGCGTGAGCAAGAAAATGCTCACGGCCGAGGGTGCGCATGTGACCGTCGATGCGTTCCCGGCCAGAGACGGCACGGCGCATCTGGGTTACATGGCGAAGATCACCTATGACGACGGACACGACTTCCAGTTCGCCCCGGACAGCGCGGCAGCGGCGGCGAAGTAACAACCGATCAACGAAGGAGTGCGTATGAAGCGTCGTGAATCAGGCGGGGCATTGGCACTTGCGGCGTTACTGTGCTTCATCTGCGTCGATGCGACCGCGACCGATGGTGCCGCGTCCAAGCCGGTGCCGCGTCTTGCGGATGGTCACCCGGATCTGAGCGGGACCTGGGATGACGGTGCCGGTATCGATTTCATCCATCCACAGAAGTCCGCAAATGGCACCATCTGCATATCGGGCTGTCCCTCCGCAGCTCCCCCGCCCCCGCCGGCGGCCAACGCGCCCCCGCGGCCGGCGCCGAACGTCCCCAAATACAAGCCGCAGTTCCTGGCCAAGGTCGCCGACCTGAACAAGCGCCAGGTCGCCACCGATCCGGTGCTGCGCTGCAAGTCACCGGGGCTGCCGCGTATCGGGCCACCGGCCAAGATCGTGCAGACCCCCGGTCAGGTGATTTTCCTGTACAGCGATGTTTCCGGCGCCTTCTATCGCATCATTCCCACGGATGGGCGCCCGCACCGCAGCGATGTGGATGAGAGTTACCTGGGGGACTCGGTCGGCCATTGGGAAGGCGATACGCTGGTCGTCGATGCCAACCAGTTCAACGACGACAGCTGGCTGACCGACAACGGTGCTTTCCACACCACCGATCTGCACGTGACCGAACGGCTGCGCCGCGTCGGTGATGGCCTTGAGTATCAGGTGGTGGCCGACGACCCGAGCGTGCTGGCCGAACCATGGAAGCCCGCGACGAAGCTGGTGAAGCGCGCCGCCGCTGAGCTGGCCGAGCCGGCTCCCTGTATCGACCGTGACCTGAAGCATCTGGTCGACGACACGCACCATCCGAATCCGCGCTGAAACTGTTCGGCGCCTTCTTCCAATTGGACTGGCTCTGATGCTGGCTTTCTACGTAGTGAACCGGCTTCTGTGGAATTCACCCTGGTGGATGGCGATGGCACCGAAGGTCCTTAGCCTCTAACATCAAGTGCCCTTGATAGGAGGGAGTAGGACGAAAGGGCATAGGGGGCTGGGGGCTCCGATCAACCGACAGGCAGCCTGCCTGGTCGAAATTAACTTTCCGGTGCGCGGACATTTGCAATTCGTCTCGAACATATTTCAACCGTGTCCCAAACAGCGTCATGCACAAATTGCTGCAACGCAGATGGTGCGCTCTGGCGTGCTTCCCTCCCGGAGACTATTCTCATACATCAGTTGATGTGGTCGGAATGCCGATGTGCACGCCAAGTGCTGAAGACCAAGAAGGAACCTGAGGGCGCCAGTGAGTCACGGGACAAATAAAAACCTCACGCGTGATCGTTCTCGAATTTCAGCAGTCGGCATGGGCGTCATGGTGCTGACTTTTTCTCAAACTGTAGTGGCGCATCATTCGGGCGCGATGTTCGATATGCAGATGAACATTACGCTGCAGGGAACGGTGAAGTCGTTCGAATGGATCAATCCTCACTGCTGGATTCAGGTCATGGTGCCGGCACCGCCCGGTGCGACGATCGAATGGAGCATCGAGATGGGTTCCGTCGCAGAGCTTTATCGCAGCGGCCTACGGCACAGCACGTTCAAGCCTGGCGACAAACTCAGTGTGACCATACACCCAACGCGGGACGGTACCCATGGAGGCCTGTTTGCCTCGGCCCTCACCGCCGGCGGTGTGCGCTTGGGTGGAGCGGCTGCGCAGGCAACATCGCCATGAGACGTGTCGTCTTTCAGGTCACGTTCCTAATGGTACTCGCCGTCATTGCGCAGGCCAGCACGAACTCGCCGGGGCGGACGCAGGCGTTCGCAAAGCTACCTGACTGGACCGGGCTGTGGGAGCCGCCGTTTTCGGCCGCTACTGACAATCCGGAGGGGAAGCCTCCGATTGCGCCAGGCAGCAACGAGTTTGCCGAGGTGGCGAAACGCGTCAAGCTCCTCGAGCACCCGCCGTACAATCGCGAGTGGGAGCAGAAGTATCAGGCTGCTATGCGCAATACCGCTGCACAGGCGGCGGCCGCAGAAGGTACCAAGAATTGCGACGCCGAAGGGTTTCCATTCTTGATGGATTTTGCCAACGTGTTTCAAGTAGTCGTAACTCCGGAGGAGACTCTGTTTGTATTCGACACTGGTGGCGTACGTCATATCTACACCGACGGTCGTTCCCATCCGGGCGCAGACGACATCTGGCCGACACCCATGGGGGACTCCGTCGGCCACTGGGAAGGCAGCACGCTCGTCATCGACACAGTGGAGCGTACGCCCGGGCCTGTTACGGTTGGGCTTTCGGCTGATTTAAGCGAACGGGCACATTTCACCGAACGGGTGCGGATGCTCGACAAGGACACCCTTGAGGATCGGCTTACGATCGAGGATCCGTTGCGATTCACAAGACCCTGGCAGCTGCCGCTGCGTTACAGGCGCGTACCTGACCTAAATCGCATGATCGGCTGGAATTGCCAACACGATCGCAACCCTGTAGTGAACGGCAAGTTGACGATTGCTGCGCCGTAAGACGCACCTAAACTGACCTGTGGGGCGCCGGGTGACGCCCTGACGCAAAGGACCCGACACGAGAATTCTCTGGTCAAGCACTCAAGCGGCGCCGATGGCGATTTGGGCCGGCCAATTGCACACGCCGCGATCAGTCGACGCGGCTCGCGCAATGCGGGCAACGGCAAGGTGCATTAGGGTCAATTCAAAAAGACGATCAGGTTGTAAGCGTGCCCACGTCAGTTCGGATGCCGCAGGCACGCCGGTGGCTGCCGTTTTGGCGAATCCGCCCGCCGGCGGCAAGCGTCGCAGCGATCATGTCTTCTTCAGCACCGTGGCGGTCCCGTCGGCCTGCACCATCGTCGGTGGGTTCTCGCGTTCGTACTATCTGAAGGCCTTCACTTTCGCGGCGCCATTGCCGTGGTTCGTGCATCTGCATGCTGCAATGGTGCTCCTTGAATATAAGCCGGTCGAGCACTGTGAGCGCGGTGTAGTGGAGTGCGGCGCACAATGGCGACGCCGGGGAACGCACTCATAGTCGTTAAGCATGCCGACTGGTGCCTCTGGAGATACCTGGTTACGTCGCGACGCATAGGGCGCTACGCCGCTTCGCGAATCGCAATGACCTCCGGGTCTTGGAATGGTCGGATGAAGCAACGTAGTCCACGTGGCCTTTCGGAGAGTCTTGAAGTAGCCTTTTTCCTGGGCGGGGGAACAAACGCCGCGCCCCTTGTTTGAACTCGGCCGTATATTGCCTGGCTGAACGCCGGGCCCCTGTGCACTTCAGGAGACACAACATGTCCTGCAGCAATCCTTTCTTGAGCGCCAAATTGGCAGCTGTGAAGGTGCGGCGTCCCGCAATGGGGCTGATTGCTGCCGGAATATTGGCGGCTAACGCTGGCCATGCTCAGACCCTCAGCACCCCGGATGAGGCGGCAATTCGCGCAACGGTGCGGGCAGTACCTGAGGCGCTGAATCACAAGGACATGAAGGCGTACGCGGAGCTGTTCGATGACGATGCCGATTGGATCAACGTAGTTGGCATGCACTGGCGCGGCAAGGCCAATGTTGTAAAGGCCCATACAATCTATCTGAAGACTTTGTTCAGCAAAGGTGGAATGACGACGGCCGACATGAGTGTTCGGGCGGTGACGCCTGATGTGGCCATAGCAGTGGCTACAGAAAACGACAAGGGTGGTGTTTTGCCGGATGGAAGCAATGCGCCTCCCGGATCTGGAAGGCTCACCTACGTGCTAGTCAAGCGGAATGGGAAATGGAAAATTGTGCACGGGCACAATACGGGTATCAACGTCGCCGCACAGCGATTTGATCCTATCAATGCAATCGGGAATGGTCAGAAACCCAAGTAGAAGACTCGGACGAGCTAATGCACATTGCATAACCTGAAGTGGTTAGCCGGTTCAAGCGTTACACCCTCATAGTCCCTTCGGATCGTGACCCACGTCCATGAGCAGTCGCGTCAACAGATACACGCGTGGGACCAATGTTGCCATGTCGGCGTAGTCGTCGACGGTGTGGGCGCCACTACCCTCGATTCCAAATCCATCAACTGCAGGCGTGCCCGTTTGGGCGGCGTAGCTGACGTCGGCCGATGAGCCCACCTCGGTCGCGGTAAGCTTGCGTCCGATCTCCGCATAGAGAAGATTTGCGCGCTCGATCACATGCTCCGAGTGCTCATTGGGCGGCCAGGGCGGGAAAACGCGTCGCAGGGACGATTTGATAATGACTCCGTCGATGCTGGGACTTGCCGCCAGCTTCGCGGCGGCCTGCTCCACGCGATCCAGCTCGTCGTTCGTGAACGCGCGCACGTCGGCCTTCAGCTCCGCGTGGGCCGGAACGACATTGGTCTTGTCTCCCCCATTGAGAATGTCGACAGTTACCGTCGTCTTCTTGGCGGGATCGCTCAGCTTCTCCAGGGCCAGGGCGAAGCGCGCGGCTTCAATCACCGCGTTGCGTCCTTTTTCAGGCTCCAGTCCGGAATGAGCCGCCCGGCCGGTAAACTGCACTGTAAGAGTCGCGCCGCCCTTGCGCGCCTTCAGGACCTGGTCGGTTGGAACTCCCCGCTCGAGATTGATCACAAGATCGCTGGCTGCGGCGAGTTTCTGAATCAGATCGCGCGTGCCGGTTGAGCCGGTCTCCTCGTTCGAATTCAGCAGCACATCGATGCGTGCGAAGTCGCGAAACCCGACTCCCTTCAGCGCCTTGAGCGCGCATAAGGCGGTAACGCCACCTGACTTGTCATCGCCGGATCCCGGTCCGATGTAGTGTTGGCCGTCCCAATGCGGCATCTGCTTGGCCACGTCGCCGTGATTGAACACGGTATCCATATGCGCCATCAGAACGATTCGCCCCTTGCCCGCCCCCTTGAGAGTCGCGAGGACACTATTCCCGAGCGCTGGAGCCGTTGGCGCAACGGGCTTCACATCGGCGCCGAGCGCTTTGAACTGTGCGGCGTAGACTGCGCCAACTGCATTGACGCCCTCGGCGTCCCCGGTACCGCTATCGATGGCAACGACGCGCTCGAGCAATTCGCGGCCACTTTGTTCGCAGGCTTTTACTGCCGCCAAAATCTTGGCGTTCGGATGTGGCGCGGCACCCGCCAGGCCCGGAAAAGAGCAAGCCAAAAGCGCAAGAAGCGCGTGATTCGGCAACGCCCGCATGGCGACCATGGCGCGATCGACAATCGTTTTCTGTGTCATTTCGGATGTCTTGTGAAATGGAGGCACCGGGTGGCGCGTCGCACAATGTTTATCGAGGAGCCGACGTTTGTCAGCATAACAAGAATCGTACGGTCCAAAACATCACAAGGAAGAGCCAAGTTCTCGAAGCTGATACGCGGGCCCGCAACCAACTCGCGGTAGACCTCAAAGGCCTGATACAAAAACTCAGCGCGAAAGAAGTTTCAGGATGCAACCGGGGACGCTGCAACGCGGCAACCCAGCCTCGATGGAGAATGGTGGCGACCCTGCTAGACTGCGGCGACAAGACGATTCGCAAAGTCGCGTCTGGGAGATAACAAGAATGACGACGCTTACAGCCGCGTTCGCATCCGGGACGCAAACCAGCCGGCCCTATCAAACGATGCTCGTCGTCCTACTCGGCGTGAATCTGGGTTTCGTGTTCCTTGACCGGAGCGCCTTCGGACTGCTCGCGCCGATGATCCAGCCGGAATTTTCCCTCAGCAACGCCCAGATCGGGATGATCACCGGCATCCTTGCAGTCACCTGGGCGCTGTCGAGCTTCGGGCTCACGAGGGCTGCCGACCTGACCGGCCGCAGCAAACTGCTGTTGGGCGTCGGCACGGTGATTTTCTCGGTCGCATCGATTGGTTCGGGACTGGCGGTCGGTTTCCTGACTCTGCTCGCTGCCCGCGCCCTGATGGGCATATCCGAAGGCGGCTTACCACCGCTCAGCACGCACATCGTCACCAGCGAGGTCGCTCCCGAGCGCCGCGGGCTGGCGATCGGCATGCTCTCGACCATCGGGCTTTTCGCCATACCGCTGTTGGGACCACTGCTGATCGTTGGCATCGGGACCCTCTGGGGCTGGCGGCACGCATTCTGGATTGCCGGCGGACCGGGCCTTCTCATCGCGCTGCTGATGTGGCGGCTGGTCCGCGATCCGAAGCGTGGTGCGCCCATGGACGATGTGCCCAAAGGCAGCATTATTCCGCTGGTGAAGCTTCGCAACATCCGCTTCACGATGGCCCTGGCCACGATCAACATGACCGTTTTTGTCGGCGTCACGGCCTTCCTGCCGCTCTATCTCGTCAATGTGCAGGGCCTGAGTAATCCGATGATGGGTGTGGTTGTAACCGCCCAGGGGGCCGTATTGGTCGCGTTCGGTTTCGTCGGACCGATGCTGTCCGACCATTTCGGACGCAAACCGGCGATTTTCGGCAGTTTCCTGATTGTCGCGATCGGCTGGCTGGTGCTGGCCTTCAGCGGCGGCTCGTTACCGCTGGTTTTTGCCGGCAGCATTCTTGCAGGCGGCTCCGCCGGGTGCGCCATCCTGATCATGAACGTCATCCCGGGGGAATCCGCCCCGCTGCATCTGAAGGCAACGGCGATGGGATTCAATGCCGCGTTCGGTGAGATGCTCGGGGCGGGCGCGATGCCGGTGGTGATCGGCTGGGTGGCGGACAAGGCGGGTCTCGGCGTCCTGCCATGGGTGCTGGTCGGTTTCGCTATTCTGGCCATCCTGGTGACGTTTGGTTTGCGCGAGACCGCACCCAAGCTGGCCCCCGCGCGGGTCACCAGATTCGCCTGATCGAATTCAGTGACCGGATGCATGCATCTCAATCAATGCTCTCGCCATAGCATCGCATCCTTAAGTTTGGAGATCTTGCATGAGCGCGTTGCCGCCAACTAGTGATGACACCAGGATCTGGGACATCTGGGAGTCGATATTCAGGCTGCCCGTAGTCACCGTTTCGGACGAACTGGGTATCTTCAAGGCGCTGTCCGATGCGCCTCTGTCGACGAATGAACTGGCTGCGCAGCTTGGCCTCGATGCGCGGGCGCTGGCGATACTTCTTGCAGGGCTGTGCTCGCAAGGGCTGATCGACAAGCGCCTGGGCCGATGGAGCGCCACGCATGAAGCGCGGCGCTGGCTCCATCCTCAAGCAAAGGCCTATTGGGGTGCTTTTTTCAGCGGATTTCCCGGCGGCATTCCGATGCACGCCCCGCTGCTGGAAGCGATCAGGTCCGGCAAGCGCCCGCAGGAGCGCTCGGACGCCCCGCCCGGATGGGAACGCCCCGGCATGACTGCAGAGGTCGCCGCACGCATCGCCGCATTCATGCATGCCCATAGCCAGGCCCCGGCGCTTGGCACTTCCTTGCAGGGTGAGTTCGCCGACGTTGCTTCGGTGCTGGACGTCGGCTGCGGCTCGGGCGTCTACGGAATCGAGATGGCCAAGCACAATCCGCATCTTCAAGTCGGCCTCATGGATCTGAAGGAAATGTGCGTCGAGGTCGACAGATATATCGCGGCAGCCGACCTGGGCAATCGGGTGAAGTCACTGGTGGTCAACATGTTCAAAGAGGTTTGGCCGACCGGCTACCAATCGCATTTCTTCGCCAACATCTTCCATGACTGGTCTGCGGAGACGAATAAGCTGCTGGCAAAGAAGAGCTTCGATGCCCTTCCATCCGGCGGGCGCATCTTCCTCAGTGAAATCCTGATGGACGACGAAGGCACCGGACCGTGGCCAGCGGCGGCCTTTTCGCTACTGATGCTGATCGGTACCTTGGGTAAGCAATACAGCCTCGCCGAATTTCAGGAAATCCTGGAAAGCGCGGGCTTCACCGATGTGCGCGCCAAGCGTTCCGGCGGCGGCTATTACTCGCTGGTCAGTGCACGCAAGCCATGACAGTGGAAATACACGCACGACCAAACGCCAGCTGAATGGAATAAAAGCATGATCGGTCTGATGCAGAAGCATCCGCTCATCGTCTCCTCGCTGATAGAACACGCTGGCAAGGCACCTCCGACCGCCGCGGTTGTGTCGCGTACTCTCGAGGGGTCGATACATCGGTGTACGTATTCGGACATCGAACGGCGGGCCAAGCAGGTCGCTCTTGCGCTGACAGCACTGGGTGTACAGCAGGGGGAACGCATCGGCACCCTGGCGTGGAACGGCTACCGGCACCTGGAATTGTTTTATGGCGTTTCCGGATTCGGCGCGGTGCTGCATACCGCAAACCCGCGTTTATTCCCAGAGCAACTTGCGTACATCATTAACCATGCCGAAGATCAATATCTTTTTTTCGATAGTTGCTTTCTGCCGCTGATCGAGAAGCTGGCGCCACATCTCAAGACCGTAAAGAGGTTCATTGTGATGACCGACCGGCTACACGTGCCGGCTACCACGATCACTGATTTACTCTGCTACGAAGAACTCATTGCCCAGAATTCCGGCGGCTATTCGTGGCCGCATCTGGATGAAGATGCGGCCTCGTCGCTGTGCTACACGTCCGGCACGACAGGAAATCCGAAAGGCGTTCTGTACTCCCATCGTTCGACGGTTCTGCATGCAATGCTTCTGTGCATGGCGGATGGCTTCGCATTGACGGCAGCGGACTCTGTTCTGTTGGCTTCACCCATGTTTCATGTCAATGCCTGGGGAGCTCCTTATGCAGCGGTGATGATCGGAGCGCGAACCCTGTTGCCTGGTCCGGCGCTCGACGGCGCAAGCCTTTATCGGATGATGCGCGATGAGGAGGCTACGGCAGCCACCGGTGTACCGACTGTATGGCTGATGTTTCAGCAATTCGTGCACGAGCAAGCTTTGCGGCCGCGACAGGAACTCAAATTGCGGCGCGTCCTGGTGGGGGGTGCAGCCGTGCCGCCTGCGGTTGTGGAAACATTTGAGCGGGTATTCGGCACGCGAGTCCTGCACGCCTGGGGAATGACCGAAACGTCGCCGGTGGCGACGATGTGCAATCCGCTGAAAAAGCATGCGCTGTTCAGTGAGGTGGAGCGAATTGATCTGCAGCGAAAGCAGGGCCGCGTTCCCTATGGCGTCAGCTTGAGGATTGTCGACGAAGGTGGCGCGGCGCTTCCGCATGATGGCGTGACGTCGGGGAGATTGTTCGTGCGCGGGCATTGGATCGCCTCGGAGTATTTTCGTGGCGAGGGAGGGGGAATCCTTGATAAGGATGGCTGGTTCGACACCGGTGACATCGCGACCGTCGACTCGGATGGCTATATGCAGATCACGGATCGAGCCAAAGACGTGATCAAATCCGGCGGCGAATGGATATCCTCGATTGATCTGGAAAACGCCGCCGTCGGTCACGTCGCTATTGCCGAGGCCGCGGCCATCGGGCTTCCGCATCCGAAATGGCAGGAGCGACCTCTTTTGGTGGTGGTAAAGAGGCCCGGACTTGAGCTGACAAAGGATGAATTGCGTGCCCACCTGTCAAAAAGGTTGCCAAGTGGTGGTTGCCGGATGACATCGTCTTCGTCGCAGAGCTTCCGCACACAGCAACTGGAAAGCTACAGAAAATGAGGCTCAGAGAATTATTCAAGAATCATCGATTTGACGCTTGAGGACTGTGCTCATCACGGTTCGTTGTCGATGCAGCCCGCGGCCAGTTGTGAGGAGTGCGGATTTTTATGAGGTTTAGGCGCGTGAAGAGCGCACGTAGTTGCGGTGATTTACCGCTTGGTCTGGATATGGTGAAGCCGGGCTCATTCAAATAACTGTGATATAGCTTGGTATTGTGTTCAGGTCGCCATTAATTTAACAGGTGCATTAAGATTATGATTCATAAGGTATTGCTGGACTGTTCAGTCGCACATGAATAAGTCCCGCAGGGCGATGGTCTGTCGGAATGAGGATGGGGGCGCCGATCAGGGAAAACCTTGTCGCAAGCACCCGCCGCGAACACATCACTCGAGTCCGATCACGAGCGCCTTCCCGAAAGCAGTGCTTGCGATGACAAATTGGAATCCCACAGAGGTGCCGAAATATGCGGCCACTCCCCATAGTGTGGCGGGATGAAGGCGGCGCTCGGAATGCACATCATGGACGACGAGCGTCAACGGTAAGGCGAAGGCTGCCACCGCGACCACCATCAGAAGCGCGCGCATGGCTACCTGCACGGATGAGGTAGGCTGCCAAAGCGTCAGGAAGGCAATGCAACGTCCGATCGCGGGACCAATCATCGCGATTGAGGCCAGAAGCAGCAATCGTTTGTGCGCCTCAGGGCGGTGCCGTAGCCAGACTGCAGTCGCAACTAAGACGCAGAACAGCGCTATGTCGGCAAAGTCGCCCCAAATAATTTGAATCATGAGGGTGGCGGGGACGTGTGCTCCATTCAACACCGGATATGCCTTGAATCGGGCCGGGAGTCCAAGCACCGTCAGAACTGAGAGGCTTGCCACGCCGACCGCGAGCAGGGCGCCTCCTACTCCGAGGCGCCGATGTAAATCGATTCGGTGCGCGGCGACCAAAGATGTCTGCACGACCAGTAGCGCGAACCACGCTGTCATGAACAGACCATGCACGTAGACGTGCGGGGCGATTGGCGGGACTTGGAAAAACGGTCGCAGGAAGAAGGTCTTAGAGAACCCGGCAAAGACAATGGCAAGCAGTAGGGCAGACATACCCTGAAAATAGCGGCCACGACGCCCTGAGAACCGGACGACAGCACCTTGGGCGCTCGGTGGGCCGGCGCATTGTTGCGTTGCGTTCATTGGGTGGTTGACCTCATTTGGTGCGTCGCGGACTTTGTCCGATGTCGTAGGGGTATTCTCTGGGAGCGGCCAATCGCTCATTCGGCTCCTCCCGACAAGCCTGCCGATGGGGGCCTCACTGCGCATGAAGTCATCGTGAAGTTGGCTGAAGAACGGTAAAGAGCGGGCCGCGCGTGGGAAGCCAACGCTCCGACGGGAAGCGGGGGAGACGTAAACGAAATTTATGGATGCGAGATCAACTTTGCACGGCTCGACGTGAATGCCAAAACAACACCTGCTGTAACGCCGGCTGTTGGCTGCTTTCGAGTCAGTGATCTGCTGATCGATTGCCAGTCGCACAAAGTCACCCGCAACGGGGTTGAATTGGCGATCACAGGCCTTTCTTTAGAACTGCTACTGGCGCTGGTGCGCGCTGCGCCGAATTTGGCATCGTTCAAGACGCTTATGGAGCAGGTCTGGCCGGATCTGGTCGTCAATCCAGAGACGGTGACGCAGCGCATCAAGCTACTGCGACAGGCCTTGGGGGACAGCGCTGACAATCCGCGGTACATCCTTACCGTGCGCGGTCGTGGATATCGGATGGTTCCGCAAGCCGTGCCGCTTTCAGTTCCACCCGTCACCAATTCGCCCGTGATGAACTCTGACCCCGACACCAGTCCTACTGCATCTGCGCATACCTGGACGCACAGTCGGTTATTGACCGTCACAATCGTGCTCTTAGTTGTGCTGGCGGGCGGCGCTTGGTGGGGCTTGGACCATGCCCGAAAGGACCAGCCCAACCGAACTCGTGCGTCAACCGCCAATCCGGGCGGTTCCATCGCTGTGATGCCCTTCTCTAATCTCACCGGTGAGCCAGGGAAGGATTACATGGGCGACGGCATGGCGGAGGAGCTGATTAACTCCCTGGCTGCCGTGCCGGGACTTAGAATTCCGGCACGCGCTTCTTCGTTTGCCTACAAGGGTCACGACTCCGACATCCGGCAGGTTGCCCGGGATCTTGGGGTAGCGACGATACTGGAAGGCAGCGTGCGCAGTGCCGGCGAGCGAATCCGGATCAGCGTCCGGCTTGTCGATGCCAGCAGCGGCTTCCAGATCTGGACGCATACATATGACCGTCAATTTGCGGATCTGTTCAAGCTACAGGACGACCTTGCCGCCGAGATTGTGCAGGCACTTAGCGGCTACCTCGGCGCGCCATTGGCTAATCCCGGAGCCAGGACGCCACCAACGCGAGACGTTGAAGCGTATCGGCTGTTCTTGCAGGCACGGGCAGCAGGGCATGGAACCCCCGAATCAGAACAAGCCGCGGAAGCCCTCGTTGAAGAGGCACTGGCGCGGGACCCCAATTTTGCACCGGCTCTTGCATTACGGGCTGTCATGTCGGCCGGCGCAGCCGCTCTTGGTTATAGCGTACCGCCCGAGGAGCTTGAGGTGGGTGAGCGCGACGCGCAACAGGCCTTAGCGCTGAGTCCTGGCCTTCCGGACGCGCATGCCAGTCTCGGGTTGATCAACGCCGTCCGGGGAAATTGGATCGACGCTGAACTGCATTATCGAGCTGCCCTTGCAGGCGATCCGAGGGAGCTGAACAACCGTGGCATGTATACATTGGTATTGCTCAGGCCCGTGGGACGACTTCAGCAGGCAAATTCGATACTAATGGAGTCTTACAGTGCCGCACCGGCGGACGGATTTACGGTTCATGAACTATCACTTACGAATTCTCTGTTAGGACATGATGCCGATGCGCTGAAATTTGCGCGTCTCCACAAAGAACTTGGCGGTGGCGGACAACAAATGGGCAATGCCCTCGTGTACGCACGCGCGGCCGCCCATGGTGGTCAATTCCAAGAGGCGGCGGAAAGTGCCGGAGCAGGGCTTACAGAGTCTCTCAGCAAAGCGGGGGCCGCCAGCGCGGTGAAGATGTTCTATTCCGCGCTCGCCGATCCGACACGGAAATCTGCTGCCCTACAGGCAATCGAACGTCTTATGCCCCAACTTGAGTCCAGTCGTGTCGACGGTCAAGTGCGCGGATTTTTTCTACAGGCACTGACAATGCTTGGCGCTCGTGATTCTGCATATGCGTTTGCAAATCGATCTATTGATCAGGGACTCCGGGCTCACATGGTCGGGAGTCGCATATATCTTTCGGACCTTTGGCTTCCGGATATGCGCCCATTCCGCTTGGATCCGCGCTTTCAGACACTTGTGACGCGTCTAAAGATGGTCGCCTACTGGAAGCAGTACGGACCGCCGGATGGCTGTGATCTGCAGGACAGCAGGCTGGTATGCCATTGAAGCAGAGCAAGATCTCCCCGCGCATGGTGAAAAACGATATGAGCGAGCCCTTGATCCTACTCGCGCTTTAGCTCAGTCGGCGCGGCTCGCGCAGTGTGGGCAATGCCGCGCTTTGAACGTAAAGCAGTCAAGCACGGTGAGCGCACCGCAAAGCTCGCAATTGGCGAGCTGGAGTTCATCCCCACCAGCGAGCGCGGAAACCAGGAAGACCAAGTGCTCGAAGCTGATTCTCGGGTCCGCAACCAACTCGCGGTAGACCTCGTAGGCCTGGCACAAAAGGTCACCGCGTGCAAGGTTGGCCAATGCGTGCCGATTGGTCGGCCTCCCTGCGCGTGGTAACGCGCCAAGCAGGTTGTACAAGCTGGCCAGGAGCGAGCTTTCCTCCTGGAGTTTCTGTGAGCCGGTGACGAACGCACTTTGCTGCGGCGATATCCCGCGCGGCCGTGATACGGCAACGCCGGGCTCATTAAAATGGCTTCTATTGAGCTTGGCATTCTGTCCAGGTTGTACGGCTCATCCTGGCATTGCAAGTTATTGTCTATTATATGTTTTCCGATGATTTGTGCCGCCTGGAAATTTCGCCACGGGGACCCTGGATCGAAGATAGGGGGGCCACCGACTCGGCAGTGATCGGTGAATGGCTGTCGTTACTATCCGAGAACCTGCCGAGCCACCGGCCATAAGGAGCAAGCAGTGCCTCCCATCATTGCCGCCGTCGGGGAGGCCAAGCAAAATTCACCAGCATGGGCATCAATATGACACTCTACGCGTCCGTCAAATTGGCGGATGCCCCCCCGCAGAGCGAACCTGGAGTGTCGTTACTTGTTCTTTTCGGTCCGCACGCAGCAGCTAATTTGGGCGGACACCTGATCTTGACGCCACGGCAACGGCCGGCGTGATGGAGGGCGAGGAGCGCCAGATGCCGCTGTGGCAGCTCTCGCTGCTGGCGCTTGGTTTGGGTGTGGTCACCGGTTTTGGTGCCGTGCTGTTCCGGGATTTGATCGGCCTTATTCACAATCTGCTCTTCGCCGGTCACGCCATCGTTCACTACGACGCCAGCCTTTTCACCGGGCCCTCCCGCTGGGGCGCACTCGTTATTCTGGTACCGGTATTAGGCGCCATAGGCGTCACCTTCCTGGTGACCAATTTCGCCCCTGAGGCGACCGGTCACGGAGTCCCGGAGGTAATGGACGCGATTTACTACAAGGGCGGCGTGATCCGCCCGATAGTGGCAATCGTCAAATCCCTGGCATCGGCGATCGCAATCGGCAGCGGATCCTCGGTTGGGCGGGAAGGCCCGATCATCCAGATCGGCTCGGCCCTGGGCTCCACGCTGGGGCAAATCATCCGCATGCCGGTCGGCCAGCGGGTCGCGTTGGTCGCCGCCGGCGCCGGCGCGGGCATTGCCTCGACCTTCAATACGCCCATCGGCGGTGTGATGTTCGCGATCGAGTTGCTGATGCCCGAGGTGAGCGTCGAGACGTTCCTTCCGGTGGCAATCGCAACCGGAACGGCGACCTTTGTGGGCCGCTGGTTCTTCGGGGATACGCCCGCCTTCCATGTGCCGATGCTGCACGCTATGGCGGTCGATACCAGCCAACTGCTGGCACTGGTTCTGTTCGCGGTGCTTGGAACCCTCACCGGGGTTGCCGCAGCAGGCTTCATCCGCGGACTGCATCTTGTGGAAGACTATTTCGCGGCCATCAAGTCCGTCTATCTACGGCACATTCTGGGCATGCTCATGCTTGGGATGCTGATGTACCTGCTGTTACGCACGTTGGGTCAGTACTATGTGGACGGCGTCGGCTACGCTACCGTCCAGGCCGTATTGGGCGGACAACTTTCGGCATTCTGGCTGCTGGCCTTGCTGTTCGTCTGCAAGTTGCTGGCGACTTCGCTCAGTCTTGGGTCCGGTTCATCCGGTGGCATCTTCTCACCCTCCTTGTTCATGGGCGCCACCCTTGGCGGCGGCTTTGCGGCACTCCTGAACGCCACCGGGCTGCCGCTGCATCTGAGCGTTCCGGCTTTTGCCAGCGTCGGCATGGGCGCGATGGTAGGCGGGGCAACCGGAGCGGTGATGACGGCGGTTGTCATGATCTTCGAGATGACCCTCGACTACAGCATCATCATGCCCATGATCGTCGCGGTCGCCATGAGCACCGGTGCCAGGCGGGTGCTGACTGGCGAAACCATCTATTCCCTGAAGCTTGTGCGCCGCGGCCGCTCCATTCCCAAGGCGCGCCACGCCAACATGTTTCTGGTGCGTGCGGCGCGCGAAGTGATGGACGCCGATATCCAGGTTCTCCCGGCCGGGGCAAGTTTCGATGAGTACTTGCGCCAACCCGAGCACGCCGGGCGCCTGCGTCACGTCGTTGTGACTGACAATGGGAGCGTTTTTGGGGTGATCCGGGTCAACACGGGCATTCGCCGAGGTTTGGAGGGCGCCCACACCGGCGTGACGCTCGGAGATGTCGCGAGCCGCAACTTCACCGTCGTGCGCGAGGAGGACAGTGCCTTTGACGTCATCCGCGGCATGTGGCGTAAGAGCTCCATCATGGCCGTGGTCGTGAGCGGGCCGGGCGCCCCCAGTGGCAGCAATGTTGTAGGCGTGATTACCAAAGAACATGTCGCGGACTCGGTCGCGGACAGCATCAAGGCCTATCCGCAATAGCCCCTTAGGCACTACGGGCGCAGAGCCTGCGCCACATCCAATCGCGCCCGGTCCCGCTGTCGCCGAGGATTGCGCTCTTCAATGCCTGATTCACCTGTCGGGATGCGTTCGGACGGCAACGGGAATGGCGCTTGGATCGCGCCGACATTCAACTCACAACGAGTCAAAGCCTCGCCGCGCGCTACATGCAGTCTGATCCGGCAACCGTCGAACTTGCATCGCTCTCGTCGGACTGATCGGTATTGTTCGATTTGCGTCGGCCGCCAGCTGACGTGGCCGCTGTGACGCGCAAATAAATTGAGCGGCGCACCCAGCCGCTCAATGGCCAGCGAGCTTCCCGTCCCGCAACACGCATTTTTCGGGCGTTCACAAAGGCTGCAGAGGCTATTGTAGGACGCAATCGTCGGTGTGTGCATACGCCGCGCTATTTGCTGATCTCTTGATGGGTCGGGTCATGAGCCCTCAGCCAGTGGTAGGCGTCGGCCTCAGTCGGCGCGGCTCGCACAATGCGGACAGCGGCTCGCCTTGAATGTGAAGCGGTCAACCACAGTAAGCACGCCGCACTGCTCGCAACTGGCTAACGTCAACTCCTCCCCGGCGGCGAGCGCCGCCACCAGGAAGACCAGGTGCTCGAAGCTGATCCGCGGGTCCGAGACTAACTCGCGGTAGACCTCAAAGGCCTGACACAAAAGCTCACCGCGTGACAGGTTGGCGAGCGCCTGTCGGTTGATCTGCGCGCCCGCGCGAGGCAGCACGCCGAGCAGGCTGCACAGGCTGGCTAGGAGCGAGCTTTCCTCCAGGAGTTCCGGCGAGCGGGTGAAGAACGCACTTTGCTGCGGCGATTTGCCGCGCGGTCGTGATACGGCAAAGCCGGGCTCATTCAAATAACTGCGATAGAGCTTGCGGATCCGATCATCAGACAGTCCGGTCCAGGCTCTGATCGTTTGGGTGCGAGCTTCATGACGGATGAAGCGCAGGGCGAGATCAAGGCGAAACCGGTCGCGACTGTATCGATTGTCGGAAATGCGCATGAGATGCCCCTGCTCGGGTTGCGTGATTTGTGTTAAAAACGGTTATTGTTATAAAAATCGCGATTATCCCTTTGACAAACAGAGACAGGAGCGGTGATTATGGCAACTCATGACAGCACTTTTTTTGCCCAAAATAACTGCCAAGTTAAAGATGAGCTGGAGCGCCTCGAAAGGGCGCTTAGGGATCCGCAGACGGATGAACGTTACTGTCAGCTTTACGCTGCGCAACAGGCACTAGCCTGGGCATTGAGCCCAGGCTGCTTTGCATCGCCCTTTGCGACGATTCAGCGGGGGCTGGTAATCGCGCCTATCGACATTCAGGGAGACTCAGAAGATTGTCCGGAATCTCCCCGTCCCTTTCTGTCTTCAAATATTTGCGACCCAGCCGCGTCGCAACGATGACCCGCACGGTGTTACCGCCAGCTGTGACATGGAAGGTATGCATGCGGGATTCGATGTAGCCGATTGCGTCGGATTCGGTGTACTTCCAACCTGCGCCGCCAATATGGCTAATGCGCTCGTGCGGGCTCGTCCTATTCGTCTTGTTGATACAAGTCACTTGAAGTGAAGCCATGGTCCCCTCTCCTTGGG
>DASYER010000006.1:0-51263 GCA_036498905.1 Steroidobacteraceae bacterium | reverse complement strand
CTTGCAGCGATAGAAGATCTCGAATCCGTACAGATCCGGCCCTACCGCCAGAGGATCCACCCGACCCAGATCGAATCCCTGGTCGATCGCCGGACACTCGCCGCCGGCGGAACCCACCGTCTGATGCCGCAGCAGGTACTCCTCCAGCTTGCCGACGGTCAGCACCTGGACTTCAACGCCCATCAGCCGTTGCGCGACGCTCACGGGCAGCAGATATCGCAGCGTCACCATGTTGCCGGAGACGATCCAGGTCGAGTAGCTGACGCTGCGCTGCTGCGCCTCGGCGCCGCCGGCGGCGCCGGCGAGCAGGCACAGGGCGATCAGTGCCAGCCGTTTCACTCCGACTGACCCGGCGCGAGCAGGATGGTCGCCTGGCTGCGCAGCAGGCGCAGGTTCTGGCTGGTCGCGCGATTGGACGCGGCAGTCCGGTAGTCCAGATACACCCGGTCGCGCACCGTGGTGAAGTCGGCGATCTGCGGAAACTGATGGCGCTCCATCACGATGATGTGCAGGCCATCAGTATCGAGGATCGGATCGGACACCTCGCCGTCGCGCAGCGTGGAAGCGGCCGCATACAGGGTCGCGCCCAGATGCAGCTTCGCGGCAAAATCCAATTCTTCACCCGCTGCCGCGCGCCCCGACGGCATGAAGCCGAAATGCGCCATGACATAATCGAGTGAAGCGCCGGAGCGCAACTGATAGACGGCCTCGGCGGCATCTATATGCGCCTGCGTGGTCGTCTGGTTTGCGTTCTGGTATCCCCCGACGCCCAGGACCAGATCGTGCAATGTCATCGATCCGGGAGTCGAATAGTTCTGCCGGAACTTTTCGTAGAATGCGCGCAGCTCCGCCTCCGAGGGTTCATACGCCAACACTGGCGCCGCCACCTGTCCGTTGACGCCCACGGCCATCGTGGCGCGCACTTCGTTGGCGGTCTCCGGCAGATCGAGCACCACGGCACGCTGCACCAGCAGCTCCTCATTGATCATTTCACGCAAGACGCGGCTGCGCTCCGCCGGTGTCGCATCGGCAAAGAGCTTGCTCGTTTCCAATTCCACCTGTGCGCGAAAATCGTTGAACAGCAGGCCCTTCTGGTTCACCAGTGCGACATAGCCCGCGGGCACCACCTGCAAGGGTCTGGGCGCGGCGCGAAACAGCCCGAAGCCGGCCGCCACCAAACCGGCGACAATCGCCACCGCCGGCAGGACGAGGCTACGTTGAGGGCGGGACAGAAGTGTCCGCACGCGGCTCACTTGCAACATCGAAGCTCTCCGGATAACGCTCTATCTTGCGTGTGAAACCGCATACACGTAGGTCGCCAGGGCGCGGATCTGCTCCAGAGTGAGAGTGCCGCCCCACGCGGGCATCATACGGTGCTGCCCGAAGTAAATGGTGGTGTAGAGGGCCTGCGGATCACCGCCGCTGTTCCAAACATTGCGCGTCAGATCCGGCGCGCCATAGTCTGAATTTCCCCGTGCGTCCGGACCGTGGCAGTCGCCGCAATTTGCCTTGCCCACATACAGCGCCCGCCCCTCGTTTGCCGCCTCCGCGCCATACGGGCGGCCACTCAGTTGCAGTACGTACTGCACGACGTTTCTGATTTGAGCCTCGTTCAGGATGCCCCGCAGCCCGAACGACGGCATCTCGGTCTCGTTATGGGACTTGTCCAGACCGGAGCGGACACCGTACAGAACCGTACGTTCGATGTCATAGATGCGGCCCTCGCCGTAGAGCCACACGGCATCCGTGAGATTCGGAGCCCCCAATGTGGGATTGCCGTGCATATCGGCGCCGTGACAGGCCGCGCAGTGCGCGGCGTACAGCGGACGGGCCTGCTGGGTCGCGAAGCGCACGAGTGCCGGGTCGTCCGCGACGGCCTCCGGCTCGGTCGCGAGCAGCCGGTATTGAAGCCGCGCGGTTCGCCAGTGAGTCGCCGCGATCATCACCAGCCCGATCACGACGATGCCGGTCACAGACAACGCCCACTTGGTGATATTCGCTCTTTTCAAGTTATTCGGCTGCATTGACTATGCGTTACTATAGGCCCGGCGGCGCGGCCAGCTTAATACAATGGCAACTACACCCACTAACAGCCCCGAATCGGTTTATCCCCGCTCACATCGACTGACCCGGCGCCTGTCCCTCGTGTACGGAATCGCCACACTGGCGGTCGGTGTGCTGCTGCTGATGGTATTTTTACCCGCCGGCAGCACCACTGCCATGCGGGCCCTGGCGCACGAGGCAATCGCCGGAGGACTGGCGGCGATGGTGCTGGCGGCAGTGCTGCTGGCATTGACGGGCCTGCTGGCCACGCTGGCATTGACATCGGCGCGCTTCCGGCAGGCCTCCGCCGCCGAACAGGGCCGGGCCGCGACCGGTATGGGCTGGCGGCAGGTACTCGATCACCCCGGTGTCGCGGCCCGCATCGGCCAGGCCGTCATCGTACCCACCGGCGCCGTCGCGATTTACCTGGTGCTGCAGTTTCTGTGGCCGTCCGAAGCCACGGCCGATTATCGTGCCAGCGCCAATATATTGGCCGCGCTGGTATTCGCACTGGCCTTCGTGTCGCTGGTCTGCGAGCGCGTCATGGTCGAGTTTCCGGCGCCGCAACTGCCCGAGGCGCCCGCCCTGCACCGGCTGCTGCTGCTGACGACAGTGCTGCTCGCGGCCGCCGCCTGCATCGAACTCGGGCGCGGGGCGATGTTCGGCTGGGTGCGCTGGGCGCACTGGGTCGTCGCGATCGTGCCGATGCTCGTGATCCTGGAGCTGGCGATGCGATCGCTCGCGCGCCTGTTCCTGCCGGCACCCGCAGCGGCAAACGCCAGGGCCGTCACCGATAGCATTCTCGCCGGCATCATCACCGGCGGCCCACGCGCCCCTGGCACCCTGCTGAAAACACATCTCGGGCTGGACTTCGCACGCAGCTGGGCGCTGGCGTTCCTGAGCGCGGCGATACTGCCGGCCCTGCTGGGCACGGCGCTGTTTTGCTGGGGACTGACCGGAGTGAAGCTCATCGAGCTGGGACAGCGCGGAATCTACGAGCGCTTCGGAGCACCGGTTGCGGTGCTGGGCCCGGGGCTGCATCTGCTGTTGCCCTGGCCGCTCGGGCGACTGCGTCCGGTGGAATACGGCACCATCCACGCTGTGGCCATCGGCGTCGATGAGACCGCAACCGCCGACAACGCCGAGCAGGTCGGCGCCGAGGATGCGCCCCCCTTGAGTCTGAATCGCCTGTGGGAGAGCGCGCATGCGGGCCAGGCCAACTACCTCGTTGCCAGTCCCGGAACGGGGCAGCAGGGATTCCAGAGTGTCAGCACCGAGATCAGCGTGTTGTACCGCGTCGGGTTGACCGATGCCTCGGCGCTGCAGTCCGTCTATGAAGTGGCCGATCCGGAATCCCTGATTCGCGAAGCCGGCAGCCGCATCGTCCTGCGCTTCTTCAACTCGCGCACCCTTCTGGCGGTGCTCGGCGAGCGGCGTGAAAACGTCGCCGCCTCGCTGCGCAATGCGTTGGCCGCGGACCTGGATGCGCACCACGCCGGGATCGAAGTCGTCTCGGTGCTCATCGAAGAAATCCATCCGCCGGCCGGTGCGGCCGGCGCCTACCACGCGGTCCAGGCCGCCGCGATCAATGCCAGCGCCAGCATCTCCGATGAGCGCGGACGCGCCGAGCGCGTGGCCGGGGTCGCGCAGCAGGAGGCCCGCCAGCTCACCAGCGCCGCGCACGCCACCTCCGTTGAGCGCATCGATGCCGCCAATGCCGATGCCTACCGGTTTGATGCCGAGCGGCGCGCGCATGCCGAAGGCGGAGCAGCGTTCCTGCTCGAACGCACCCTCAGCAAAATCCAGGCGGCACTGGCACAGAAGCCGCTGACCCTGCTGGATCATCGCCTCAGCTCAACACCCGGCCCGATCATCGACCTGCGCAACCTGCCGGGCGGCGCCCCGCGCGTGAGCTCCGGGCCGCTCGAAGATCCCGGCGTCTTGCCACCTGCGCCCAGCGCCACGGAACCTGCACCGGCGCCGGCCGCCCCCAATCTTCAGGACCAAGAGTAAATGTTTTCACACCACGACAACGACCATGACGATCACGATCACGATCATCATGACTTCGGCGCACTAATGCGCATCGGAGTGGCCGCGCTGATCTTGCTGGCAGCGATAGCCGCAGCCTGTATCGTCATGGTGCCGGCCGGTGAGGCCGGCGTGATCACCCGCTTCGGCAACCCCGTGCGGGTCGTGACGGAACCGGGCCTCGCGTGGAAACTGCCGGCGCCCTTTGAAAGCACGATTTTGATCGATCTGCGGCTGCGCACGACCTCCACGGGCCTGCAGGATGTGGGCACCCGTGACGGTCTACGCGTGCTGGTCCAGTCCTATGTGGCCTGGCAGGTGCCTGATGATCCGCAGCGCGTCCGCCAATTTCTGCGCTCGGTCCGCAATCAGCCCGATGAGGCGGCGCGCCAGCTGCGCAGTTTCGTCAACGCCGCGCTGCATATCACGTCCAGCAATTTTGACCTCACGGACCTGGTCAACATCGACTCGACCAAGGTGCGGCTGGATGTCTTCGAGCGCGAACTGCGCGAGCAGATCGGGCCACGCATGCTGGCTGTGTATGGCATCGAGATCCGTCAGGTGGGCGTCGAACGGATGACGCTGCCGGATGAAACTCTGGCTGCGACCGTGGCCCGCATGCGTGCCGAACGCGAGACCGTTGCGGCACAACGCACGGCCGACGGCCTGCGCCAGGCGGCCGCGATCCGCGCCGACGCGGATCGCGATGCACGTGAAGTCGTGGCCCAGGCGCGTGAACAGGCCGCCCACACGGAAGCCGACGCGCAGCAGGCCGCGGCGCGTATCTACTCCAAGGCCTATCAAAGCGATCCGGGGCTGTACAGCACGCTGCGCTCGCTCGATTCGCTCAGCCAGATCCTCGGCCGCAACTCGAGCCTGATACTGCGCACGGACGCGGCGCCCTTCCGGGTGCTGGTCGACGGTCCCTCCGGCGCCGGCGCAGCGCCGGCAAGCAAGCCCAAGCCGTGAGCGAAGTACACGCTCCAAGCGGCGCGCTGCCTGCGCCCGATCCGGTCGGGCCGCCGCCGCCCCCGCCACCGGGACCGATTGCGCAATCCGTCGCAATCGGCTTTCGTACCATCTATATCGCCGGCGTGTTGCTCATGATCGGGTGGCTGACGAGCAATGTGCGCGAGATTGCCTCCGACAGTCAGGCGGTGGTGCTGCGCTTTGGCCGCATCGTGCGATCGCAGGAAGCAGGATTGCTGATCGCCTGGCCACGCCCGATCGAGCAGGTGCAGATGCTGCCCGGACCTGAACGGCAGCTGACGCAGGAGATCATCCCGCTGGCACCGGCGAGCGAGCAGTCGCAGACTCTCGTCGGACCCTTCGGCCCCGGGCAGTCCATTCCGCAAAATGCGGCGGCGTATCTCACCGGTGACGGCAACGTCGTGTTGCTCAATGCCACACTCTTCTATCGCCTGAGCGATCCGATCCGCTACGCGCTGTCCCAGGCGCATGTGCCGGCCGCGCTGAACCGGCTTTTCCGGGCGACGACCGTACGGGTCACGGCCTCGCGGAATCTGAATGACTTCCTGGTGGTGCAGGCGAACACCGAATCGGCGGGTGCCGTCCTGGCGTTGCGCGGCGAGGTGCGCAATTCCCTGATCCAGTCCATGAACGCCCGCCTGCACGAGCTCGCCGACGGCGGCGCGTCGCTGGGCGTGGAAATCGAGCGTATCGATATGACGGCCTGGTTGCCGCCCGTGGCCAAGTCCGCCTTCGATGCAGTGCTGGTGGCCAGTCAGGCCGCCGACCGGGGCGTGGCCGTGGCGCGCACCGATGCCGAGCGGCGCCGCCAGGAGTCCAATCGCCTGCGCGATCAATTGCTTGCAGGCGCCGAGGCGACTGCACAGGAACTGGTCAGTGGCGCCGGCACGAACACCGCGGGCATACTTGCGCTGGAACATGAAGCGACCCCCCAGACACGCAGCAGCCTGCTGCTGCGCGAGTACCGCACCCGGGTCGGTGAAATCATGAACCAGGTGGGCTCCGCGACCTTGGTCGATGCGCAAGGCGGTGCCCGAGTCATGGTGCCCGGAAAGCCAGGAAAATGAGCGTCACACCCGATGTAATGATCACCGCCCCGCCAACCGGGCGGCCGGTGCTGCTGGCGCGCGCCGAACGCCTGGTGCTGGCGCTGCGTTTGAGCCTGGCGCTGGTGGCCCTGTGCCTGCTGCTCGTGGCCTTCGGGATGCACTGGCTGGTGCCCAGCGAGCAGGGTATCGCGGAGCTCGTGGCCGGCATTGCCGCCGCGCTCGTGGCAGTACCGGTATTCGTCGAAGCCTGGGCGAGCCTGCGCCATCCCAGCCTGCACGGCATCACCGACCGTCTGGTCGCACTGGCATTGATCGCGGCCTGGGCCACGGGTGATCTGATGACGGCCGCACTGCTGCCCATCATCATGACTGTGGGACATGTATTGGAAGAGCGCAGCATGCTTGGCTCCCAGGAGGCGGTCCGGGCCTTGGGACGGCTGACCGAGGTGGATAGCCGCAGACTGTTGCCCGACGGCTCGACCGAAGTGATCCCCAGCGCGCAGCTGCGCGTGGGCGATCTGATCGAGCTGCTGGCGGGGGATCGGGTGCCTGCCGATGGCATCGTGAGGCGCGGCAACTCCAGTTTGGACCTGGCATCGTTGACGGGCGAGTCAGTGCCCGTCGAAGTCCGCGAGGGTGATCAGGCGCTCGCCGGCGCCATGAATGTCGACGGCCGGATCCAGGTCGAGCTCACGCGCGTCGGCCAGGAAAGCACCGTGGGCCGCATCATCGCTCTGATGCGCGAGGCCGAGAATGCCAAGCCGCCGGTGACCCGGCTGCTGGACAAATATGCCGGACAGTACATGGCGCTGGTGCTGCTGGTCGCAGGAGGGACGTGGCTGATCACGGGCAACGTACCGGCGATGCTCGCGGTACTGGTCGCCTCCTGTCCCTGTGCGTTGGTCCTTGCCGCCCCGGCGACGGCGGTCGCGGCCATCGCCGTGGCCGCACGGCACGGCATTTTGATCAAGGGCTCCGCATTCCTGGAGCATCTGGCGGATGTGTCCGCCGTCATCTTCGATAAGACGGGGACCTTGACGACCGGAGACCTGCGCCTGGGCGAGGTGCGGCCCGCCGCCGGCGTCGATCCTGCGGAGCTGCGGCAACTGGCGGCCGGACTGGGCGCCGCCAGCAACCATCCCCTGAGTCGCGCAGCGGCGGCGGCCGTTCCGGCTGCGCAGCGCATGGCGGTCGAGGATGCCCGGGAACTCGGCGGCTTCGGTGTGACCGGCCGGTTCGCCGGCAAGTCCGTCGCCCTGGGACGAGCCGATCTGTTCGAACGGCTGGGCGTGGCCGCACCACCCCCGCCGGCGCACAACGGCCCCATTGCCGGCGTCAGCCGCGATGGCAGGTTCCTCGGCTGGCTGCTGTTCCTCGATCAGCTGCGTGGCAGTGCCATCACGGCGGTGGAGGATCTGAAGGGGCTGGGTATCGAGCACATGGTGCTGCTGACCGGCGATCGCGCCGCGGTCGCCCGCCAGGTTGCCAGCGAAGTCGGGATCGATGAGGTCTCGGCCGAGATGCTGCCCGAGCAGAAGATGGATCGGGTGATGCAGGAGATCAAGCTTGGCCATCGCCCGATGGTGGTCGGTGATGGCATCAACGACTCCCTCGCACTGCGAGCCGGCGCAGTGGGCGTTGCGATGGGAACCCAGGGAGCCGAAGTCGCCTTCGCCTCCGCCGACCTTGCCTTGATGACCAA
Source organism: Steroidobacteraceae bacterium (assembly GCA_036498905.1). Lineage (GTDB taxonomy): Bacteria > Pseudomonadota > Gammaproteobacteria > Steroidobacterales > Steroidobacteraceae > DAIDKA01. The sequence continues at coordinate 43,448 of DASYER010000006.1, read as the reverse complement.
TGATCTGCGACGCCTCGGCACCTGCATCCGTCTGAGCCGGCGCTGCCGACGCACCATTTACGTGAACGTCTCCATTGGGCTCGCCTTCACGTTCGGCCTGATCGTCCTGTCCGGAGCGGGCGTGCTCGGCATCGAGGCCCCGATCATCGCGGCACTGCTGCACAACGTCAGCACCTTCATCGGCATCGCCAATGCCGGGCGTCTGCTGCTGTTCGATGAGACGCTGTCGGTCGCGCCGGTGGACACCGCCGCTTAAGGCTCCTCGCGCGACGGGGTCCGCCCCGCAAGCAGTTCGGCGATGTCCTCGCCGCTCAAGGTCTCGTACCGCAGAAGGCCCTCGGCGAGCCTGTCCACGTCGGTGCGATGGGCCAGCAGAATCGCCTCGCCCTGCGCAAGCGCCGCATCAAGCAGCTTGCGCACCTCGGTCGCGATGATCTGCGCGGTGTGTTCCGAGATGTTCTGCTGTCGCGAAATCGAATGCCCGAGGAACACCTCGTCCTGATTCTCGCCGTAGGCCACGGTGCCCAGCGCCTCGGACAGACCCCAGCGCGTGACCATCAGGCGCGCGAGTTTGGTCGCCTCCTCGATGTCACCGGCCGTCCCGGAGGTGACCTTGCTGCGGCCGAAGACCAGCTCTTCGGCGGCCCGGCCGCCCAATAGAATCGTGAGGCGCGAGGTCATCTGCTCGACCGTCGTCGAAGAGCGGTCGGCCTCCGGAAGCTGCTTGACCATACCGGTCGTGCGCCCGCGCGTGAGGATGGTGGCCTTGTGGACCGGATCCGCCGCCGGCACATGCAGCGCAATGATTGCGCGGCCGCCCTCGCGGTAGGCGGTCAGCCGTTTCTCCTCCGGGCTCATGACATGAGTACGCCGCTCGGCGCCCATGGTCACCGTGTCCTTGGCGTCCTCGAACTCACGCGTCCCGACGGTACTTTGGCCGCGGCGCACGGCCAGCAGTGCCGCCTCGTTCACCAGGTTCATGAGGTCGGCCCCGGAGAAACCGGGCGTGCCGCGCGCAATGATGCGCAGGTCCGTACCCGCGGCCAGCGGAATCTGCCGCGCATGAACGGCGAGGATCTGCTCGCGGCCGAGTATGTCGGGATTGGCCACCGTCACCTGCCGGTCGAAGCGTCCGGGTCGCAGTAGCGCCGGGTCCAGCACGTCCGGACGATTGGTGGCCGCGATCAGGATCACCCCTGCGTTGGTCTCAAAACCATCCATCTCCACGAGCAGCTGGTTCAGTGTCTGTTCGCGCTCATCATTGCCGCCGCCCACGCCGGCCCCGCGGCGCCGCCCTACCGCATCGATCTCGTCCATGAAAATGATGCAGGGCGCGTGCTTCTTGGCCTGCGCGAACAGATCCCGTACGCGCGAGGCACCGACACCCACGAACATCTCGACGAAGTTCGAACCGGAGATCGTGAAGAAGGGAACATTCGCCTCGCCCGCGACCGCGCGCGCGAGCAGCGTTTTGCCGGTTCCCGGCGGACCCACCAGCAGCACACCGCGGGGAATGCGCCCGCCAAGACGGTTGAAGCTTTGCGGATCGCGCAGGAACTGCACCATCTCCTTCAGCGCGTCGCGGGCCTCATCGACCCCCGCGACATCCGCGAAGGTCACCCTGCCATGCTCCTGGGTGAGCGGCTTGGCCTTGGATTTCCCCAGGCCCAGCATCTGTCCGCCGGCCCCACCGCGTGTCATGAAGTAAATCATGAAGACGACGAGCAGGATGATGGGCAGCACGGTTCCGAGCGTGCTGCCCCATGAAACGCCGGCCGCGGGCGGCGCCACGGCGGTGATCGCCACGCCCTTGGTGCGCAGCGCCTCGACCAGCGAGGGATCATCGGCCGCGTAGGATCGAAACGGACTGTGATCGGCGAGAAATCCATCGATCTCGTGCCCACTCAAGGTCACCGAGCGGACGCGACCCTGCGCGAGGTCATCGAGAAACTGGGAATAGGAGAGGTTCTGGATGTGGGGCGCGACGAGGTGGGCCTGATACAGGTTCACCAGGCCGATCAGCCCGAGTGCCACGACGACACAGGCGGCAAAGATATAGAAGCGCTTATCGTTGGAGCCGTTCGACATTGCTTGACTCAGGTTGACTCGTCGTCCGCCAGGATCGGACCGATCGAACGCAACACCCAGCGGCGCCCGTTCGTGCGCAGTTCCGTCTGCGATAGCGGCAGCACATCCACCCGCCAGAAGGAGGGCAGCTGCGCCTGCAGGACATGGACGATCGCGGCACGAATGACCGCGGAGTGCGTGACGGCGACCATGTGGCCCTGATCACGACTGCGCTCGGCCATCCAAGCGGCGACACGCTGCAGCACCTGCAGGATGGTTTCCCCGCCATGCGGGGCGGTCTCGGGCTTGCGGATCCAGGAGACCAGTTTGCGCGGCTCGCGGATTAGAACCTGTTTGAAGCGCAGGCCGGCCCAACGGCCGTAGTCACACTCGCGCAAGCGTTCATCCACCACGGGTGACAGGCCCAGTGCGGCGGCCGTCTCGCGCGCGCGCGCCGCCGGGCTGGTCCAGCACTGATCGACCCGACCCAGGACTCCCGCGAGGCGCTGCGCCTTGGTTCTGCCGGACTCGTCCAGCGAATCATCGCCGCCGAAGGTCGCGGCGCGCAGCCCGGGGGTGGTCGCATGGCAAATGAGCGTAATGCGGGGGGTCATATTTACTGGGCGGCAGCCGACGGCCTTGGGCCTGGCGGCAAAACGCCGCTAATCCTTTGTATTATAAGAGCTTCAGAATAAGCTATGCCCACCGAGACATAAAGGTGTTTTGGCCGACTTCGCAGTAGCCGCTCGCAGCGGGGCGCGGCCGCATATGGCATCATAGGCATTCATAATCTGACCTGGAATATGGGGGATTGCATGGCCACCGAGGCCGATGACAAGACACTTGGCATGCCGAGCGCAGCGCTGGAGCTGCCGCTGCAGGTTGCCATTCCCATCGCGAAGATCGTGCCCTGGGCCATCTTCGGATTCGTGATCATGGCACTTGCCTATTACTTCGTAGGTGCCGAACAAGGCGCCACCTCGATCTTCAATGGCATGGGTGTGCATGAGTTCGTGCACGACGCCCGCCATTTGCTAGGCTTTCCCTGCCACTAGCCTGCGCGGGGACGAAAACATGGTCGGACGGCTGGTTTTTCGCGGCTTCATTGTCGGCATTGTCGCTGGCCTGCTCGCGTTCGGCTGGGCCAGGACTTTCGGCGAGCCGGCTGTGGAGACCGCGATCGGTTTTGAGTCGGCGCAGGAAGCGGCCGCAGCCAAGGCAGCCGTCGCCGCGGGCAAACCGGCACCGGATGATGATCCGGTCATCTTCAGTCGCTCCGTTCAAAGCGGTATCGGCCTGCTGACCGGCATGGTCGTCACGGGAGCTGGCCTGGGTTGCATATTTGCAGTGCTGTTCGCGTTCGCGAACGGCCGACTCGGGCGACTGGGCGCCGCGCCAACCTCGGCGCTGCTGGCACTGTTCGGTTTGTTATCGGTGTACGTCGTGCCCGCGCTGAAGTACCCGGCGAACCCGCCTTCGGTGGGCGAGCCTGACACCATCAAATACCGCACCGGCCTGTATTTCCTGCTGATGGCGATTTCAATTGCCACGACGCTGGGCGCATTGCGCGTACGCAAGGCCCTGCTGCCCCGACACGGTTCCTGGAATGCCTCATTGCTGGCGGCCGGCGTCTATCTCGTGGTGCTTGCCGTGGTTTTCTCGCTGCTGCCCGGCATCAACGAGGTCCCGACCACCTTCCCCGCCGTGACACTGTGGGACTTCCGGATCGCATCGCTGGGCATCCAGACCGTGCTGTGGGGATCGATCGGGATCCTCTTCGGTTATGTCGGCGCCCGCAGTTCGCGCTGATCAGCCATTGCGGGCGGTGCGCCATCCGGGGGCACCTTGCAGAACACTCGCTGCATTTTTCTTTCTGATCGCAACCGGCACTGCGTACGCGCAGAACACTCCGGTTGGGTTGTGGAAGACCATCGATGACCATACGGGGCAGGAGAAATCGCTGGTCCGCGTCAGCGAATCCGCAGGCGTGGTGAGCGGCAGGATCGAAAGGCTCCTGCACCCCTCACAGCCCAATCCGCTGTGCGATAAATGCCGCGACGAGCGGCATGGCAAACCCATGGTCGGCCTGTCGATCATCACCGGAGTCGTGCAGCGCGGTGATGTCTGGGACGGCGGCAAGATCCTGGATCCGGGCAACGGCAAGATCTACGCGGTGCGATTGAGACCTCTCGACGGCGGCAGGCAGCTCGAAGTGCGCGGTTACATCGGGCCGTTCTTTCGCACCCAGATCTGGAGCCGCGTCGAATGACCACACCATAGGCGCCGCGTGCCAACCTCCGTCACAAACGTATTCGTCCTGATGTTGGAGAACCGCTCCTTCGACCACATGCTCGGCTTCTCGGGCATCACGGGCGTGGATGCAACCAACGGACAGGCGACGAGTGTCCGCGGCCTGGCGGGAACCGAATCGAATGACTATCGCGGTACCGGCTATACGGTGACTGCAGGAGCGGCCGAAGCGATGCCGTTGGACCCCGGGCATGAGTTTCCCGATGTGCTGGAGCAGCTGGCGGGCAGCGGCGCGACCTACGTAACGGGACGCTATCCGCCCATCAGCAACGGCGGATTCGTCAGCGACTACGTTGATTCGCATACCAGGGCCGAGGGCGGTGCGACCACGAATTTCGGCGAAATCATGCGCTGCTTTTCCGCGGCGCAGCTGCCGGTGTTGAATACCCTGGCGCGAGAATTTGCGGTTTGCGACAGCTGGCACTGTGCGATTCCCGGCCCGACCTGGCCGAACCGCCTGTTCGCCTGCGCGGCCTCTTCCGATGGTTTGGACCATAGCCCCACCACCGCCGAGATCCTCACCTGGGAGACGCTCGAGGGTGTGACTTTTGTGCATGGCTCCCTGTTCGATGCACTAAAGAAAAAAGCCGATACCGGCTGGCGGATTTTCTCCGGTGACTACTTGCCGATGGCGGCGGCGCTGAAGGGTGTCACGCTGTCCGACATTTCACACTTTGATGACTTTGCCGCGCAGGTGGGCAAGCCCGAGTATCCCTGGCTGTACACGTGGATAGAACCGGACTACGGCGATGTCGCCGCGGGTACGTTCAAAGGCGGCAATTCGCAGCATCCCCGCGACGGAGTGAGTGCCGGCGAAGCGCTCATCAAAGCCACCTATGAGGCAATCCGCAATTCACCGCATTGGGACACGAGCCTGCTGATCATCACCTGGGATGAACACGGCGGATTTTATGATCATGTGCCGCCACCACCCGCAATTGCACCGGGGGACACTCAACCTGGCTCGAAATACAACCACTTCGGCTTCAGTTTCGATCAGTACGGCGTTCGCGTCCCCGCCGTCATCGTATCGCCGCGCATACCGCGTAACACCATCGATCATCGCCTCTACGACCACAGTTCCATTGCCGCGACGATCGCGGCCGCATTCGACCTGCAGTCCCTGACGGCACGGGACGCCGCGGCAGGCAACCTGTTGCCGCTGCTTTCGCTACCGAGTCCGAGGACTGACGCGCCGGCGATGCTGCCGGATCCGGTTGCGGCCCCGGCGACGCGCGCCATTCAACTGGAACCTGCGGCAGTGCCGGACATGAGCGGTAGCGTCGATGCGGGCAGCCTGCCGCTGCTGGTGCATGTCGCGATGCGCCACGACATCGCGACATCCCCCCTATCGGCCCGCCATGCGATCCTGGCCCGTGTGCAGGCCATTCAGACGCGCCAGCAGGCCGCCGACTATCTCGCCGAAGTACGCGCCAAGGTGCAGGCCGCCAAGGCTCAGTAGATCTTGTCGTCCTTTCCCACGCCAAAGGGCAACAGGGGTGCGCCCACGCCGTTCACCGTGGTACCCGCATTGTGGAGGGCCGGGAATACGGGCGCCATGCTCTGGGGGAACCCGAACTTCGGCTTCGTCAGCGCATCCAGCCGGCCCAGCTCCGCGACGGAGAGTTTGAGATCGAGTGCCTTCACATTGTCCTCGAGCTGGGCGAGCCGACGCGCACCGATGATCGTCGAGGTCACTCCGGGCTGCCCCTGAACCCAGGCCAGTGCGACGCGCGCGACCGTGCTCTCATGCGCCTTGGCGATGCCGGCCAGTTCGTCCACGATCGCGTAGGTCTTCTCGTTGAGGAAGGGGTCGGCAAACGCGCCGCGATCCGGCTTCACCTGGCCGGCATTGCCGCGTGTGTACTTGCCGCTCAGCACGCCGCTCTTGAGGGGCGACCACGGCGTAATGCCCAAGCCGAACTCGAGCGCCATCGGCACGAGGTCCTGCTCGACGGTACGTTCGAGCAGGGAGTACTCGATCTGCAGTCCGATGAACGAAGACCAGCCGCGGAAATGTGCCGTGACATTCGCCTGCGCGATTTTCCACGCCGGGGTATCGGAGACACCCAGGTAGCGCACCTTGCCGGCGCGCACGAGATCTTCGAGCGCGGCCAGGGTTTCCTCGATCGGCGTGTGCACGTCCCAGTTGTGCAGCCAGTACAGGTCGATGTAGTCGGTCTGCAGGCGTCGCAGTGAATTCTCACACGCGGCAATCAGCGACTTGCGCCCCGATCCACCGCCGTTGGGGTCCCCCGGGTACAGGTTGCCGCTGAATTTCGTCGCGATGACGAGCCGGTCGCGGCGCGCGCCGTGACGCCCGATATGGTCACCGATGATCTTTTCGGAATGCGTTTTCGTGTAGAAATTCGCGGTATCGATGAAATTGCCGCCGAGTTGGATGAAGCGATCGATGATCTGTTGGGACTCCTCGACGCTGGAGCCCCAGCCAAGTTCGTCGCCGAATGTCATCGCACCCAGACACAACGGACTCACACGCAGCCCGGAACGGCCGAGAGTAATATAATGATCAAGGGGCATTCCGCTCTCCTGAAATAATAGGGGGCCAAAACCGATGTTCCCGCAATTATCGGCCTTTTGCTGTCGGTGATCACCGGCGTCAGGCCTGACATGGTCGAGCTCGGGCTGCAGACTTGAGGATCCGGCACGCAATGACCCGTTGTACACCTTCCCGGCTAGTGACTGCGGCTGCCTGCGCCATGACGTTGTGCACGGTTGCCGCCGGCCAGGTCGGTGGCTACACCGTCGCGGACTTGAACGACGCGGTCACGCTGGAACGGTCGCTGTTTCTGTGCCAGTGGCGCAGCGGCCATGGCGCTCCGGATGGCGAGCCGTCTCCCGTCGTGTGCTCGACGGCTGCCATCTCCACGGATGATGCCGTGCACGAGACCAAACAGTGGTGGACCTACTGGGCACGTTTCACCAACCCCGAAGATGCGATGAAGGCAAAGATCCGCTTCAATGCGGACTTTCAGGCCTTCCAGGCACGACTCAAGAAAATGCCGGAACTCGCCCAGCAACTGCTGCCACAAGCGGATCAGTTGCCCGGTGATGACTGGCGCGTTGTGCTGGTGAAGGATCTGACTGCCCGGGCCAGGGCGCGACTGCACGACCCGGACAGTCATCCCGGCTGATGTCGATCAGGCCGCCGTGAAGCCGAGCCTGTGCTTATGGCAGGTCGGTCGCACCCATCAAGAAGCGGTCGCACTCACGCGCCGCGCCGCGACCCTCATTGATTGCCCATACGACCAGGCTTTGACCGCGGCGGCAATCGCCTGCGGCAAACACCCCTTCGGCGCTGGTCGCGAACTTGCCGTACTCAGCCTCGAAATTGGTGCGCGCATCGATCTGCAGCTCAAGATCCGTGACCAGCTGCGATTCGGGCCCGAGGAACCCCATGGCCAGCAGCACCAGTTGCGCCGGCCGGGTCTGTTCACTGCCCGGCACCTCGATGGGCCTCACTCGGCCGTCGGGTCCCTTGTCCCACCCGATTGTCACGGTCGAAAGCTGCGCGACGCCCTGCGCATCCCCCGTGAACTTCTTCACGGTCGTGAGGAACACCCGCGGATCAGTGCCGAAACGCGCCGCGGCCTCTTCCTGCCCATAGTCCATGCGGTAGATCTTCGGCCACTCGGGCCACGGATTGTCCGCGGCCCGATCCTGCGGCGGCTCGGGCATGATTTCGAACTGGGTGATGCTGCGGCAACCCTGGCGCATGGCCGTCCCGACGCAGTCGGTACCGGTGTCGCCACCGCCGATCACGATCACATCCTTGTCCCGGGCGTGAATCGGAGTCTTGTCCGCTCCACCATCGAGCAGCGCCTTGGTGCTGGCAGTGAGGTAATCCATCGCAAAGTGCACGCCACCGAGCTGGCGACCGTCAACGTTCAGATCGCGCGGCACCGTCGCACCGGTGCACAGCACCACGGCGTCGAAGTCCTTGCGCAACGCGCGCGCATCGACATTGGTGCCCACATTGGCATTGCACTGGAACTTGATGCCCGAATCTTCCATGAGCTTGATCCGCCGCATGACGACGGCACGCTTGTCGAGCTTCATGTTCGGAATGCCGTACATCAGCAGGCCGCCCGGAAGATCCGCACGCTCGAACACCGTCACCAGATGACCCGCCAGATTCAGCTGCGCCGCGGCCGCGAGGCCCGCGGGGCCTGAGCCGACGACCGCGACCGTCTTGCCCGAGCGCTCGGCCGGAGTGACCGGGAATACCCAACCCTCATCCCAACCTCGGTCGATGATCGAGTTTTCAATGTTCTTGATGGTCACCGGTGGGGCGTTGATGCCCAGCACGCAGGAACCTTCGCAGGGCGCCGGGCACACGCGGCCCGTGAATTCCGGGAAATTGTTGGTCTTGTGCAGCCGCTCGAGCGCTTCGCGCCACAATCCGCGATACACCAGGTCATTCCACTCGGGGATCAGGTTGTTGACCGGGCAGCCCGAGGCACCGCCATTCATCAACTTGCCGGTGTGACAGAAGGGCACGCCGCAGTCCATGCAGCGCGCGCCCTGCTGGCGCAGGCGTTTCTCATCCATGTGGAAATGGAACTCACGCCAGTCCTGGATACGCTCCACTGGCGTGCGATCGACGGGCAGCTCCCGCAAATACTCAATGAACCCGGTCGGCTTTCCCATGTTGAACTCAATTCCCGCCCACGCGCGCGAGGTCGCGCGCGTTTTCTTCGAAAGCAGCCATGATGGCCTCATCCCCCGTCAGACCCTGGTCGTGTGCCTTCTTGATGCAGGCGAGCACACGCTGATAGTCCTTCGGTGTGATCTTCACGAACTTACCCACGGTGATTTCCCACGAATCCAGCACCTGGCGTGCACGAGCACTGCGGGTGAGATGCCAGTGCCGCTCGATGAGGTCACGCAGCTCGGCAATGTCCTCCTCATCGGTCACCGTCGTGATCGCGACCATCTGCTTGTTGATGTGGCTGCGGCACTCGCCGCCCTCATCCAGCACATAGGCGATACCACCGGACATGCCGGCCGCGAAGTTGCGGCCCGTGCGCCCCAGCACCACGACGCGGCCACCGGTCATATATTCGCAGCCATGATCCCCGACACCTTCCACGACGGTTCTGACGCCGCTGTTGCGTACCGCGAAGCGCTCGCCCGCCATGCCGCGGAAATACGCCTCGCCGGCGGTCGCGCCATACAATGCGACGTTGCCGATGATCATGTTCTCTTCGGCGACGAAGGTTGCAGCCGGTGACGGACTGACGATGATCCGCCCGCCCGACAATCCCTTGCCCACGTAGTCGTTGGCGTCGCCCTCGAGCCGGAAGGTCATGCCCGGCGGCATGAACGCGCCGAAGCTCTGGCCCGCCGAGCCCGTGAACAGGATCTGCACGGTATCTTCCGGCAGACCCTTCGCGCCCCAGCGCCGTGTGATCGCGCTGCCGGTGATCGTGCCGACCACCCGGTTCACGTTGCGCACATTCACCTTCGCCTGCACCGGCTCGCCGCGCTCGATGGCCGGTTTGCAAAGCTCCATCAGCGTGGTCACATCCAGTGACTTCTCGAGGCCATGATCCTGCGTGTCCGTGCAGTACCGGCCGATCTCCGGCCCGAGATCCGGCTGGTACAGGATGTTAGAGAAGTCAAAGCCGTGCGCCTTCCAATGCGCGATGGCCTTGCGCGGCTCCAGGCGATCCACGCGGCCGACCATCTCATTGAGGGTGCGGAATCCCAGCTGCGCCATGATCTGGCGCAGATCCTGCGCGACGAAGTGCATGAAGTTCACGACGTGCTCCGGAGCACCCGCGAAGCGTTCGCGCAGCTTCGGATCCTGGGTCGCGACGCCCGCCGGACAGGTGTTCAAGTGGCACACGCGCATCATGATGCAGCCCACCGAAACCAGCGGCGCCGTGGCAAAGCCGAACTCCTCGGCGCCGAGCAATGCGGCGATGGCCACGTCGCGTCCGGTCTTCAACTGGCCGTCTGTCTCCACCGTGATGCGGCTGCGCAGGTTGTTCAGTACCAGCGTCTGGTGCGTCTCGGCCAGGCCCAGTTCCCACGGCAACCCCGCGTGTGTGATCGAGGTCTGCGGGGAGGCGCCGGTGCCACCGTCGTAGCCGCTGATGAGCACCACCTCGGCATGCGCCTTGGCGACGCCCGCGGCGATCGTGCCCACACCCACTTCGGCCACCAGCTTCACGCTGATGCGCGCGTCGCGATTGCCGTTCTTCAGATCATGGATCAGCTCGGCCAGATCCTCGATCGAGTAGATGTCATGGTGTGGCGGAGGGGAGATCAGGCCGACGCCCGCGGTGGTGTGGCGCGTCTTCGCGATCCACGGATACACCTTCGAGCCGGGCAGCTGGCCGCCCTCGCCGGGCTTCGCACCCTGCGCCATCTTGATCTGCAGTTCGCGTGCGTTGACGAGGTACTCGCTGGTGACCCCGAATCGGCCCGAGGCCACCTGCTTGATCGCGGAGTTGCGCAGATCCCCGTTCGGCAGCGGTTGATAACGCTCCGGGTCCTCGCCACCCTCGCCGGTGTTGCTCTTGCCGCCGATGCGGTTCATGGCAATCGCCAGGGTCTCGTGCGCTTCCTTGCTGATCGAGCCATAGGACATCGCGCCGGTCTTGAAGCGCTTGACGATGCTCTCGACCGATTCGACTTCCTCAATCGGAATCGCATCGCCGCTCTTGAACTCGAGCAGGCCCCGCAGCGTGCACAGGCTGGTCGACTGATCATCGATCAGCTGCGCGTACGACCGGTAGGTGTCGAAGCTGCCGGTGCGCACCGCCTTCTGCAGCCGATGGATCGCCTCGGGGCTGAACAGATGAGTCTCCCCATCGTTGCGCCACTGGTACTGGCCACCCGCGGTCAGCGCGTTGACGTGCGTGCCGCGCGCGGGGAACGCCGCGCGGTGCCGAAGCATGATTTCCTGCGCCACGACATCCATCCCGATGCCGCCGATGCGCGAGGAAGTCCAGGTGAAGTACTCATCGATCATATCCTGGCGCAGGCCCACCGCCTCGAACACCTGGGCACCGTGGTAGCTCTGCACTGCCGAAATGCCCATCTTCGACATCACCTTGATGACGCCCTTGGTCGCCGCCTTCGCGTAATTGCTGCAGGCCTTGGCGTGATCGATATCCGTCAGGAACTCGTCGCGGATCATGCCGTCCAGGGTCTCGAATGCCAGGTACGGGTTGATCGCGCTGCAGCCGTAGCCGATGAGCAGCGAGAAGTGGTGCACCTCGCGCGCCTCGCCGGTCTCGAGCACCAGGCTCACGCGCGTGCGCAGCCCTTCGCGGATCAGATAATGATGCAGCGCCGAGACCGCCAGCAGCGAGGGGACGGCGGCAAACTCACGGTTAACGCCACGATCGCTGAGAATGAGGATATTGACCTCCTCGTCCTCCACCATGCGGCGCGCCGCCAGGCGCAGCTCCTCGATCGACTTGACCAGACCGCGTTCACCGCGTGTGGCGCGGAACAGGATCGACAGCACGCCGACCTTCAGGCCCGGCACCTGCATGCGCCGCACTTTCGCAAATTCCTCATTGGTGAGGATCGGGGCGCCCAGTTCCAGGCGCCGGCAATCGGCCGGCTGCGGCCGCAGCAGGTTGCCCTCCGCACCGAGCCACACCTCGGAGGCGGTGATCAGCTCCTCACGGATGCAGTCGATCGGCGGGTTGGTGACCTGTGCGAACAGCTGCTTGAAATAGTCGTAGAGCAGGCGCGGCTTGGACGACAGTGCCGCCAGCGCCGCGTCATTCCCCATGGAACCCACGGCCTCAACGCCGTTCTTGGCCATCGGCGTGAGCAGCACCCGCAGGTCTTCAAAGGTGTAGCCGAAGGCGATCTGGCGCTGCATCAGCGTGTCGTGATCCGGCACCGGCACTTCCGGCGCCGCCGGCAGATCCTTCAGATGCAGCAGATGCTCATCCAGCCACTGCCGATACGGGCGCTCGCTGGCCACCTGGCGCTTGATTTCCTCGTCCTCGACGATGCGACCGGCCTCGGTATCCACCAGGAACATGCGACCCGGCTGCAGGCGCCCCTTGCTGAGAATGTCCTCGGGCGGCAGATCCAGTACGCCGGCCTCGGAGGCCATCACCACCAAGCCGTCCTTCGTCACGTAGTAACGCGAGGGACGCAGCCCATTGCGATCGAGCACGGCGCCGATCTTGCGGCCATCCGTGAAGGCGATGCAGGCCGGACCGTCCCAGGGCTCCATCAGGCTGGAGTGGAATTCGTAGAACGCGCTCAGGGAGTCATCCATCTGCTCGTGGTTCGACCACGGCTCCGGAATCATCATCATCACGGCGTGCGGCAGCGAGCGGCCGGCGAGCACCAGCAGCTCCAGCGTATTGTCGAACATCGCCGAGTCACTGCCGTTCGGATTGACGATCGGCAGGATCTTCTTCACGTCATCGCCGAACGCATCCGTGTCAAAGCGCGCCTCGCGCGCCTTCATCCAGTTGATGTTGCCGCGCAGGGTGTTGATCTCGCCGTTGTGCGCGATGTAGCGGTACGGATGCGAGCGGTCCCAGCTCGGGAAGGTGTTGGTGCTGAAGCGCGAATGCACCAGCGCCAGCCCCGTCTCCATGGCCGGATCGTTCAGATCCTTGAAGTACTGCTCCAGCTGCCCGGTCGTGAGCATGCCCTTGTAGACGATGGTCTTGTGCGACAGGCTCGCCACATACCAGTACTCGGCGCCATCCATCGTGGAGGCGCGGATCTCGCTGTAGGCGCGCTTGCGGATCACGTACAACTTGCGCTCGAACGCAGCCTCATCATCCAGCGCAGGATTGCGGGCGATGAATACCTGGCGCATGAAGGGCTCGCTGCCCTTGGCCGTCTCACCCAGCATCGAATTGTCGGTGGGGAGCGTGCGCCAGCCGATGATGCTCTGGCCTTCGGACTGGACGATCTGCTCGAAATGCTCCTCGAGGCGCCGGCGCTTGGTCGGATTGCGGGGCAGGAAAATGATGCCGCTGCCATAGGCCCCCGGGGCCGGCAGGGTCAGGCGCGCCTTGCGGGCGGCCTCCTTGAAGAAGGCATGGGGCATCTGCAACAGCACGCCGGCACCGTCACCGGTGTTGGTCTCGCTGCCGCTGGCGCCGCGGTGATCCAGATTGCGCAGGATCGTAATGGCCTGCTGCACGATCTTGTGGGATTTACGGCCCTTTATGTCGACAACGAAGCCGACTCCGCAGGCATCGTGCTCGAATTGCGGATCATAGAGGCCCTGCTTGCCAGGACGCATGTGCGGGGCGGCCTTCGGCACTGCCGACACCTTTTGAGCACCGGTGCCTGGCCCCGGCGCAGTCCTGCCTGACTTACTCATGCTTTCTCCCAAAACCAAAGTGGCGCCTGCAGCGCCCGTCTGCGTACCTACGCCTGGGAAGGCCTAAGTGCGGGTGTCCCGTTCGGACCTTTCGCCGGACCGAAACGAGGTCCGAACCTCTGACAATATCATCACCACCGCAAATCTTGGAACCGGAATTCCAAGCTGCCGCCCGCGACCCGGGGGAGCACAGCCTTAAGGTGGGGGATGCTAATGTTCCGCCGTGGGCAGCGACGGCAAGGAAATCAATGAGGGCGCAAGCCGTCACCAACAACCCCTGTTCATTGCCGCCGATCATCCGGTCTTCGCCGGCCACTTTCCGGATGCGCCCGTGGTGCCCGGTGTCCTGCTGCTGTCGCGGGTTCTGGATGCCGCCGCGGCGTGGCTCGGCGCCGAGGTGAACCCGATAGGCTTGCGACAGGCCAAGTTTCCGGCCCCGTGGCTGCCCGGCATGCAGGTGCTGGCCAGCCTCGAGCACGATGGCCGGCAGCTGCGGTTCGAAGTCACGGCCGATGATCAGACCCTGGCACGGGGCGTATTCGAACTGCCGCCGGCCGGTGATGCCCCGAAGCAGGAGGTCGAGTGAAACTGTCAAATTGGCTGGCGCTGGCCGTCGCGCTGGGCGCGGCGCCTGCCTTCGCGGCTGCGGACCTGGATGTCCTGCTCCAGCACCTGGCGCGCCCGGCGCCGGCCACCACGCCCTTCGTGGAAGTGCACTTTTCCCCACTCCTGAGTCGCCCGCTCATTGTGTCGGGCGAACTGCAGTACGGCGGCCCGGATTCCCTGGCACGTACCGTGGAGAAACCCTATTCCGAGCACACCGAGATCCATGGCGATGAGGTGACGGTGGTGCGCGGCAACGGCAAGCCCCGCAAGTTCTCGCTGCAGCGGGCGCCGGACCTGAAGACCTTGCTGACGAGCTTCTCGGCGCTGCTCGGCGGCAACCGCCAGCAGCTGGAACAGAGCTTCAGTCTCACCGTGGGCGGCGATGACGCGCACTGGTCCTTGGGCCTCACCCCGCGCGACAGCCGCATCGGTCAGCGCGTGACGCGCATTACGGTGACGGGCCAGGCCGCCAGCCCGCGCTGCATGACGACCATCGCGCCGGATGGCAGCGTCACGGTCATGCTGATGGAGGAGGCCGCCAAGACCACCGTCCCACCGGACATCGACCGCGCCGGGCTTGAAAGGATATGCAACTGAACCTGCGCGCGCGCGGCTCGGCCCGGATCACCGCGCTCCTGTGGCTGGCGTTGCTCGCCGGTGCCGGCCTCGTGATCCATCACAGCCTGCGCATCAGCGGTGACCTGCGGCTGTTCATGCCCGCCCCCCACGATGCGGTCGGGCGCCTGCTGCTCGAGGAGGTCAGTGAAGGACCCGCGGCCAAACTGCTGTTGCTGTCGATCCAGGGGGCCTCGCCCGAGGAACTCGCTGCCACCTCGCAGCAACTGAGCGCGGCCCTGCGCGCCGATCCGAAATTCGGATTCGTCAGCAACGGCGAACAGCGGCTGGACATGGTGCCGGACGCGTTGCTGCCGTACCGCTACCTGCTCTCCCCGACGCTGGATACGGACCATCTGGATGCCGCTTACCTGCGCGACCAGCTGCAGCAGCGCGAACAGGATCTGGCCTCGCCCGCGGCCACCCTGCTCACACCACTGCTGCCCCGGGACCCAACGCTGGAGCTGGTCAAGGTCCTCGAAGGGTGGGAACCCGCCCATCAGGCCCAGCAGCTGTTCAACGTGTGGTTCAACTCGGCCGGCAATGCCGCCCTGCTGATCGCACAAACCCGCTTTGCGGGCTTCGATCCGGCCGGGCAGAAAGTGGCCATCGACGCATTGCGCCAGCATTTCAACGCGGTGCGGACCAGCCCGAGCGCGCAACTGACCATCAGCGGCTCCGGCGCGTTCGCGGTCACGATGCAGGCGCGCAGCGAAGCCGACGCCCGGGTCGCGGCGATTTTCGACTCCGTGGGCATGGTGCTGCTGATGCTGCTGGCCTATGGCAGCATCCGACGGGTACTGCTGGGCGCTCTGCCCCTGGCGAGCGCCGGCATCTGTGGACTCGGCGCCGTCGCGGCGATTTTTTCCAGCGTCCACGGCATCACCATCGCCTTCGGTTTCACGCTCACGGGCGTCGCCCTGGATTACCCCATCTACCTGTTCAGCAATGAGCAGCCCGGGGTGCCGCCCGTGGCCGTGGCACGCACCATCTGGCCGACCCTCGCCACGGCCGTCGCCGCGGTGTGCATTGCATATCTCGCCTTCCTGGTGTCCGGCGTGCTCGGGCTGGCGCAGCTGGCCACCTTCAACATCGTCGGCCTGGCCACGGCCGGCCTGTGCACACGCTACCTGTTGCCACGACTGCTGCCGCTGGGCGTCCGCGATCATGGTGAAAGTCGGCTCGCGTGGGCGCTGGCCGGCCTGTCGAGCCGACTGCCGCCCCTACCATGGCTCGCGCCCGTCATTGCCGTCATCGGCCTGGTGGCCGTGATCGGCATTCGGGGCCCCTGGTGGGACACGGACCTGGGACATCTGACTCCGGTGCCCGAACCCATGCTGCGCGAATATGAGTCCCTGCAGCAGGCGCTCGGCGCACCCGACGTACGCTATCTGCTGGCGCTGCAGGCGCCGACCCCCGATGCGCTGCTGACACGCGAAGAAACCCTGGCGGCCCAACTGGCGGGCCTCACCAACCAGCACGTAATCGGCGCCTTTGACCTCGCGTCACGCTACTTGCCCAGCGCCGCCGTGCAGCGCCGTCGCCAGGCGGCGCTGCCCGACACTGCCTCCCTGCAGAAGAGCCTGGATCAGGCGCTGGCTGGCACGGCCTTCAAACCCGGACTGTTCGCACCCTTCGTCGCGGATGTCGAACGGGCCCGCACCCTGCCGCCGCTGTCGGTGGATACCATCGCCGGCACGCCGCTGGCGCTGACCGTGGATGCCCTGCTGCAGCACCGCGATGGCGGCTGGACCGGGCTCGTGACCCTGACCGATGTGCAACGGCCCGATAAGCTCGCGGCCCTGGCCGCGGCCTCCGCCGGCAACTTCCAGCTGCTCGATCTCAAACAGGCATCGGAGGACCTGATCACGTATCAGCGGCAGCGCATTCTCGAGAGTGTCTTCGCGGCCGCCGGATTGCTCATTCTGGTCGTCGCCGCGACCTGTCGATCCTTCCGGCGCATGCTGCGCGTGGTGACACCGATGGCGCTGTCGACCCTGATGACCCTGGCGCTGCTGCACGGAGCCGGCATTGCCTTGAATCTGTTTCATCTCATCGCGCTGGTGCTCGCGGCGGGCCTGGGCCTGGACTATGGACTGTTCCTGGAGCGCGCCAGTGCCGACGTGCAGGCTCACCGGCGCGCACTGCATGCGGTCACGATCTGCGCGACGGCCGCCTGTGTGGTATTCGCCGTCCTCGCCAGCTCGACGCTGCCGGTGCTGCGCTCCATCGGCATCACCGTGGTGCTGGGTGTGGTCAGCAACTTCCTGCTCTCCCAGCTGCTGATCCGTCGTAAGGAGACGCGATGACACTCGCCGATCGGGCGCTCATCGAAGAGCTGATCCCGCACCAGGGCACCATGTCGCTGCTGGATCGCATCGCGAGCTGGGACGAATCGAACATCATCGCGACCGCCTCGACCCATCGCAGCATGCAGCATCCACTGCGCGACAACGGCAGGCTGCGCGCCGTGCATCTGTGTGAGTACGGTGCGCAGGCCGCGGCATTGCACGGGGGACTCGTCGCCCGCGCGGCCGGCGGCCGCGCGGCGCCCGGGTACCTGGTGTCGTTGCGTGCCGTCAGCTTCTCATGCGCGCGCTTCGATGACCTTGCGGGGGAACTGCAGATCCGCGCCGAACTGCTGCTGCTCGACAGTGACAGCTGGCAGTATTCCTTTGCCGCCGCGCACGCCGGCATCGCGCTCGCCAGCGGCCGCCTGGCCATCATCCGCCGCAAATGAGCAGATTCATCCGTCACGCATGGGTCGCGCTGGTCCTGATCGGCTGTGTCGGGTGCGACCAGCTGGCAAAATCCGCGGCGCGCGAATACCTGCCGGGCACCGGCGTGCATTCCTTCGCGTCCGATACCTTCCGTCTCCAGTACGCACAGAACCCGGGCGCCTTCCTCGGCCTCGGGGACTCCCTGTCGCCCACCGCGCGCTACGGCACCCTCATTGTCGGCGTCGGTTGCTTCGTCGTAACGCTGCTCGCCTGGGCCATGTTCAGCTCGCGCCTGACCTGGCTGCAACGGGTCGCACTGGCGGCGGTCGGCGCCGGCGGTGCCGGCAATCTGATCGATCGGGTCCGATTCGACGGAGCCGTCACCGATTTTCTGAACCTGGGCGTAGGATCGCTGCGCACGGGGATTTTCAACGTGGCCGACACGCTGGTGATGCTCGGAGCCATAGTGCTGCTGATCAGCTTCCGTGCCAGGTCCTAGAGTACGATGCACATCGAACTCGATGACCTGTCGCGCCCGCAGATTCACGCGCTGCTGAGTGAACACCTGCGCAACATGTACGCGGTCTCCCCGCCCGAGAGCGTCCATGCCCTGGACCTGGAACGCTTGCGCAGCCCGGAGATTACCTTCTGGACAGCGTGGGAAGGCGTGGAGCTGATCGGATGCGGCGCCTTGAAGGAACTGGATCCGCTGCATGGAGAGATCAAGTCCATGCGCACGCCCGAGGCGCTGCGGCGCCGGGGAGCAGGACGGGCCATGCTCGATCACATCATCGGCGTCGCGCACTCGCGCGGCTATCAGCGCCTCAGCCTCGAGACCGGTTCCATGGAGGCGTTCAGGCCGGCGCAAAAACTGTACGAGAGCGCCGGCTTCATCTACTGCGGACCATTCGGCGAGTACCGGGACGACCCGAACAGTGCGTACATGACGCTGCGGCTGTAAGGAGCAATGCGACATGAGCGCCCTGTTCAAGAAGCTGAACCTGGGTACCAGTCGATCATTCACGTCCTGCATGCCCCAGCCTCCTTCGAGCCACAGCTGGCCGCGCTGCAGGGCGTCACCGTCAAACGCTCGGTGCGCGGATCCAGCACCTTTGCGATGGCCTTCGTCATCGCGCAGGCGCAACTCGACGCGGCAAGCCGCACACTTGCGGCAGCCTGCACCGGGGATGCCGTTGTGTGGATGGTCTATCCGAAGGGGACGTCGAAGAAATACCATTGTGAGTTCAATCGCGACTGTGGCTGGGCAATGCTCAGCGCCGCCGGCTTCGAGCCGGTGCGCATGGTCGCGATCGATGCGGATTGGTCCGCGCTGCGCTTTCGACGCGTGGAGTTCATCAAGACCCTGACCCGGAGCAAGAAATGACTACTCAGAGCGAAAAAGCCGAAGCGTTCCGCAAGCTGCATGAGAAGGGTTCATGCTTCGTGATTCCGAATCCCTGGGATCAGGGCTCGGCGCGGTTGCTGGAGCATCTGGGCTTCAAAGCCCTCGCATCCACCAGCGCCGGATTCGCGTTTTCGATCGCGAAACCGGACCTCGG
Source organism: Steroidobacteraceae bacterium (assembly GCA_036498905.1). GTDB lineage: Bacteria > Pseudomonadota > Gammaproteobacteria > Steroidobacterales > Steroidobacteraceae > DAIDKA01. The sequence continues at coordinate 24,225 of DASYER010000006.1, read as the reverse complement.
CATCACCAAGGCCAGCCTCATGACGCATCTCACCAGCGTTTGCCAGGCGACTTCCCTGCCGGTCAGCGCCGATCTGCAAAACGGTTTTGGCAATGACCCGGAGGATATGGCGGTCACCATCCTGCAGGCCGCAAAGACCGGCATCGTCGGCGGATCGATTGAGGATTCCTCCGGTGACAGCGCCAATCCGATCTATCCGCTTGAGCTGGCCGCGGAACGTGTCCGGCAGGCCGCCGTCGCCGCCCGCTCGCTGGGTTTCAAGTTCACGCTGACGGCGCGCGCCGAAAATCACGTGAATGGCCGGGCGGATCTGAAGGACACCATTCGCCGGCTGCAGGCATTCCAGGAGGCCGGTGCCGACGTGCTGTTCGCCCCCGGCATTGCTGCAGCCGAAGATATCCGGCAGATCCTCGCGGCCGTCGATCGGCCCGTGAACGTTCTCATCGGCATGCCGGGCATGCGCCTCACGGTGCCGCAGCTGCAGGAGCTGGGGGTCACACGCATCAGCCTCGGCGCCAGTCTGGCGCGGGCGGCCTACGGCGCGATGCTGCGCGCGGCAACCGAGATCCTCGCCACGGGAAGCTTCGACTACACGGCGCAGGCCGCCTCGCGCAAGGAGCTCGAGGGAATCTTTACCGCGCCCCGGGCCTAAGCGTGCTGGACCCGCACCTGCAGAGATGAGTCCGGGCCCAGCGGCAGGCTCAACAGCGCCTCCGTGCGGCCCTCCAACGCTGCGATCAAGGGCAGGCAGGCCGCCATGGCATTGGCCGCAGGCGCGCTGCGCGCCGGCGCATCCGCCGTAACCAACAACTGCAGGCGCGATGCGTGGTGCTCATGGTTCGTGCCCAGCACCAGGGCCAGGCCCAGCATCCCCCGGCTTTGGGTTACCTGCGCCAGCGGGCCGCGCGCGTCGATGTCATAGGCCACGAGCAGGACGTCGGTGTCATCCGCACACACCTGCAGGGCCGCCGCGAACAGGCCGGCCGCAAAGGTGTACTGCCCGGCCCCGAGCGCACTGTACGGTTGCCGGCAACCCGTCGCGATACTCCAGTAGCCCGCGGCCGCGTTGTGCACCGAGTTGTGAAAGCGGGTTGGGGAGAGCATGGTCGGTGTCTTCGCCAGCGTCCCGCACATGTAGTCCGTGATCGCCATGTCCCCGTAGGTCGAAGCGAATACCGTCGGCAACAGCGCAGGGTCGCGTCGCGCGTTCGCGCAGGCGGCCTGCGCGACCTGTAAGGCCAGTGCCACGGTATCCGGCGCACGCCGCCGCTCATTAGGTGGCAGCAGCATGGCCTGCGGTCGATCGGCCTGCGGGGAGTTCCACACGGCGAACCCTGTGAGTGTGAGTTCGAGCATCGTGCTCACGAGGCTTCACGCCCAAACAGCAGCGAGCAGTTGCTGCCGCCGAAGCCGAACGAATTGCTGAGCACGCAGCGCACGTCGCCCTGGGTGTTGTCGAGCCGGATCTGCGGACCGCATTCGGCGTCCAGCTCCAGGGTATTGAGCATTCCGGGCATCAATCCGGTGCGCAGCGACAACAAGGAGATGATGGCTTCGAGACTGCCCGCAGCCCCCAATGTGTGCCCCGTCCAACCCTTGGTCGAGCTGGCGTGCGTGGTCGCAGGAAACAATTGCGCGACGACCCGGGCCTCCACGGCATCATTCTTGGGCGTCGCCGTACCATGCAGGTTGATGTACTGAATGTCGGCGGCGCTGCGGCCGGCCCGCGACAGCGCCTGCTCGATGGCCGCTCGCGCGCCGAGCCCTTCCGGATGCGGCGCCGACATGTGATGCGCGTCGCTGCTCTCGCCGTAGCCAAGCAGCTTCAGGTCCGAGCCTTCCCGCTCCAGCAGCAGGAATGCCGCCGCCTCACCGATATTCAACCCGCGCCGATCCACCCCGAAGGGCCGGCAGGTGTGCGGCGATAACAGCTCCAGGGAGCCGAATCCATACAGCACGCTGTTGCACAGCGAATCCACGCCCCCGACCACGACCGCATCGCACAGTCCGAGGCGCATCAGCCGCTCGGCCTGACCGAAGACCTTGGCGCTCGAGGAGCAGGCCGTCGCGATCGTGAAGCACGGACCCGACAGCCCGAGCGCGCGCTGAACGAAGTCCCCCAGCGAGTGCGGCGTGTGCAGTTCGGCCTGGAACAGATGCCGCGGCGTGCTCGCCGGTTCATCCAGGTGCCGATAGAACGCCTCGGTTGCATCGATCGCGGCGGTGGAGGTTCCCATCACCAGGGCGACGCGCCGCGCGCCGTAGCGTTGCCGGACCGCGCTGACCGCTGCCGCGAAGCCATCGGTATTGAGTCCGGCCCAGGCCAGCCGATTGTTGCGACAGTCCCACGGCGCCAGGGCCGCGGGCAGCTGCCACTCGCCGCCTTCGAGGCCCGTGACCCGCCCGATCCAGGTCGGCAGCGGCTCGGCGGTGAAGTCGTTGGGTGTCAGCGCCTCACGCCGATCCTGCAATGCGGCAAGCAGGAGCTTCTGGCCATATCCGGTCGCGCAAACCACCGAGTAGGCGGTGACGGCTAGCGGCATTGTCGGCCGGTCGCGGGGAGGGGTCACTGCGTCGCGGGCTTGGGCTGATGGCTGTGCTGCTGAATGTACCCGGCGAGGGAGCGCAGGGACGCGAAAATACGCCGGTTGTCCGCATCATCCGAGCGTAGCTGCAAGCCGTGCTGGCGCGACACCTCCAGCGCGATCTCGAGAGCGTCAATCGAGTCCAGTCCGAGACCCGCGCCGAACAGCGGCGCCTCGGGGTCTATATCGGTCGGCCGCACCCCTTCGAGATTGACGGCGGCAATGATGAGTTCGGCCAGTTCGATTTCAGCGGTGGTCTGTGTGGCAGGCATGACGGATCGCAAGATAAAATATATGTCCCCCCGCCGTGCGGCGGGTGGTCGTCAGTAAATCCTAACATGGAGGCCGGTCGGGCCGGTCTGGTGTAGGGTTGCCAGGCCCGAATTTGAGGGGAGTGGACAAGTGTCAGAACGGCCGGCGGGAGCACATGTGCTGGTGGTCGGCGGCGGACCCGGCGGCTCGACCGCTGCGGCACTGCTGGCACGCCAGGGGCTGCGCGTAACGCTCATCGAAAAGAGCCATCACCCCCGCTTCCACATCGGCGAATCCCTGTTGCCGATGAACATGCCGATTTTCGAGCGTCTCGGAGTATTGGACCAGGTCGTGGCCATCGGGCGCCTCAAGCTCGGCGCCGACTTCCCGGCCGCCAATGAACGCGGTTACGGCGTATTTCACTTCGCCGACACTCTGGTGCCGGGCACGGGCTTCAGCGTGCACGTCCGGCGCGAGCAGTTCGATCAGCTGCTGTTCGAGCACGCCGGCGCCTGCGGCGCCGAAACCCACCAGGACACCGAAGTCGTCGGCATCGAGTTCGCCGCCGGCGGGGCAACGGCGCGCCTGCGTGCCGCCGATGGCAGTGAATCGCAACTTCAGGCCGACTATGTGATCGACGCCACCGGCCGTAGCACCCTGCTGGGCACGGCGTTCAAACTGAAGCGCAAGCTTTCGCGCCATCAAAGCGCGGCGCTGTTCGCACACTTCTCCGGCGTCGAACGCCGGCCCGGCGCGGATGAGGGCAACATCAGCATCTACCGGTTCCCGGCCGGCTGGATATGGATGATCCCGCTGCCCGGGGACTGCATGAGCGTCGGCGCGGTGTGCTATCCGGAGTACCTGCGCGAACGACGCGGCAGCAATGCGGAGTTCCTGCTCGCGACCCTGAAGCGCATTCCCGGCGCGCGCGAGCGCATGAAGGGCGCGAGCCTCATCGGCAACCTGCACGCCACCGGCAATTATTCCTACATCTGCACCCGGATGAGCGGCCCGCGCTGGGTGATGGTCGGCGATGCGTTCGCGTTCCTGGACCCGATATTCTCCACCGGCGTGTACCTGGCCATGAACAGCGCCGAACAGGCGGCCGAAATGGTGGCCGGCTGCCTGCGTGAGCCGCACCGGGAAGCCGCCCTGCAGCGCCGCTACACGCGCTACGTCAGGCGCGGACTGGATCAGCTGTCCTGGTTCACCTATCGCTTCACCTCTCCGGCCATGTCGCGGCTGTTCGCCCATCCGCGCGATCCCCTGCAGGTCGAAAAGGCAATGGTGTCGCTGCTCGCCGGGGATGTATTCAACAGTCCGCGGGTGTGGTGGCGACTGCAATTGTTCAAGCTGATTTATCTGGTGACCTGGGTCTCCCTGTGGCGCCGCTCGATACGCAACAACCGCACGCGGCGCCGCCAGGCCGGCATCGTCTTCGACGGCGAGGATCTGATTTGAACAATCCACGGGCCGCGACCCGCGCGTTCCCCGGCGCTGCGGCGCGCATGGAGTACCGGCGGCTCAGCGCCGAAGACGCGCTGCCCGCGACGACGCTGTGTGCAATCACTTTCGGCACCCGACGGTCGCCGGGCACAGCGCGTGCCGCCGGTGCGCTTGGCGTCGAGGTGAATCTGCCCGCCCTGGCGGGCACCGGCATGACGGAACTGTGGCATGCCGAGGGCAGGATCGAGTCCGGTCGCGAGGATCTGGTGCAGTTTGCCTGCGGCAGCCACTATCTCGCCGGCAAGGTCGAGATCGACGAGCAGGCCGTGGGTGGCCTGGCCAGTGCCGCGCGTACCGCCTACGCGGCGATCAGCCGCTTCACGCTGCGCAGCGGCCATCGGCATCTGCTGCGCATGTACAACTATTTCTCAAACATCAATGACGGAGCGGGTGATGCCGAACGCTACAAGTTGTTCTGCAGCGGCCGCGCCGCGGGGTTTCGGGAACTGGCGAACCCCACCTGGCCGGCCGCCACCGCCATCGGACGCCAGGATCACAGCGGCGTGTTGCAGGTGTACTGGCTGTCGGGCGATGAGCCCGGGCGGCCTTTGGAGAACCCGCGCCAGGTGAGCGCCTTCAACTATCCGCGCCAGTACGGCCCGTCGCCGCCGACTTTTTCGCGCGCCATGCAGGTGGCAGGGGGAATGCTCATATCCGGCACCGGCAGCGTGCTCGGTCACGCCTCACATCATCCTGATGATCTGCCTGCGCAACTGGATGAGATCCTGCGCAACCACGCGAGCGTGCGCCAGGCCGGCGGCATCAGCGTCGCGGCGTGGCGCAGCCACGGGACCTTACTGAAGATCTATCTGCGCAATGCCGCCACGGCCGGTTTCGTGGCGACCTACCTGCGCGAGCGTCTGCCGCCCCAGGCCCAATTGCTGGTGCTCGGCGCAGACATCTGCCGGCGCGAGTTGCTGGTCGAAATCGATGCCGCGCACCTGGGGCTGCACGGCTAGTCCTTCTTGTGCAGCAGCTGCAGCAGCTGCGCACGTGCCGTCTTGCCCAGTTCGTTGCGCGGCAGCTCACTCAGCAGCAGCAGGGGCCGGGGCAGGAATGCCGGATCGACGGCCTGCGCCATCGCATCCAGGATGTCCGCTACGCTCAAGGAGGGCGCGACGACGGCCGCCGCCACCCGCTGTACCCGCGCCACGCCCTGTGCGGCTGCCTCCGTGTCCGAGGGCTGGAACACCACGGCATCGCGCACACCCGGGATGTCCAGCAGCCGGCGCGTCAGGTCCGAAAGTGATGCGCGCTTGCCGGCGATCTCGATCATGTCCACATTACGGCCGCGCAGTAGCATGCGTCCCTGCGCGGCGGTTTCCACCACGTCCTGCAGCCGGATCGGCTGCCCGAACCACGGCGCGTGCACCCAGGTGTGATCGGCGGCCGGCTCGAGCGTGACCTCCGGATACAGGCGCCAGTGGCTCTCGCGCGCCGTCAGTCGCGTCGCGATCACGCAGGTCTCGGTCGAGCCGAACATCTCCAGAAGCGGTGCCCGCAGCCGCTCGGCCACGCGCAATGCCAGGGCCGCATCCAGGGGCGCAGTGGCCGAGACCACCACGTCGAGCTGCGGAAACTCCTGCGATGAGGCCAGCAGGGTGCGCAGGTGCACCGGCGTGGTGACCAGCACCCGCGGCCCAGGCACCTGCGCCAACGCGGCCGCAACGTCGGCGGGAAACAGTGGTCGGGCGGCGTGCACGGTCATCCCGGCCAGCAGCGGCAGCAGCACCGAAGTCTCGGTGCCGTACATATGCTGGGGGGGCACGGTCGCAATGAGGGCGGGGCTCGAATCCGGGAGTGCCGGCAGACATTCACGGATGCGTTCGGCATTGAAGCCGGTGTTGAAATGCAGACTGCCCCACTGTTTGGCATGGGCCGTCGGCGCGCCCGTCGAACCGGAGGTGAACGCGATCTGGATGATGTGGTCGGCGGCGATGAGCGGCATGGCCGGATGCCCGTCGCCCAAGCCGGCGGTCAGCGCCCGGCGCACCACCTCGTCATCGACTACGTGGTTCTCGCCATACCTCGCCTGCGCATCCTTGATGACCTGCGGGGCGCGCGATGCGGGGAGCAGATTCGTCTGACCGCGCACCGCCGCGGCACACCAGGCCATCAGGAAGTGCTCGCGCCGCTCGCACAGATTGACCAGATAGGGCCGCTGCGGCAGCGCCTCGGCCAGGGTCAGTACGCTGCGCAGGAACTCCCCGGCACTGAGCGCTCCTTGGGCTTGCCAAAGCAGGGGCGCCGCGGCGTCGAACCCGGCAATCAGCGGCAGCATCTTCGGCACGGTTCGGCTCGTTTCAGTACAAGCCGCCGTTGACGTCGATCACCTGCCGCGTGATGTACGACGCCTCGGGAGAGACCAGGAAGGCGACCAGGGCCGCGACCTCCTCCACGGTTCCGGCGCGCTGCATCGGAATGCCCTTGACGACCTCGTCCAGGTGCGGATGGCCCTGTACCATTTCGGTGGCGACGAAGCCCGGCGCAACACAGTTCACCGTGATCTGGCGACGGGCCAGCTCCAAGGCCAGCGCCTTGGTCGCACCGATGATGCCGGCCTTGGCCGCGCTGTAGTTGGTCTGGCCACGCGTGCCCATGACTCCCGAGGCCGATGACAGGGTCACGATGCGTCCCGGCGCGCGCCGGCGCACCATGGCCATGACCAGCGGATGCAGGATGTTGTACAGGCCGTCCAGATTGCCGTGGACCACGCTGTCCCAGGTTTCCCCCGTCATGGCCGGAAAGGCGTCATCGTGCGCAAAACCGGCATTGCACACCACGCCGTAGTAGCAGCCGTTGGTCTCGATGTCCTCCGCGAGCGCGCTGGCGCAGGCCATGCGGTTGGCGACGTCAAACTGCAGTACCCGCGCGCGGCGCCCCATGTGCCGGATGCCCTCGGCGACCTGCTCCGCTTCCGTGCGGCGTGACTTGCAGTGCACGACCACGTCATAGCCGTCGTTGGCCAGACGCAGGGCAATGGCGCGGCCGATGCCGCGGCTGGAGCCGGAGACAAAGACGGTGTCGGTCATCGTCCGGCCGTCATCGCCAGAACGGGTAGAAGTTGAACCATTGCAGCGGTTCCATCAGCAGATAGTGCTCCAGGCGGGTCGCGAAACGCTGTGCCAGATCGGCAATGATTGCATCCCGCTGCGAGCGCTGCCAGCGCACCTGCAGGCAGAAGGGTTCGAAGAACACCCGATAGCCGTCCGGCCGCCGCAGGCAAAACAGCAGGTGTACCGGACATTCGAGCACCGAGGCGAGCACATAGGGACCCACCGGCAGTGGCGCAGTCGCGCCCAGCAACTGCACGTCAACGGTACGTCCACCGTGCACCGGTACCCGGTCACCCGCAATGACGACCCATTCACCCTGGTCGATCCGGCTCTTCAGCATCAGCGCCGTGGCCGCCGACAGCTCGCTGACCTGGATCAGTTCAACCTGCGTCGCCCCGGCCATGCGCAGCACCTGGTTGAAGCTCTTCGAGTGGCGGGTATGCACCAGGACATTGAGCCGCACGCGCCGATTCAAGGTTGCCAGCGCACGGCACAGTTCAAGGTTGCCGAGGTGCGAGCCGATCAGCAGCACGCCGCGCGCGGCCTGGGCCATGACGCGCATTCTGGCGTGATCCTCGATGCCGACCTGGCTGTAGTCGATGCGACCCAGCCACGCATTCTGCTTGTCGACGATGGCGCGCGCGAAACTGAGGAAGTGCCGGTAGACGCTCATCGGCCCGGCGTTCACGCCACACTCCGGCGCCGCCACGGCGATGCGCGCCAGGTAGTCCCGCGATGCGGCCCGGGCGCGCCGGCTGACGACGAAAAAATAGGCCGTCGACAGGTATATGAACGGCATTGCCAGGGGTCGCGACAGCAGCTTCACCCCGTGAAACATCAGCCACATCATCGACAGCGCACCGCGTTCGCGAGTGGCCGCCCACGCGGCCTGCGCGCCCTCGGACATGGTCTGCGAGCCCTTCACGGGGTGTCGCGCGCCAGCAGGCGCGGCAGCCGGCGCAGCATGCCGCCCAGCAGTCGCAGCTGCAGGGCCACCATCCGGCCATTGTCCCGGAACATGCGAAAATGCGAGACACCATCCAACGGATAGACGACCCGGGTCGGCAGCCAGCGCATCGGCACCCGGCGCCAGTACAACCGCACGATGATCTCCACGTCGAAGTCCATGCGGCGGCCAATGTACTCCTCGGCCATCAGGCCGATGACGGGTGCCAGCGGATAAACCCGAAAACCGCACATCGAGTCCGGTATCGCTCGCGACAGGGTATTCAGCCACACCAGGACATGTGTCAGGTAGCGGCCGTACAGCCGCACCGCCGGCACGCTGCGGTCGAACACCGGCTGTCCGCAGATCACGGCCTGTCGCTGGCGGCGGGCTTCCTCGATGAAGGTCGAGATATCCCCGAGGGCATGCTGCCCGTCCGCATCGATCTGCAACGCATGAGTGAAGCCGCGCTGCCATGCGGCGGCGAACCCGGTGAGCATCGCCGCGCCCTTGCCGCCGTTGACGGGCAGTCGCAGCAGAGTGGTCTGCGGCATCGTCGCGGCCAGGCGGTCGAGTTCCCGGGCGCAGGCCGGGCCGGAGCCGTCATCCACCAGTAGACAGGGCAAGCCCGCGGCCCGCACCGCCGTCACGACTCGCGCCACGGCGTGTTCGTGGTCGAACACGGGCACGATGGCGCAGGGATTGAAACTGGAAGTCGGCAAGGCGTGTCGCAAGGCTGTTTTGCCGACATTATGGCACTTTGCCGCGCGGCCTCGCTCCTCAGCCGCGGCGCGGCGGCGGCGTGCGGCCCACTCCTACGCTAAAGCGCGGAGAAGTTCTCAATCAAAACTATTGCATCACTGTCGCAACTGCCGTAACTTTCGCGCCGCGTTGCGAGGTGTGGTACCGCTCGTGACGCCCAGAAATGGTGGTCTGGACCCTTGGAGGTGTAGCGAGAACAGTGATGAAGAACCGCAAAGCGTCGACCACGAGCGACCCTGGGCCCCGTCTTCTACGAGTTTCTCAATATTTAGAGAAGAACTTTCCCGACTTTTTTGCGGAAGCACGCTTCCAGGTCGGAGATGATGATTTTTTCCTGTACTCCCGTTTCGGGCAGTACCTCGCCCGCGTCATCGAGACCAACCGGGCCTCTCCCGGCAAGATCGCGCGCGGCTTCACCGTCCTCAACAAAATGGCTCGAGCCTCGGCCCGACACCCACGAATCCGCCAGATCCTGGTCACAGGTCCCCTGGAGTACATCGTGGATGCGCCCAAGGCACGCGAGCTCGCCCGCAAGCGGCTCTCGCCGGTCGCGCAGGGCTACCTGGAAAGTCTGTGCGAGTAGCATGACGGGATGACCGAGCAGCTGGCACGGGAGGTCCGCGAATTCTGGCTGGACCCCGGTCGGCTCACCCGAAGCGCCCAGTTCACCGCGCAGCTGGTGCGCGAGCGGTACGCTCCCGTGCTCGATCAGGCCGCGGCCGGGGCCTTGGCGGCCTGGGCCAACAGCCCACGCCGTGCACTGAGCCTGATCATCGTGCTGGACCAGTTCCCGCGCATCATCCACCAGGGCACACCCCGGTGTTACGCCTGCGACGAACAGGCGCTCGCGACAACCCTGAACGGCATTCAATCCGGCGCCGACGCTACCCTCACCCTGATCGAGCGGCTGTATTTCTGCATGCCGTTGCAGCGGGCCGAGTCGTTGGCCATGCAGGAGGAATCGCTGGCGATTTTCGAGCGGCTCGCGAGCGAGGCCAGCGGTCCGGAATGCGCGCTGGCCGGCTCGGCCGTGCGCACTGCCCGCGACAGCCACAGCATCGTCGCGCGGTTTGGCCGCTTTCCGCGGCGCAACCGGGTGCTGGGACGGACCACGACTCCTGAGGAGCGCGCCTGGCTGACGCGCGGCAAGCCACTGCCGGTCGCGCTGCTATAGGCTCGCGCGCGGATCGAACGCCAGTTCGGTGCGCATCCGCTCGTACAGTTCGCGCGCCGCGGGAGTGTCCGCCGGCGGCAGGACCACCTTGAGGACCACGTACTGATCGCCCGGTGGATCACCGGCCAGCCCGCGGCCCCGCAATCGCAGTCGACTGCCCGACTGGGACTGCGGCGGAATGCGCAAGTCCACCGGGCCGCCCAGCGTCGGGACGGTGAGCGTTGCGCCCAGAGCCGCCTCCCACGGAGCCACCGGCAGGGTCAGCTTCACGTCGCGCCCGTCCAGTTCCAGATTGCGGTGCGGACGGATATGCACCTCCAGGTACAGATCACCGGCGCGACCCTTGCCCACCGCCGGCTCGCCCTGGCCCGCGAGCCGGATCGACTGCCCTTCGGTCACCCCCGCGGGCAATGTGACACGCAAAGTGCGCTCGCTGGGCGCGTTCTGCCCGGGCGCCGGGGCCTGCTGCAGCGTGAGGTTACGCACCGTGCCCCGGTGTGCCTCCTCCAGATCCAGTTCGATGCCGGCGTGCTGGTCGCGGCCGTTGCGTCGCCGGGCGCCGCCGGCACCGGCCCCCGCGAAGGGCGACTCGCCACCGCCGAACAGCGAGGAGAAAAAGTCGCTGAATTGCTCGTCATTGGCGAATTCAGTATTGCCCGCACCGCCGTGGCCGGCCGATTGCGCCCGACCGCGGCGTCCCGGGTTGAACCCGAAGCCGGCCCCGAAATCCGGCGGCGGCCGGAACTGCTCGCCCTGTTTCCAGTTGGCCCCCAGCTGATCGTAGGCCGCGCGCTTCTTCGGATCCTTCAGCACCTCGTACGCCTCCTGCATCTGCTTGAAGCGCTCGAGTGCGTCCGCCTCCTTGCTGACGTCCGGATGGTACTTGCGGGCCAGGCGCCGATAGGCCTTGCGGATCTCATCCGCTGAGGCTGAGCGCTGCAGGCCGAGGGTCTGGTAGTAGTCGCGAAATTCCATAGCCAGCCATAATGGGGACTTCGCCCCATATCTTTCAATACTTACCCTGCGCCCCGTCGGGGCGTCGGCCCTGAGGGCGGCACCATTTTGGCCCCGCGCCGGTGGCATCGAAATTGCACCCCTCTTGCTCGATGAACACCTGGCCAGATGTCGTCCGACAATACTGATGCGATTGTCCCGCCCACCCCATTTGCGCAGCTTGCGCGCCTTCTGTGTCGCGGCCCATCGCCGCAGCTTCAAGCGCGCGGCGGATGAGCTGTTCCTCACTCCCTCGGCTGTCAGTCACCAGATGAAGGAGCTCGAGGACTGCCTGGGCGTGCGCCTGTTCGAGCGCAAAACCCGCGCCCTCGAATTGACCACCGCCGGTGCCACGCTGCTGGATGAGGTAGGTCCGCTGCTCGATGCCATCGACCGCAGTATCACGCGCATCGCCCGTCGCAATAACCGCATAACGCTGCGCATGCTGCTGCCACCATTCTTTGCCGCCGAAATCTTTGTGCCGCGCATGGCCGACTTCTGCACCGCATGGCCCGACATCGACATCCATGTCGACACGCGTGATCCGCGGCCCGCGGCCCACCCGCTGACGTCGGATATCTCCGTGCTGCTGGCGGATGCCCCGCCCCAGGGCGTCAGCGTCACTCCGTTGCTCACGCTGTCACTGGTCGCCGCATGCGCCAGTGAGTACGCACCGACCGTAAAGCGGCTGGGGGCGAATGTCTTTCGCGACATGGCGCTCATCGTTCACAAGTCACGCCCCTTCGCCTGGAACAGCTGGGCGGAGGAGCTGGGTCTTCAGGCACCGGAACCGAAGAACGTCATTGAACTGGACACCATGTCGGCAGTGGTGCGGGCCGCCGAGCGCGGCGTCGGGGTGGCGCTGGTCCCGGAGGCACTGTGCGGCATGTGGTTCGAATCAGGATCGCTGGTGCGCATCTTCCCGCTGACCCTGCACACCACCGATACCTACTATCTGGCCAGTCGGCCCAAGGATGCGGCAAAGCCGGAAGTGCGCGCGATGAGCGCATGGCTCCTCAATGAGGTGCGCACGCTCGCGGGCGGTGCGATGAGCCGCATTCACTCATAGCCGCAAATCTATTCGTTTGTTTCGCTGCAGCAAGGCTCCTAGCTTGTATGCGCACCGTCGGGAAATACCGGTGCGCCGTAACAGTCATCGAGAGGAGACCTGTCATGAAACTGCAATTGCCGAAGAGTATCCACCATGTGCCACTGGCGGCCGCGCTGGCCGGTGCGCTGCTGATCGCAGCGGCTGCGCCAGCCGATGCCGCATCCGACAAGCTCGTGTTGACCGGATTCACCGACGCCGCCGCCGGTGAACAGTTGATGGCGGGCAATTACGCGGCCGTCATTGCGAAGCTGGCACCGCACGCCGCGGATTTCGACGCGAACGAGGTGGCCGCCAGCACCAACCTGTGCGTGGCCTATGTGGCCAGCGGCCACCTGGATGAAGCCCAGCGCGCCTGTAATGAAGCCATCATGACGGCGCGCCTGGAGGCATCCGATGGCTCCCTGTCAGAGCGTCTGGCCCATCAGGACGCAGTGTCCGTCGCTTATGCCAATCGCGCAGTTCTCAGCAAGCTGTCGGGTCAATGAGAGGAAAACCGAAACGGCGCGCCGTCATCTACGGCGCGCCGTGTTCGTCGGTGAAGCTGCCGGCTGCCAGGGCAATCTGCTGCACGGGCCCGTAGCGTTCCAGGCGCTCGCGCACCTGCTGCGCATCGCCGATGACGACGATCGCCAGCTGGCGACCGAGCGGGAAGGCCTCATCGACCAGTTGGTTGGCATCGCGCAGGGTGACACTGCGCAGGGCCGGCCCATAGCCCTCGACGTACGCGGGATCGAGTCCGTAAAGTTCCAGTTCGGCCAGCTGCGCGGCCCAGTCGGCGGCGGTCTCCAGATTCATCGGATACTGGCCCATCACATACGAGCGGGCCGAATCGAGCATGGATTGGGTGATGCCCGCGCGCTTCAGGCGAGACAGTGTCTTCAGCACCAGATCAATCGCCCGCACCGTGTGCCGGGTTTCCGCGAAGGTGCGGATCGCAAACTCGCCGGCTGCCCGGCTGCGCGTGAAGCCGGACGCCGCGCCGTACGACAGTCCGCTCCTCATGCGCAGCTCCGAATTCAGCAGCGAGGTGAAGCGTCCGCCGTACAGCGAATTCACCAGATCCAACGCCGCTCGTTTTGGATAGGCCCGATCCAGCCCGGTGGCGCCCACCCAGAAATATGACTGCGCCGATCCGGGCGAGTCCACCAGCAGCACGCGCCGCTTGCGCAGCTTCACGGTCGCTGCGACCGCCGGTAGGGGCGTCGCGGCCGGCTGCCAGGCGCCGAAGCGTCGGGCCACATCCGCCTTCAGCCACGCCACATCGACATCACCGGCCACCACCAGTGCCGCCCGATCCGCGCCGATATGCGCGCGGTGATACTCGATGACATCCTTGAGCGCGATGGCCTGCAGCGAGTCCTCGCTGCCGCTGGCCGGGCGCCCGTAGGCATGAGCGCCGAACAGCAGCGCGCGGCCGTACTGCGGCAGCAGTTCGGAAGGGTCCGAATCCTTCAGTGAGCGGATGTGGCCGATCTGCCGGGCACGCTGCCGGGTGAACTCCGTCGCGGCGAAGCGCGGCTCGCGCACCGCATCGGCCAGCAGCTCAAGCATCAGCGCCTGATCCTGCGCGAGGAACTGGCCGTTGATGCTGATGCATTCGGCTCCCGCACTGCCCGCAAAGCTGCCGCCGGCACCCTCGACGCTCTCGGCGAACGCCGCGGCATCGCGCGCGCCGGCGCCCTTGTCGAGCAGCCCGGCAGTCAGGCTGGCCAAACCTGCCCGATCGGCCGGGTCGCCGAGCGCGCCACCCCGCAACAACATCTGGAAGGCCACCAGCGGCACATCGCGGCGCGGCACGATCAGCAAGGTCATTCCGTTTGCCAGCACGATGCGCTCGTGTGCCGGGACGCCGAACCCCTTGGGGTGCAGATCAATGATCCGCGCGCTCGGGGACTTCGCCTTGACCTGCGCTTTCAGCATTACGCGGCGCCCGGATCGGGGCCGGCGCCCGCCTCTGCCGGCAACAGCATGCCGACCGTGCGCCGCCGCGGATTCAGCAGCAGGCGCGCCGCTGCCGAGATCTCCTCGCGTGTCACGCGCGCGTGCCGCGCGGGCGCTTCGAACAGATTGCGCCAGCCGCCGCGCAACACCTCGTACTCGCCCAGCAGATGTGCCTTGCCGTCGATCGTCGAGAGCTGTTTCCAAAACGCCGCGGCGTTCAGATTGCGTGCCCGATCCAGGTCCGCATCGGCCAGACCCGTGGTCGCGATGCCCGCCAGCTCCGCATCGATGATGTCGCGCGCATGGTGCGGATCCACCCCTTCTGCGAGCGTGAACCAGAACCAGCACAGCGACGGATCAAATCCCTGGTGCCAATCGGCCGCGACGTCCTGGGCGACCATGCGCTGCTCGACCAGCAGACGGTTCAGGCGCGACGCATTGCCGTCCACCAGCGCCGTCAGCAGCAGATTCAGCGCCGGCCCCAATGGATCGACGGCCGCCGGCGCCTTGTAGGCGTACTGCAGCAGCGCCATCTGCGCGGGACGCCGCACCATCACCCGCCGTTCGCCGACCTGCTCCGGCTCGCGGACGAGAACGGCGGGCGGCTCCGCCTGGCGTGGCAGGCGCCCGAAGTGGCGGCGCGCAAGCGCGAAAGCCTCCTCATGGCTCACATCGCCGACCAGCACGATCGTCTGGTTGTTCGGTGCGTAGTAGGTGCGATAGAACTGCCGCAGATCGCGCGCCGTCCAGCCGCGGATATCCTCCGGCAGACCGATGGTCGGAAACCGGTAGGGATGCGCGATGAACGCGTGCGACTGAACCTGCTCGCTCAGGTAGCCCTGGTTGTTGTCATCGACGCGCAGCAGCCGCTCCGAATACACCACGCCGCGCTCGCTCTCGATCTGCGCCGGATCGAGGCTCAGGCCGTGGATGCGATCTGCTTCCAGTTCAAACACCAGATCCAGTACGCCGCGCGGAAACCAGTCCTGGTAGACGGTGACGTCATCGCAGGTAAAGGCGTTGTTTGAACCACCCTGCTCTTCCATCAACCGGTCGAATTCACCGGCGCCATGGCGCGCCGTACCGTTGAACATCATGTGTTCGAAGAAATGAGCAAGCCCGGTGAGCCCCGGCACTTCGTTGCGGCTGCCGACGCGCACCCAGTTGTGAAGCGCAACGCTCGGAATACTGTGATCCGACCAGACGATGATCTTCAGACCATTGTCGAGCCGCAGTGAACGCACCGCGGTCAGCGCCGGCACCTGGGCAAGACCCTGGGTGGCGGGGGCCGACAGACGACGGGGCAGCGGCGGCGAGCCTGGCCTGTTCATGCGTTCCTTCCGTATTTTGGCGATCAGGCCGGCCAGATCGGCCGGCAGTGCGGACAGATGTGCCGCAGTGGAATTTTACCCACCAGGCTGGCCACCCTGTGCACGAGGGTAGACTTGTTTGGTTAAAGTTTGTTCACCGGAAAATGTAGGAAAACGCCTTGTTTTCCAGCATTTCTTTGCAAATTAGGGGCTTGGGAGCGGCACCCCTTTCTTTGGGCTAAAAAAAGGCCGCGAACGCTTGAAAAATGCGTCGCGGCCAGTTCGAGAGCGGACACCGGGGGAGTTATCCGCTTCTTGGATTGGATAAAGCAAAGGCTGTGCCAATGCTCGAAGTGCTTGTTTTTCCAGCACTTCGATTCATACGGCCGCGCCGGCTCAGGTGACGTAATACGTCAGGAATGGCCCCCGCTCGCCAAAATTGTCAAATCAGGACCATTGATTCGTGCATGCGTCACAGTTGTTTGTTGCACGCTCGGCGAAATCCGCGCTGCTGCGGCAACATGCTGGCTGTGACTCGAAGGCTTCACTGAGATGGCGGAAATACCGAAACGGCGATTGCTCGACAAGATGGGTGTCGCACCCACTTTCGTCGCGAAGGGCAGCCGCATCACCGGAGATATTGAAACGCCCGGTGCCCTCGTCATGTGCGGGCAGGTGCGCGGTGACGGAGACGTGAAGGGACCATTGAGTCTGGCCGTCGGCGCGCGCTGGGACGGCGAAGTTCACGCGCGCAGCGGCGTCGTCGCCGGTCTCATCAATGGCGTCATCCGGGTCGATGAGAAGCTTGAGATCCGCGCCTCGGCGGTGATCCGCGGACGCGTCACGGCGCGCAGCATCGCGATCGCCAGGGGCGCGGTGATCGAAGGGGAGGTCACCGTCACGAGCGGTGAGCCGATCATCAACTTCGAGGAAAAGCGCGAACGCTAAATTGCGCGCTCACCGTCAGCGGGTCAGATGCGCGACGACCGCCTGCTCGGCCCAGGTATCGCCGAGAAGTCCGGTGAGAAAGCCGCAGTGTCCGCCGCGCGAAGTCACCAGCGCGCGCAGCGCGGGCGAAGCGGCGAGCCGATTCAGGTCGGCTACCGGCACGATCGGGTCATCGGCCGCCGTGATGATCGTGGCCGGAACCGCAAGCCCCGCCAGCCGCTGTCCGGTGATCGCATAGCCGTCGAGATAATCCTCCAGAGTGTCGAATCCGGTGTGGTGCTCGACCAGCTCCGCCGTCATCTGCCGCAGACTGTCGTAGCGCTCAAGATCACCGAACTGGTAGAGCTGCGGCCAGGCCCGCTGTTTGACGCGCAGCGAACTGCCCCACTTGCGCACGAAGTAGCGCCGATAGACGCGCGGACCGGACTCGATCGCATCCAACGTGGCGCGCGGCTCGAGCACCGGTGAGATCGCCACGACACTGGCGATATCCAAGCCCGCCTGCGGCGCATCGGCAGCCACGCGCAACAGGAAATTTCCGCCCAGTGAGAAGCCCGCCAGATGCAGCGGCAGCGTACCGAACAGCTGCTGGGCAGCGCGCACCGCGCCGACGATCTCGGGCAACAGACAGGAATGGAACAGTCCCGGATTCAGTGCCTGCGTGCCGCCGTGATCACGCAGGTTCAGACGCAGTATTGCAAAGCCGTGCGCCAGCAGCCGTCGGCCCAGCGAGCGCATGTACATTGCATTCGCATCGCCTTCCCAGCCATGCAGCATGAGCACGGCCCCAGCCGGCTGCGCCTGGATTGCGGGCGTGTGCAGCGCCAGCAGCCGCACGCCCTCACCGCAGTCTATGATTATGGAGCGGCTGTGCTGCTGCACCAGGGCACAGCGGCGCCGTATCAGCGCCCGTCGCAGCGCCAGGCTCGGCAGAATGGATTGCACGTGGGCGTTGCGCAGCCACCATGGCGGCCTGAAGCCGCTCTCCAGCGCGTATTCGAAATGGGCTTTCAAAGCACTCTAGCGCAGGCGGATTTCGATCCGGTTGTTGGCGCCGGCGGCGCGATTCCATTCCCCCGCCGTGAGCGTGTCGGAAACGGCCGGATAGGCGACCGGAGGGCTGCCGTCCGCACCGCTGACCTGGACATGGATCAGATCGTGACTGCTGGCCCGCACCGTGCTCATCAGATCCGCCAACACCACCGGGATACGCATGCTGCCTGCGGCCTGATCTTCGTGCGTCGCCGAGACCAGGTCGCACTTCGAATACGGCAGATCGTCCGGCGCGAGCGAATAGCCGTCCGTGGCATTGCCGACCAGGCAGAACCGGCCACTGGAGGTGCGGATGTCGACATTGCCCTGGAAGCCCTGATTGGTGAGCCGATCGAACAACTGGCGCAGGGCATCCAGACGGGCGCCGCTGAATGGCTCGACTCCGTAGGGCACGGATTGAATGATCGGCCGCGCAGTTGCGCGCATCGCCGGTGCCGCATCGGCAGCGGCCCCCCCGGCTACCGGCGCATCGACCGGCGCCGCAGGCGCAACCGGCGCGGCGGGACTCACGGCTGCGGCCGCCTGCAGTTGCGACAGTTCAGTCTCGAGGGAAGACAGGCGCGTGCCCTGTTGCCACAGCAGCAATGCCAGGATGATGCAAACACCCGATACGGCCGCCGCCAGTAGCCAGGGCAGTCCGGCGCGCGGTGCCCCGGGCGGACCGCCGAGCGCGGCCGGCGGCTGTTCATGCAGGACCGCGCGCATGTCGGCCAGCAACCGGTCCCCTTGGGCATCGAAGCCGGCGAGCACTGTGCGGCGCAGGTCGATGAGCTGTTCGCGCAGCGCCGCCGCTGGCAGGGCCGGATCGTGGGAGTGCAGCGGATGTGTACCCGTATGCCCATACGCATCATTGGCATTCCCTGACAGGGGCTCGACGAGGGCGCGGAAGCTGCCTTGATCGTTGCTGCGCCGATCGACGGCCAGGTTCAGCTGGTAGAGCACCTTGGTGACATCGGCCGGCTTGATCTGCTTGGGCAACACACCGATCGCCCCAAGCGCCCGCGCCTGCCCGACGTACAGCTCACCCTCCTGGGAGGTGTACATCATGATCGGAATGGTCGCAGTGCGCGGATTGCTCTTGATGGACTGGACGGCCTGCAGACCATCCATGCCGGACATCATGTGATCCATGAAGATCGCATCCGGACGATGGGTGCGCAGGTACTCGAGGGCCAGTTCCGCCGACTCGGCAGTATCGACCTCGATGGCGTGCTTCTCGAGAATGCGGGCCAGAGACAGACGTGCCGACTTCGAGTCGTCTACGATCAATGCGCGTTTGCCCATGAGGCGCAAGTGTAGCGTAGTTGCCGCGCCGTTCCTGCTGACGCAGCGTCGCGGATCGCCGACGGCCTTATCCCAATGTCAGGCCGAGCTGCCCGAGCAGGGCGCCGATGGCCGCGCCGACCAGCACGTCGGTGGGGTAGTGCAGCCCCAGTACCACGCGCGAGGCGGCCACCAGCGAGGCGAACGGGACCAGCACCCAGCCAAGCTCCGGGACGTGGGCCACGGCCTGCCAGGTAAAGGCGACGGCGTGCAGGGTATGACCCGAGGGGAAGCTGTAACGGTCCAGCGGTGCGGCGTGCAGGGAGATGCCGCTATGGGTGATGAAGGGGCGCTCGCGCACCAGGGTCTGCTTGAGCAGCTTGTACAAGGCCACGCCGATGACGCCGATGAGCGCCATCACCAGGGCCGGCCGCAATCCGGCGCGACCGCGCAGCAGTGGCAGGGCCAGGAGCAGCGCGTACCAGATCACCCCATTGCCCAGCCGGCTGACCACCTGGAAGAGGCGGCGTACCGGCGGGCGCCGGCTCAGGGCATTGAGCGTGCGGCAGAGGCCAAATTCGGCCGCATCGACGCGCGCGACAAAGGTGCTCAAGGTACCGGCCTTCATGAGGCCGACAGCCTCGCAAGGGTGCAAGGCGGTTCAGTGAATGAATCGTGAAAGTTTTGTTGCTTCGCAACGCAATCGTGAACGCGGTCTCAGTCGCGGATGCCGCGCCCGACGTTCATCATCATGACGGCGGCCGTGAACAGCGCCGCGGCCAATGCGATCGTGATCGCGAAGGCCCAGGGGATATTGACGTCGGAGACACCCAGAAAGCCGTACCGGAACGCATTCACCATATGCATGATGGGATTGGCATATGACAGTTTCTGCGCCCATAGCGGCAGCATGTGCATCGAGTAGAACACGCCGCCAAAATATGTCAGCGGGGTCAGCACGAAGGCCGGGATCCAGTTCACCTGGTCGAAGTTCTTCGCCAGCAGCGCGTTGATGAAGCCGCCGAGCGAGAAGACGATCGAGGTGATGAGCGCCGCGCAGATGACGATGAACGGGTGGTGCAGGGGTATCCTCGAGAACAACAGCGACACCACCGTCACGACGATGCCCACCAGTGCGCCGCGCAGCAGGCCACCGGCCGTGTAGCCGGCAACGATGAGCCAGTTCGGCAGCGGTGACACCAGCAGCTCCTCGACGTGCTTGCCGAACTTCGCGCCGAAGAACGATGAGACCACATTGCCGTAGGAGGTCTGGATCACGCTCATGATGATCAGTCCGGGCGCCACGAACTGCACGTAGTCAAAGCCGCCCAACTGGCCGACACGACGGCCGATCAGGCTGCCGAAGATGGTGAAGTACAGCGTCGCCTGCACCGCCGGCGGCACCAGGGTCTGGCCCCAGATGCGGATGATGCGGCCGTATTCGCGGATGATGATGGTCTTGAAACCACACCAGTACACCCTGCCGAGGTCTACGGCCTGGGGCACGTCCGATTTGACCTGTGCGTCCATCAGCCGGCAGCCCTCGTTGCAGGCTGCGCCTTACCCTCGACCAGACGCATGAAGATCTCTTCGAGACGGTTGACCTTGTTGCGCATGCTCACGACATGGATCCCGAGCTGCGAGAGACGCAGGAAAATATCATTGAGCGACTGGCCGCGGGACAGCTCGACTTCGAGTGTATGCGGATCGGACAGCAAGGCCGGATAGCCGGTGAGATCCGGCGCCTCGGTCAGCGCTTCGCGCAGGTTTAGGACAAAAGTCTCGGTGTTCATGCGGCTGAGCAGGCTGCTCATACGGTCGCGCTCGGCGATGTGCCCGCCATCGATGATGGCGATATTGCGGCACAGGGTCTCGGCCTCTTCCAGGTAGTGGGTCGTCAGGATGATGGTCGTGCCGCTGGCATTGATTTCGCGCAGGAAATCCCACATCGAGCGGCGGATCTCGATATCGACTCCCGCGGTCGGCTCATCGAGGATGAGCAGCTTCGGCTCGTGCATCAGTGCGCGCGCGATCATCAGCCGGCGCTTCATGCCGCCCGACAGTCCCCGCGCCATCGAATTGCGCTTGTCCCACAGCTGCAGTTGCTTCAGGTACTTCTCGGCGCGCACGCGCGCGACCTTGCGCTCGATGCCGTAGAAGCCCGCCTGGTTGACGACGATGGTGAGCGGCGACTCGAACATGTTGAAATTCAGCTCCTGCGGCACCACGCCGATGCAGGACTTCGCCGCTTCGAGCTCCCGGTCGATGTCGTGGCCGAATACCTTGACGGTGCCGCCCGACTTGGTGACCAGTGAGGTTGTAATGCCGATGAGCGTGGTCTTGCCGGCGCCATTGGGTCCCAGCAGCGCGAAGAAATCGCCCTGCTCGACCTCAAGGTCGATGCCCTTCAGGGCCTGGACGCCATTTCTGTAAGTCTTTGTGAGTCCGTGAACTGAGAGCGCGTACATGGGCAACTGGTAGGCCGATTTTGCGGCGTGATGGGCGCGAGAGGGTAGCACAACTGCTTTGTCACCCCGCGTCGGCTCAGTCCTTCGGTCGATCTTTGGTCAACGGTTGCGCTGCCGGCCGGGTACGCACATGGGTTTCGAGCGCCGGCGGGCGCGGATCGCGGGGTAAAGCCGGCGGCCCCCCCGAGTTTCCCCCGGTGGTCGAATCACGCGCGGTCATGGGCGGCCGGGTACGCGGGTCACGGGGGTCGCGGAAGGGTGACTTGCTCACGGCCGGCGCCGTAGGCCGCGGTGAAGTACCGGGGGCGCCGGGCGCGGCGCCGGCGCCACGTGGTTCCGTGCGCGGGTCGCGCGCCAGGGTCTGCGGGGCGAACAGTTCCACCGAAAGACTGAACGAGCGCACGTCGGAGGGAGCGAGCGCTCCGACGCCGACGACCTGACGGGTGAGTTCCTCGCCCCGCTCATTGCGTACGGCGAGGACTATCGAGTATTCCCAGGTGCCACCAGTCGGCGGGTGCCGAATGGTTCCCTCGACCCGCAGCGGTGTCGCCGCCGGCAGCATGCGCTGCGCCGCCGGATCGAAGCGCAGATGGTGCAGGCAACCCGGACACACGGTCGCACTTTCAAGGATGGTGGCCTTGCAGTGCGGACAACTGCGCGTCTTGCCGGAATTCATCTAGGTGGCGGGACCTCGAATCAGGAGACTGCCGCGTCCACCTTCGCCGAAGCCAGCGAGCTGACGCCCTTCTCGCCCCAGCCGAACTCGACCTGGCCGCGCATGCGCGAGCCGGCGGCAACGGTGAGGGAGCCGGCTTTGACATCGCCGACGACCATGCCGGTTTCCTGCAATTCGACACGCGAGGCGGCCTCGATGTTGCCGTGCAGCTCCCCGCCCACGATGACCGTGCTGGCGCGGACCTGGCCGGTCACGCGTGCCCCGACCTCGATGGTCAGGTTGCCCTGCACATTGACGTCGCCTTTGAAGGATCCGGCGATGCGGACGTGGCCGGAGCCTTCGATCTTGCCCTCGATGGTCAGATCCGCGGCGATCAGGGATTCCTTCAGTTCACCCCGTGCCACCTGAGGACGGCGCAGAGCTTCCGTATTCGCGGGCGGGTTGATGGACATGGGGGTCTCCCGGGGTGTGGGGGTGCCGGATGGCATCGGGGGCGGCGGTGTCGGACTGGTCGGTGCGTTGGGTTCTTTCCAGAGCGCCATGGGTCAGGTCCTCCTCGTTACGGCACAGAACAAGCAGATTCCCAGTTATACCGGGTCTGGTGCGGTGCCAGACAGACGTCGCCCCTGGGCGACAGTCCTTAGGGCAATACGCCTACCGTCGCACCTTACCCCGGCCGCGCGTCGGCGGCCAGCAGCTGCAGACCCCGCACCCGCAAACGCTCGACCGCGCCGCTGTCTCCCGTCACGGCCGTCCGCAGCAGGTTGCGCCACACATTTGTGCGGGTTTCCCAGCGGGGACGCAGCCATTGAGTGCGGCTTTCGGCCAATTGTGTCAGGCGGCTGAGGGTACATCCCCCAATGACGGCCAGATTGGAGGCCGACAGGCCCAGCAGCAGGCGCGCCGCGGCCGGCTCGCTGCGGGCGAGGTGCCAGGCATGAGTCACGACCAGCCGCATTACTGCCACGGTCCCGTCTACGGTGAAGAACGCCGCGGAAGGGTCGGGCGGGCGGTCGTTCACGGTGCCGACGATAGCCTCGGACCAGAGCCGGGCGTCCGCGAATTGCGCATCCACCAGCAGCACCGCGCTCGCGGCCGCGCAGCGCATCGATTTCGCATCCAGATCCAGCATCAGACCGCGAAGGTGCTGAATCAGGGATGGCTGCGCCGTGGCGGCCAGGCATTGCGCGCGCAGCAACGCCAGGACCTGTTCATTGACCTCCGCCACGGACTCAAGCGTGGCCGCCCCAAGCCAGGACTGTTTCTCCCATAGCGGGGGTGCCGCCCGCAGCGCGTAACCGTTTGCCGTATCCATCGCATTCCTCCCTCTTTGCAGATGATTTTCAAGCCGCGGAGCCCCTGCCATCGACCCCGAAGTTTTGCTATTTTTATCGCGATTATATACTTGACAAACAGACCGGCTAGGCGCATCCTTTCGCCATGGCCAAGAAAAACCCCTCCCTGACGGCTCCCTTCTTTCACGACGACGACAAGGCGCGCGAATACCTTGAGTCAGTTCGCTGGCCCAATGGTCCGGTTTGCCCGCATTGCGGTGCCGAGGGCGGCTCTCTTATCAAGACCGGCAAAGACACCGTCCGTAAGGATGGCCGTGTCCAGAAGGCACGTCAGGGCCTGTACCGCTGCATTCAGAAGGAATGCCGCGAGCAGTTCTCTGTGACGGTCGGTACGGTGTTTGAGCGCTCGCATATCCCCCTCTCCAAGTGGCTTATGGCGGCCTACCTGCTGTGTTCCAGCAAGAAGGGCATGAGCAGCCACCAACTGCACCGGACCCTTGGCGTGACCTATAAGACGGCGTGGTTCCTGTCCCACCGCATCCGTCATGCCATGGGGACTCCGGGCGGCCTTATGGGCTCTGGCGGCGGCACCATCGAAGCCGATGAAACCTACATCGGCAACAAGAAGAATCCCCGCCTCGGCAAGCGCGCGGGCCACGGCCACAAGCACACCGTGTTTGCCTTGGTGGAGCGCGGCGGACAGGTTCGCTCCACCTACATCCCGACCATCCGTAAAGGCGAGACTGCGGCCAAGATTGCTGAGGCTCTCAAGGCTTCCGCTTCCCCGGATGCCCACATGATGACCGACGACGCCCGCTACTATCGGAACATCATGAAGCCATTCGCCTCTCACGAAACGGTGAATCACTCCAAAGGCGAATACGTC
>DASYER010000005.1:0-19191 GCA_036498905.1 Steroidobacteraceae bacterium | reverse complement strand
GTACATGCGGGAACTGCGTGCGCTTGCGCTTGCAGGTCAACGATCGGAGCCGCCGGAATGGGCCACACTCATCCCGGATTTGCAGGAGTCAGCAGGCTTTGCCCTGACTGCGGCTACTCGTGCGGCACTTGGCGGTATTGATCTGCTGAAGCAGCAGCGACCGGCAAGTCGCATGCTGGTAATTGACCGGGACGATATGCCCCCGAACAGCGCATGGGCCGAGCACCTCAGAACCGCAGGCGCAGAAGTTGAGCACGTACGCGCTCCGGGATTTACGGAGATGATGCTGGATTCGCACGAGGCTGTAGTCCCTACAGCAATGATCGCCAGCACCCTCGCGTGGCTCGGCACATTTGCCGATACGTCTTTTACAGCCCCGACATCGAACGGACCGACGCGGCTGCATGCCCAACCGGATGCGGAGTTCGACGTACTGTCAGCCAACGGAAAATCTGTCAGGGTGCGCGAATCGGCTCTGTTCCCACACTCGAGCCAAACGCTATTCGGCGTCGTCACCGAACCGGTCAATCAGGCGGACGGCAAAGCGCCGCTGATTCTGCTGCTCAACTCGGGCGCTGTGCATCACATCGGACCAAATCGCCTGCACGTGCTGCTTGCACGGCGATGGGCTGCGGACGGTGCCATCGTGCTGCGCATGGATCTCTCCGGGCTCGGCGACAGCGACGCGCACCCCGACGGGCCTGAAAACGACGTATACACAACACACGCCAGCGAGGACATCCATGCAGCGATCAGGCATATGCGTACACGCAATGCCGTTGGCGACTGTCATGCAATGGGGCTATGTTCCGGCGCGTATCACAGCTTCAAGTTCGCGGTTTCCAGCAAGGAGCTGAAGAGCGTAGTGGCCATCAACCCACTCACGTTCTCATGGAAGGCCGGAATGACTCTGACCTTCCCCGAACATCGTATTGCAGCCGACGCCATGCGCTATCGCAAGAACGCGTTCCAATGGGCTTCGTGGAAGAAGCTGCTGAGCGGTGGAGTCGACATCCACGAGCTGGTGCAGGTCCTGCTGCGCCGCACGTTCGGTGTGATCCGCAACGGTATGCGTAATACGGCGCGCTGGATGCGCATCCCAATGTCAGACGATCTCGGTTCCGAGTTGCAACGACTTGCAAAGCAGCACACTGACCTGTTGTTCGTCTTTGCCGAAGGCGATCCGGGACTCGACCTATTACGTGGCGGCAGCGGATCGGTATATGACCGTCTGCTGCGACGGGGATTGCTGCGGGTCTCGATGGTTGAAGGTGCCGATCACACATTCACCCCGTATTGGTCACGAGAGCGACTGATCGCCATTCTGAGCGCGCATATCCAGAGCCGTCAGTCTGCTCGAAGCTGACGTCACACCATGACCTCCTCGTCCATGCCCAGCGCTCCTCCTTACTTCAGCACGCGCCGCTATTTCCCAGCGCTCGACGGCCTGCGGGGATTGGCAATCCTGTTAGTAATCCTTCACAACGCGGACGTGTACGGCAACGTCTCTGGAGTGCTGTGGCCTGCAGCTCTCTTGTCGCACGCCGGTTGGACTGGAGTCGAACTGTTCTTCGTACTATCAGGTTTCCTGATTACCAATAACCTCCTGGACACTCAACAAGCAGGCAACTATTTCGAGTCGTTCTTTGCGCGCCGTACGCTGCGAATTTTCCCTTTGTACTACGGCACGCTGTTTGTCGCCCTGATAGTGGCGCCGCACTTCGTCGCCCAGGATCCTGTGATTGCGGCAAGCCGCGTCCACCAAGTGTGGCTGTGGACATTCATGGCCAATTGGGCGGAGCCGTTCGGCAAGGCAGTGCACGGTTTCCCACACTTCTGGTCGCTCTCAGTGGAAGAACAGTTCTATCTTGTGTGGCCTTTTCTCCTACGCCGCCGCAATCCCCCAGCGGTGTGGACAATATGCGCAACACTGATTGTCGCCGCGTTCTGCATTCGCTGCGCAATGCTGCTCATCGGCGCTCCGTCCGAAGCAATCTACATGCTTACCGTCTGCCGGATGGATGCTCTGGCGGCGGGAGCTGCTGCTGCCGCTCTCCTGCGCATACCGGCTGCAGTTTCAGTGCTGCACCGCCATTCGGACAGGCTGTGGATCTCGGGCCTGGCGCTCGGCGCTATCGGCGCCGTGGTTACCGATACGTATTCGCTATACGGGCACGGCACGTTCACGATCGGATACACAATACTGTCCGCCTGTTTCGCCCTACTTGTGTTGGGCGCGATTGCCGCACCGTCGCGAATAAACACACCGTATCAGAAGCTATTGGCATTCGCGCCGCTGCGCTCGATAGGCAAGTACAGCTACGCCATGTACGTGTTTCACATGCTCATCATTCTCTCCATTGGGCCCGCTATCCTTGCGCAGCTAAAGCCGGTCACGCAGTTCTATCCTCCTCTCTACGCTCTCGTGATTACGGCATTGAGCTATATCGCAGCACTCGTGAGTTATCACTGTTACGAGAAGCATTTCTTAAAGTTGAAGGGCCGCTTCAAGCCGCGCTCGACACTCTTGTCGGGGACCGCGGCATAGCATGGAACAAGGCAATGCAACCATTGCGGGGTTGAGCACGATCATCGCCGGACCGGCGTCCAGTGCCCGCTTGGTCGTAGTAGTCCTGCATGGGTATGCGATGGACAACGCGGACTTGGCGCCTTTCGCACACTCGATGCAATTGCCCGCATTGTTTGCATTCCCACGAGCGCCCCACGCAGCGCAGCCTCGTGGCTACACATGGTGGCCGATCGATAGTGAAGCAAGGGCTGCCGCCCTCCGATACGGTGCACGCGATCTGTTTGACAACTATCCTGACAACCGTGAGTCAGTCCGACTGCAACTGCGCAACCTCCTGCAGATGATTCGAGATACCTACTCGAACCTACCATTGGTCCTTGCCGGATTCTCGCAGGGCGGCATGCTGGCCTGCGAACTGATACTCCACGACCTTGTGCGCGTGGATGGTCTAGCTCTGCTGTCGGCCTCGCGTTTGGCATTGAACGAATGGGATCTCCACGCCAGCCGGATGCGCGACCTTCCCATCCTGGTAAGTCACGGCAAGACCGATGCCGATCTTGCTTACTCCGCTGGCGAGAAACTACGCAACTGGCTGAGTCTGGCCGGGGCGAAAGTCACCTGGGTTCCGTTCGAGACGGGGCATGAGATTCCGCTGCCGGTCTGGCGGCAATTGCGTAGATTTTTGACCGGCATCAGCAACGGCCGAGCGAGCCAGGCGTGACGGGGCGCACCGACATCCTCGGGGCTGCCGCCGGCTGATGTGTGCACTTACGACCGATTGCCGGCAGGCACCCGATGCAGTTTGCTCACCAGGTCACGGATCTACCCCGAAGATTTGCTAGAATTTGAATTCATTCACCTTTTGACCAGCATGCGGGGCCGCTCAGGAGCCTTGCCGCTGGCCGTCTGCACGCGTCGACCAGGTCATTCAACATGTCAGCAGAACCCCAATCCATGACGAGCGATGCCCGCAGCGGACGCATCCAGACGCTTCAGGCCGCTGTTGCCGGGGTGGCCCGTGATGTAGCCGCAGCTCACGCCGCGGACGTCGACGCAAAGAGCCGCTTTCCGCATGAAACGATCGATGCCTTGCGCAAGGTCGGCGCCCTCTCCGCTGTCATTCCCACGGAACTTGGCGGTGCTGGCTGCAACATGCGCGAGCTCGCGACGATGTGCTCGACGCTTTCGCAAGCTTGCGGTTCAAGCGGCATGGTGCTTGCCATGCATCACATCCAGGTTGGCTGCATCGCTCGGCACGCCATGCAATCTCCCTATCTGCGCCGCTACATGCAGGAACTGGTCGAACACCAGTATCTGCTCGGATCGATGACCTCTGAGGTCGGCACGGGTGGCGATACACGCTCCAGTATCTGTGCCGTAGAGCGCAAGGATGGTCGCTTCACGCTGAACAAGGATGCGACCACGGCTTCGTACTGCAACCAGGCAGACGGAATCCTGGTCACAAGCCGCCGCGCGCCCGACTCGCCAGCCAGCGATCAGGTCATCGTGCTGGTGCGAAAGGCCGACTACAAGCTGACGCAGACGACCACCTGGGACACCATGGGAATGCGCGGCACCTGCAGTCCCGGCTTCAGGCTCGAATCGACCGGCCCCGAAGAGCAGATCATCCCGGGTGCCTTCGCCGACTCCTCGGCCCAGACCATGGTGCCCTTCTCGCACATTCTCTGGGCATCGCTGTGGTGGGGCATCGCTGCCGACGCAGTGGCGCGTGCCGCCAAGTTCGTCCGTGCCGAGGCGCGTAAGAAACCGGGCACCGTACCTCCTGGTGCCTTGCGTCTCGCTGAAGTCTCCACGCAGTTGCAGTCGTTGCGCCACAACTGGCTCACGCTCGCCACGGAGTTCGACGAGATCGATGCCCGCGCCGATGGGATGGAGGAACTGACCTCGATCGGCTGGGCGCTGAAGATGAACAACCTGAAGATCAATGCCTCTGAGACGGCACCGCAGATCGTCCACAAGGCGCTGCAGATCATCGGCGTGTTGGGTTACAAGAACGACTCGAAGTTCAGCGTCGCCCGGCACTATCGCGACACGCTCTCCGCCGCCCTGATGATCTCGAACGACCGTATCCTCTCCAAGAGCGCTTCGATGCTGCTCGTGTTCAAGGACGACTAAGCACGAGCCTTCGCGGTTGCAGCACAGCGGTCGGGATCAAGCACTTAGCCATCGTTTACCGAGAGAACTGGGCAATGTCTGTTGATTACGATTCCGGCAAATTCTACGCCGGATTGGTGGAGCACGGGCTGATCGTCCCAGTGGGCGTTCCCGGCGCGTTCGGCCGCGGTGCGGTCTTTGAAGAGGTACTGGAACGTTTCAACGCCCTCGTCACTCAGCTCTCCAGCAGCGATCGCGCCGAGGTCTTCACCTTTCCTCCGGTCATCAGCCGACGCGTACTGGAAAAGGTCCACTATCTCGATTCATTTCCGCACCTGTGCGGAGCCGTCTATAGTTTTTTTGGTAAGGAGTTGCAGGCACGAGAACTGGCTGAGCGCGCTAACCAGGGCCAACCCTGGGGCGATCTGTTGGGCATCACCGAGGTGGTTCTCAATCCCGCAGCCTGCTATCCCGTGTACCCCAGCTTCACTGGCGTAGTTCCGAAAGGCGGTCGGCTTGTGACCATGTTGAACTGGGTCTTCCGGCATGAGCCTTCTGCTGAACCAACCCGAATGCAGTCGTTTCGCGTGCGCGAATTCGTCAAGGTGGGGACACCCGACGAAGTCGTCGAGTGGCGCGATATGTGGCTCCAACGCGGGCTTACCCTGCTGCAGGGGCTGGGCTTACCCGCCAGATCGGACGTGGCATCCGATCCATTCTTCGGTCGCGGCGGCAAGATGCTCGCTGTCAGCCAGAAAGAACAGCGGCTCAAGTTCGAGGTTCTAGTTCCGGTGATCTCTGCCGACGATCCTACTGCCCTGTGCTCGTTCAATTTCCATCAGGAACACTTCGGCTCAACTTTTGACATTCGCACGCAGGATGGAGCCATCGCCAACACAGCATGCCTGGGTTTCGGTCTGGAACGAATTGTCATGGCATTGTTCAAGACGCACGGCTTCGATACGCAAAAGTGGCCGGCCGAAGTGCGTTCGCGCCTGTGGCCCTGACGAGGAAATCACGTGGAAAGAATTCGAGTGTTGCCGCACCTGGACGCGACCAACTATCAACGCAGCCTGCTGCATGCCGAAGATCAGCTCTGGGTTGAAAAGAACTGCTACGTCGATGTCTGGATCGAGGTGATCCACGCGCTCGGCATGGAGCCTCGAGCAATCCTGCCTTTCTCCTGCACCATCGACTTCGAAGGCGATCAGTGGACCTTCTACAAACCGTCGCACGACGAAATGCGGGACTTGTACGGCATGGACATCCAGGAATTGAATGTCTGGCGCCCGCTGATCGAACACGCTCAAGAGCACCTGGCCGCCGGCAGGATGATCAGTACCGAAGCGGATGCATGGTGGCTACCGGATACCTCCGGCACCGATTACCGTACCAATCACGTAAAATCCACCATCGTGCTTGCCGACCTCGATGTGGACGGCCGCCGACTCGGCTATTTCCACAACGCCGGTTATTTCGAGCTAACGGGCGAGGATTTTGCTCAGACTTTTCGTCTGGATATTCCTCCCGACCCGCAATTCCTGCCGCTATTTGCGGAATCGGTGCGCATCGATCGTCTCACCCGCAGATCGACGCCGGAGCTGATCGAGCTGTCTCGTTCGTTGTGGCGCAAACATCTGCGGCGCGTGCCTGCAGACAATCCCATAGAGCGCTTCCAGAAACGTTTCGAGGCTGAACTCGCCGCCATGCACCAGCGGGGGCTGGGTTTCTATCACGCTTGGGCATTCGCTACGACACGTCAGCTCGGTTCGGCATTCGAACTCTCGACACGCAATCTATACTGGCTGAGTGCCAACGGCGTGAGCGGACTGGATGAAGCCATTGCCGCCTTCGAGGCAATAGCGGCAACCAGCAAGACATTCATCCTCAAGGGTGCTAGAGCCGTGAACGCACGCCGCCAGTTCGATGGCGCTGAAATGTTTTCTGGAATGGCATCTGCATGGGAGCGCGGTATTACTTGCCTGCGCTCGCAGTTCGACCGTTAGTCAGTTCGCTGTCGCAGGCGACGCGGCGGCAGCTGCTCT
Source organism: Steroidobacteraceae bacterium (assembly GCA_036498905.1). Lineage (GTDB taxonomy): Bacteria > Pseudomonadota > Gammaproteobacteria > Steroidobacterales > Steroidobacteraceae > DAIDKA01. The sequence goes on along the minus strand of DASYER010000005.1, from coordinate 12,501 downwards.
CTGATTGAGTCTGATCAACGGACCCCCAGTCGGGGTCCCCGATGGAACGCAACACATATGACGATCAACTACGACCCTGCAGAGTTCTATGACGGCTTGGTCCAGCACGGGCACATCTTCCCGGTCGGCGTACAGGGCGCATTCGGCCGTGGCGCAGTCTTCGAAGACGTGTTGGAACGCTTCAACGAGGTCGTATCGCAAATTGCTAGCGAGGACGGCGCCGAAACGCGCACTTTCCCGCCAATCGTCAACCGCCACGTAATCGAACGTAATAACTACATGGAGTCCTTTCCGCATCTGTGCGGCACGGTTTTCAGCTTCTTCGGCAAGGAGCTGCAGGCGCGCGAACTGGCACAGAAGGCCAATACGGGTCAGCCCTGGAGTGAATATCTTGCGATGACGGATGTTTGCATGACCCCGGCGATCTGCTATCCGCTTTACCCCACTCTGAAGGGCACGCTACCTGCAGGCGGGAGATTGTTCTCGATGCTTGGCTGGGCCTATCGTCATGAGCCATCAGCCGAACCGACCCGTATGCAGTCCTTTCGCATGCGTGAGTTCATTCGCGCCGGCACGGCCGAGGAGGTAGTCGATTGGCGCAACATGTGGCTTGAGCGCGGGCTATCGCTGTTGCGCTCCTTAGGACTCAATGCAAACTCCGACGTTGCCTCCGATCCCTTCTTCGGGCGTGGCGGGAAAATGATGGCTGCCAACCAGAAGGAACAACGGCTCAAATTCGAAGTACTGATCCCGGTGATTTCGGCGGAGAATCCTACGGCCTGCTGTTCATTCAATTTCCATCAGGACCACTTCGGATCCAAATGGGAGATTCGCGCGGCTGACGGCAGCGTGGCGAACACCGCTTGTCTGGGCTTTGGCCTCGAACGCATCGTTATGGCGCTCTTCAAGGCTCATGGTTTCGACACGCAAAAATGGCCGGCCGATGTTCGCCATCGGCTCTGGCCACAACGGAAATAACTACCGACCCTATTCCGACTCTGCGCAACAAGCGTGACCAGTAGTCGCCGAGTCCGAGGCGCACCTGAAGTCGTTCGATATGTTGAAGACTGCTGATGGTCAGACGTCCCCTCGGCACTTCGCCAAAATTCGATTGCGCCTGGGACGCCCTTGCCCGACCGCTTGAGCTTGCTCAGCTCATCGAACAGCGGCTCTTCCTTGCCGCGCGGCATCCAGTGAAGCTGATAGAAATCGATGACGTCGGTTTGCAGGTTGATCCGCTGGCGCTCCAGCGTCGTCATGCCTTCAGGCTGACCTGAAAACTTGGTCGCTGCGACCCAGCACGAGCGGCGGCCCTGCATGAATTTGCCAAGCACGCGTTCGGCATCGCCGTAGACGAGCGCCGTATCGACGAAATTGCAGCCCAGCTCCTCGGCTACGGCCAGCGCTCGTAATGACTCCGCTTCCTCAACCGCGCCATAGGCCTGGCCTCCGATGCCCCACGAACCGAAACCCACCTCGGAAACATCGAGGCCGGTGGTACCAAATTTCCGGTATCGCATTGCCGTTGAGCCAGATTGCCTTCCGCTATCGGCCTGCCGGGTCGTTGCCACGCGCTGTGCTCGCCGTCTGCGCAGTGCCTGCCAGGCACCGATCGCAGTCAGGCCCGCCACACCCGCAGCACCGATCAATACCGACCTGCGATTCATAGAGGGTACATTCCAATCACAAATCGATCTCGGCAACGTCGTCTATAAGCACCGGCGCCCGATGGAGATATTGAGTCGTGCGTCGCTTGGCATCGATATCGCCGTAAATGAACTGCGCCCGCTCAGGACTGATGTCGAGTACCTCGGCCAACTGCGTTGCCGGCACACCGTGATTGTGCGCCCACAGCGCCAGATCCATTTCTGCATAGGGCAACGAAAAATAGAACTCGTCCTGCCCCTGGGCAAGGCTGTAGGTATCGGTTGTCGGACGCGCGCTGGTGATCTCCTGTGGCAAGCCGAGAGCTGCACCCAACGCGTAGACCTGAGTCTTGTACAGATGAGCGATCGGCTTGATGTCGGCAGCACCATCACCCAGTTTTACGAAGAAGCCCTGGTCGTACTCAAGCCGATTTGGCGTTCCCACCACTGCATAGTTCAACCGGTCCGCGTGAAAGTACTCGAGCATCTTGCGAGTGCGCTGCTTGAAACTGGTCGCCGCAACAACCTGCAGATACTCCGGCAGCGGCAAGCGGACATCGTGCATGCTTCCTTGCGGCGACTGTGCCACCAGGTGAAAGTGATTGATCTGGCCCTGTATGCCGCCGCGAATTTCAATCTTGCTGCGCCATCCCTCGCCGTAGCCGGGCAAGACACGCCGCATCGCCTCATCACGCGATCGATAGCAACCGGCAGCCTCCAGAGTCGGGGCGATGTCCACAGTCAACGGCTGCAGATCGAACTGAGCGGCAAGCATTTCGGCACGACGAGCGCTGTCGCCGGATGAGTCCCGCTCCGGAAGGATCAGTGTGCATACACGCGCAGCACCTACGGCCCGTACCGCCAGCGCAGCACATACCGAGCTGTCGATGCCGCCTGAGATCGCGACGACCAGGCCCCGCTTGCGCAACGTGCGCGAGGTGATCTCACGCAGCCGGTTCGCAATACGTTCTATTTCCGCGGCGGCGTCCAGCATCAGGACGTCTCGGCTAAAGGGCAGAGCGGAATTGCTGGTCATGAACGCTCCTGCGATTGCGAGGCGGCTCGCCGTTGAGCAAAGAGGACTCGGTCAGTTCCTTCACTGTCCTTTGACGAACCGACATCCGTGAACAGTTCCTGGCCCTGCATGCGCTTCATCAACGCCGGCCCCTGCCCATGCCCCACTTCGAATGCCAGCCAACCCCCGGGGCGTAGAAATCGCGGCGCCTGCTCAATCAGGCGCATCAGAATAGCGATACCCAGCGCACCGCCGTCGAAGGCGAGACGCGGTTCATACGCCAAGATTTCAGCGGGCATCCGCGAGACTTTCGCGGTGTTGATATAGGGAGGATTGCAGGTGAGCAAGTCGGCCTTGCCTACCAGTTCGGGAGTGTCGAGGGGAGTCAGCAGATCCCCGGCGCGAAACTCCACTCTGTCACTCAAAGCCAGCTCATGAGCGTTGCGCTGCGCCAGCCCAATCGCTGCTTCACTGATATCCGCGGCGAACACCCTGGCTTGTGGAACATGGTGCGCTATTGCGAGAGCCACGTTGCCGGAACCCGTACAAACATCGACGACACAGACCTCGCCACGCTGGCTGGCAATCTCTCCTGCGAGGCGTATTGCGGTATGTGCCAACAGCTCAGTCTCCTTTCGCGGGACCAGGGCGTCCGGACCGGACAGCATTTCCATATCCATGAAACGCTGACGCTCGGAGATATGCGCCAGCGGCACGCCATCGATACGTCGAGCGACCAATCGTTCCAACCGCTCCCGTTGCGCCGAGTTGAGGTACGGCAGTTCGCCGAGCATCGACAGCTGTGCCGATCGTGGCGTTCCCGCGGCGGCAAACCACAAAGCGCGCAACGTGCTATCGACTGTTTCCTCCGGCTTATCGGGCAGAAACGTCAACTGCCCGGCCAGCTGTTCCCGCAATGCTTGGTACGTGGACATGAGGAGAAAGAAGCATTTAGAGGTTGGCGGTTGGCGGTTAACAGGATCAGGAGTCGGCAGGAAAAGCAGCAGCTCTCCCGGCTCTTGCCAATCGCTAACCGCTAACCCCCAACCGCCTCTCTCCGACGAAGCGGCCAATGCTGTTCAGGCTGTCGAGGTTCTCAGGAATCATTTCCTCATCCTGGATACGAATCCGGTAAGTCGACTCCAGAAAAGTCACGAGCTCGATGAATCCCGTCGAATCGATGATGTGATGGTCCAGGAACGACTGGTCGTCGGCGAGCCCCCCACCGGCATCGCCCATCAGGAAATTATCCAGAATGTACTGCCGAACCGTATTCTTGATGTCTTGCATTCCAATCCTCCCCCTGCAGTTTCCCGATGCCCAGTGTCAGTCAGTGTCAGTTGAGGCCGCGCTTGCTGATCTTGCCGGTGTCGGTGCGCGGTAGCGCATCCATGAACACGACGTGCTTCGGCGACATGAAGCTCTCAAGATGCCCGAGGCAATGACGGATGATGTCGCGCTGCGTGTATTCGTAACCAGGCTTCACCACCAGAAAGGCCTTCACCGCGTGGCCCAGAATGTCGTCCGGCACGCCGATGACGGCCGCCTCCAGCACGCCATCGATACCGTACAGAACGTTCTCCACTTCCCGGGGACTGACTTTCTCGCCGCGGCTTTTGATGATGTCGTCGCGGCGACCGACGAAGTAGAGGTAGCCTTCGGCATCGCTTCTGAATATGTCGCCCGTGTGCAGGTGCATTTCTCCAGGCAGTGCGCCGGGCTTGAGTCGCTCGGCAGTCTCGGCGGGCTTGTGCCAGTAACCGCGCATCACGTTGCTGCCTCTCACGATCAGTTCTCCGACACTGCCATTGGGTAGCCGGTTACCGGCCTCATCGGCGAGCCACACTTCCTCATTGGGCATACCGCGCCCGATACTCATCGGGCGCACATCGAGCTGGTCTGGCGGCAGATAACTGACGCGCTTGCATTCGGTGAGACCGTACATCGAGAACAGCACCGCTTGCGGGAACGCTTGGCGAATGGCACGAATCTGGGCTTCCGAGAGTGCCGCAGCTGTATTGGTGACTAGCCGCAGCGCTCGCAGGTCGAATGAAGGCAGCGAGGACAGGTTCAATAGCATCGAAAACACCGTCGGCACTCCAGGCAGTACCGTCACACGTTCCTGCACCATGGTTTCCAGCACTTTCACCGGAAAAACCAGCGAACGCTGCAACACTACGCTCGCCCCGACCCTGGAGGACATCAGAACCTGGTACAACCCGTAGTCAAAGGCGATAGGCAGCACATTCAGAATGACATCGTCATCGCGCAGACCCAGGTAAGTACTGATCGAAGTCGCTGCCGATACCATGTTCAGGTGCGTAACCATCACGCCCTTGGGTTCGCCTGTCGATCCCGACGTGTAAATGATGCTGGCAAGATCCTGATCGATGGTCGGCGGAACGGTCAATGTGCCGGTGCTGTTCAGTGCCTCCGCGAAGGAGACGAATTTCTTCCCCGAGGCGGCGTCTGTTGCACGTGGCTGCGCGACTACCAGTGCGACGACGTTCGGGCAATCCGGTAACGATCTGCCGAATACCTCTGCCAGCATGCCATGCGATATCAGGGCTCGCGCACCGGAATCGTTGAGCACGTAGCTGAGCTTGTCGGCCTTGGTTTGCGGATTGACGGGCATGAACACAGCGCCGATCTTCAAGGCTGCAAAGATGCCGATCACCGCCTCAACGCAATTTTCCAGGAAGATCGCCACGCGATCTCCACGGCCGATCGACTGTCCCTGCAACGTTACCGCCAAGCGCTCGGCGTCCGCGTCGATCTGCGCGTAGGTATAGCGTCGACCATCGCTTATCAGTGCGATTTTCTCCGGAGCCTGCCTGGCGTACCCCTCCAACCAGTGATGCAACAGCATTGATTCAGCCCACCGACTCCAATCAAATACTACCGACCCCCAACTCAACCGACTGCGCAGCCGCGACCTGGCGGCGATCGTCATGTAGTGGCGCGACGATCATGTCACGCCGCCCCCGGATGAACAGTTCATCGACCAGCATCGTCGAGAGAATTCCGAGGAATGCCATGTTATCCGAGAACCCGATCACCCGCCCATCACGACACTTAGCGACCAGCTTCTCAACGGCACGCGGCTCGAAATACCCAGCATCTCGCAACCTGTCGGCGCTCAACAGGCTTTGCACATAATCCACCGCCCGACCGTTGACAAAGAAACTCTGGCTGTCCGGTGCGCGATAGGGTTGCTTGGTTCGCTCCACCACTGCGGGTGGCAAGCGTTCCCTGACCGCGCGTTTCAACAGAAATTTCTCGGTCAGTCCCCGGATCTTGAGGGAAGGCGGCAGGTGGCTGGCAAACTCGATGACGCGGTGATCCAGGAAGGGGAAGCGTCCCTCGATCGAGTTCGCCATAGCCACCCGGTCGCTCTGCGATGAGAGCAGATAGCCGCTGAGCAGTGTGTGCGCCTCGACATACTGATCACGGCCGATCGGCAGGTATTGCGCCACCTGCGCCGGAATCTGCGACATTGCCTGCCGGACCACATCACGTTCGCCGATAGCAGCGCGTGCTTCCGCCGAGAAGAACTGCCAGCTGCGCCGGGTCGTAGACCAGCGCGGGATATGGGCGAAACATGGGTTGTCGACCTGGTCGAACCCCTGCCCGTAGAAGCGTTCAGTCATTCCCCGGCTGGCTGCCGGCGAATGCTTCAGATAAGGATAAAGCCGGTCAAGCAGACGAGGTCGTACTGTCGACTGCGGGAAGCGTGCCCAGAACCGTCGCACCTTGGCTTCCTTGAACAGATCGTATCCACCCAGCACTTCGTCGGCGCCCTCCCCGGTCAATACGACTTTGTAGCCTTCCGCGCGTACCTGCTGAGACAGCAGCATCAGCGGCGCAGGTGCTGTTCTTAAAACAGGTGTCTCCGTATGCCAGATCACACGTGGGAAGGCGGTCGCGATGTCGCCGGTCCGGCACAGGATGCTGGTGTGATCGGTTCCAAGGTGGGCGGCCATCTGCTTCTGATAGAGGCTCTCATCGAACTCGGCGTCCTCGAAAGCGATGGAGAAGGTTCGCAGCGGCGCCTTGTTGTACTCCCGCACCAGAGCGGCAATGGCCGAGGAGTCCAGCCCGCCACTGAGATACGCCCCCACAGGCACGTCGGCTCGCAGTTGCAGGCGTACCGAGTCGATCAAGAGTGCGTGCAGCTCCTGCGCGTAGTCATCGATGGAACGGCCCACACGTGGAGTCTCGCTTGGAAATGTCCAATCCCAGTACTTGTGCAATTGCTCGCGACCGGACTCGAAAGTCATCACGTGGCCCGGCGGCAGCGATTCAACTCCCGCGAAGATCGTTTCTGGCGCGAGTGCCGTCCAGTAAGTCATTACATCGCCAACTGCCCCAAGGTTGAGGCGACGGACGACTTCGGGCACGGCAAACAGTGCCTTCACTTCCGAGGCAAACAGCAGGCGCCCCTTGGTGCGGGTGTAGAACAACGGTCGAATACCGGTCCGGTCGCGTGCCAGCACCAGTCGCCGCGCTCTCTGGTCCCACAGAGCAATCGCGAACTGACCGTTCAGGTGATCAACGAATGCGGCGCCATAGCGATCGTAGAGATGGACAATGACTTCGGTATCGGACTGCGTGTAGAAACGATGGCCCAATTGCTGCAACTCGGCACGCAGCTCCACGTAGTTGAAGATCTCGCCGTTGAATACCACCCATACGCGACGATCCTCGCTGTGAATGGGTTGATCCCCACCCTTTATATCGATGATGCTAAGGCGGGCATGTGCGAGACCGCACTGCGGATCCTGAAAATAGCCGTATCCGTCCGGGCCGCGATGATGAATCGAACGAATCATATCCACGAGCGTCGCGCGCTCAGGGGGCGGCGCTTCACTGAGATTCAGGATTCCGGCAATACCGCACATGGATTTCGGGAAAACTGGCTCGGGAGTGGAAATTCGTTGTACTGGTAATCATCGGCTGCTGCGCGCAGCGTGATATCTCTCACAGCGAAAGCCGATGGCAGCAGCACGCTGGAACGATGTGCCGTTGCTGCGAGATTAGACGTCTTCATCCGCCGGTGTAATGTACCAACGGACGGATTTCGCCCGATCGCGCAATGATTGTCCGACCATTGCGAAGAACGGCCGCGTCGAGCGCACCAGGAACTGTGCGCGAGCCAATGTCCGCCGCAGACCTGCCGGCCCGGATATCTGCACTTCGACGGACTTCAGACCCATGCGGCGCGCCTCCCGACTCAGCAGCAACAGGCCCGCCTTGAAGTCGCGCTGCGAGCCGATATTTAGGCAGTCACGCACTCTGAGGATGGCGGAGTTGATTTCGCACACGAAATACATCAACAGTGACGCATCGTAATAGCTTCGCACAACGAATATCCTATAGCTCCGGGCGGGCTGCCGACTGAAGCGCCACCGAAGAAATTCACGGTTGCGCAGGCCGACACACAGGGCGGATTTGTCGAACTGATTCCACAGCCGATCGAAGCGTGCGTCGAATTCTTCTACCCATTCGCCGACGCGTGGCGAGATACGCAGCTGCAGCCATATGCCTGACTGGTCCAATGCATCGACAAATCCGGACAGCGGCACAGCGAGCCATCTCGGCAGCTGGCGCTCAAGATAGACGACGCTGCGTACGACCCGAACATATCGCGGCAGCTCGAACATCAGTTGACTCTCGAGGCGCCTGCAGATCGCGACTGCCTTGGTGTCCGGCAGACCATAGAGAATCTGCATCGAATCTAGCGCCTCGGCCCTGCCTTGGCGCTGCAGCATCAACGCTGGAAAGACCGAGCGGTGGCGGGGACTGATAACGAAATCGACCAACGTGCCGCCGCTGACGAGTTCCCCCTCGAGGTACATATGTCGCATCCCGATACCGAGAAATCCCACCGGCAACCGTTCGGCACCATGCAACGCGAAGTTCACTCGCGCAGCCCCCTGCGGATTATTAATGTAAAACCACTCGTACCGCGCGATATCCGCCTGTTGTCCCTGACCCGCACCAAGCCCACCTTCACACCATAAGCGAATAGCCTGCGTCGCGGTCGCAGCTGCATTTCCCCCGCTGAAACTGTAAGATGAACCTTGACCGGAGTCTTTCGACCGTTGACTTGTCACGGCATGACCTGGTTGATCAATACGGAAGGAATCTATCCTGAGTACGGTCCATTGACTACCTGATTAGGTCGCGGCTATCGATTACCAACTCGTGGCCGCTTTCTGTAACCACCTGCTTGCCATGGCTTAAGCGCTTGTTGTCATCGTCAGCGGAATCTCCCGCTCGGCAGCACCGCTTCCAGTGATGTTCTTGGCATATAGCGGATGGAGGAAATCGTGCAGTACATAAATCTGGTCGTTCCAAGGAAAGGCATGCCGCCTCATATGGCGCAGCAGATGCAATTTGCACAATTTCAGGTGCGCGTGCTCTGCATTGAATTCACGAATTGCGAGTAGCTCACCGATATATTCGTTGTGACAGGCGTACTCGGGCCAGATGATGTCGTCCATGTAACCATAGACGCGGGGCAGCCTGCTCTCAGGAGGTGCGTCGAAGAGAGTCAATGCAGCCTTCGTAGAACTGTAGTAATCGAGATCGAACGAGACGAATCCAATGGGTGGATGACTCTGGGCGGCGAAAGCAGGGATCGTTTGAGCCACATTGCCAATGAACAACTGCGCACTGGACAGGCGTGCACGCAGCGCAGCTTCGTTCATCTTGTAGAAACCTTGGTCCCATACGTGCGGCAGATCGCGATAGTCCTGCGGCGCAGGCATCCCGGTTCCGGCGTCGAAACCATATACAGCTATCGTTATTCCGAAATGAGCCGCGGTCAGCTTTGCAATCTGCTCCAGGGCCACCAATCCGTTACCACCCGCGACTCCGAACTCGATCACTGAAATAGCCGACAAACCCAGACGTTTGGCCAAATCTGCAGCGGCAAACACTCCATATGCGTAGTGAGGCCTCGACCAAGCGCCGTATCGGACACGCAGCGGCAAAGAACCCCACTGCAGGCGACTCCAGAGACCCAAAAAACCTGGAGTCCTCACCAGCAGATCCAACATGCGATTGGCCAACATCATTCACACCTGCAATAAGACGTTTGTAACTCTATTCGGGAACACAACTCGCTCCTCCTACACTCGTCCGGCGGTCTCGCAAGCCGCCACCGTCCGGATAGACCTCGGGACGCAACAAACAATGAACAGGATCGGCGCAATCTGGACACGCACGTCGCCAAGCAGGCGAATGTTGTCAAGAAAGGCGACACAGACATGTCGATTCTGACGGGCGAGTACGTCAATTCAATACTCGACGAAATGGCAACCACTGTCTGTTAAAGAATCCGACGCCCGAACAACCCCGCGGAGGATTCGCGGCGCACAAACAATACCGAGATATCGGGTCCCGGCTGGATCTTTTTTCTGGACTGCAAATTCCGGACGACATTTGGCAAAAAGACAGTTGTGAACCTGCCCCTACTTCGCGGACACTCAAGCAGCGACCATGATTCCGCACGCCCTCACCAGCGATGGAAGATTACCGCCACCAGCACCGCCGGTTGTGCGGTCTGAAATAGCGGCTATTCGGGTCGTCAGTTGCTGGTTGGATCGAGAGCCGCAGCACAAGGGCGCTCTGTTCCCGTTGCTTTGCGCTGCCGAACGGGCCAGAGCGACACGCTTTCACTTCGAACGAGATCGGCGCCGGTTCGTTATCACGCGTGGCAGCCTTCGTAGGCTGCTCGGTGCCGAGCTTGATGTCGATCCGCAGTCCGTCGTGCTGGAGCACGGAGCCTATGGCAAACCCCATCTCGGTGGTGCATTCGCGCATTCGGGATTGCATTTCAATGTCTCCCATTCCAGCAACCTCGCTGTCATCGGCCTCTCGCGTGGCAGCGAGATCGGTGTGGACGTCGAAGCCCTCCAGCATCTGAAAGACGCTGACGACCTGGCCCAGCAGTGCTTTTCCCCACGGGAGCGCGAGGATTATGCAAGCGCGCCGCCGGATGAAAAAATCCTGGCGTTCTTCAACTGCTGGACCCGCAAGGAAGCGCTCGTCAAAGCGCTGGGACGGGGGTTGAGCTACCCGCTACACAATTTCGACGTGTCGTTGCTGCCTGGCGAACCGGCGCAATTGCGACGCCTGGGCGACAAGTCCGGAGTCGACTGCGGCTGGCAACTGCAGAGCTTCTGCCCCGCCGCCGGATTCGTCGCTGCGCTTGCCATAAAAGGTTCGCACAATCCTGCCAAGGTTCGTTTCGAATCGCCAAATCGCATTCCTGACCGGGCCGGGGTGTGCGAATGAAACTTTCCTTGCTGCCAACCGGTCTTTGGCGCTGAACCATGTTCAACGTAATCGACAGCTACGCTCTATCGCCCATGCAGCAGGGCATGCTCTTTCATGCGGTCAGCGAGAAGCAGACCGGCGTGGATATCGAGCAGATCGTCATGACGTTGCAGGGGCACTGCGACGTAGAGCAGTTCATGCGTGCGTGGCAAGCGGTCATACAGCGCCACACCATCCTGCGTACGCAGTTCCGTTGGGAGGACGTCCCGGAACCGAGACAGGAGGTGGTGGCAGACGTCGAGCTGCCGTTGATCCGTGCCGATTGGGGTGAGCTTGCAGCGGCGGAACGGGAAGAACATTGCATCGCCCATCTCGCCGCCGACCGCCGCCGCGATTTAGATCTTTCCCGCGCACCGCTGATGCGCCTGTTCATCGCGGATATGGGCGCCAATCAATATCGGATCGTGTGGACCTTCCATCATGCATTGCTCGATGGCCGCTCCTTTCCGAACGTACTGCGCGAAGTATTTTCGCTCTACGAATCGGCGCTGGGTGGAGCAGCCACACAACTTCCCCCAGCCAGCCCATATCGTGAGCACATCGACTGGCTGCAGTCGCTCGATCATGCGGAATCCGAAGCTCACTGGCGTACTACGTTGCGTGGCTTCCATGCCCCAACTCCTTTCGGTGTAGATGCCAGCCGTATCGAGGCTGCGAATGCCACGGTCACGGGGGCGCCCTTCGGCGCAAAACAGAGACGTCTGTCCGCGGACGTCACTTCGCAACTCCGGGAATTTGCCCAGTCCGCCGGAGTGACGGTCAATACCCTGCTGCAAGCGGCCTGGGGGTTGCTCCTGCAGCGGTACAGCGGGCAATCCGACATCATCTTTGGCGCAACGCGCGCCGGACGCAAAGCCGGTGGCGGCGACAACGAGAGCAGGGTCGGGTTGTTCATCAACACATTACCCGTACGGGTTCGTGTCGATGGTGATCTCGAAATGATTCCATGGCTGCAGCAGCTGCGTGCGCAACAGACGGGGCTGCGGGCATTCGAACACACGCCGCTCTCAGTGGTGCAGTCCTGGAGCGAGGTACCGCGCGGCACGCCGTTGTTCGAAAGTCTGGTCGTCTATGAACACAGCACGCTCAACTCACAACTGCGCTCGGCCGGTGGTACCTGGCTGGATCGCCATTTCGAGTATCTCGGGCAAACGAATTTCCCGCTGACGCTGGTGGCCTACGGGGACGATGAGATGCTGTTGCGTCTCGAATATTCGCGACAGCGTTTTGCCGACGCAGCCATCGAGCGAATGATGGGCCATCTGACGGTCCTGCTCGCAGGACTCGCAAAAGGCGAAGCGACCCGACTGAAGGATCTGGAGCTGCTGACGCCTGCGGAGCGCGAGCAACTGATGGGCAGTTCAAGCGCGGCGCGCCAGTACGCTCCAGGGCCGACACTGCACGAGCGCTTCGAGCAACAGGTCGCCCGTAGCCCCCAGGCCATCGCGCTCAGCGGCTTCACCGCCGATGAGGCGCGCTTTGAGATGAGCTATG
>DASYER010000004.1:0-22240 GCA_036498905.1 Steroidobacteraceae bacterium | reverse complement strand
TGAAATGGCCCTGAGTGAAATCACCATGGCGCGCCTGAACTTCTCCAATGTGCTGGCGCATTACAGTCACAGCGGCGTCGACGACATGGCCGACAATACCTGCCACTTCGGCATCAACAGCATGTGGGCCGACGGAGGCGTGCTGCCGCTTCACGGCCCGGACACGACGCGCTTGTATTTCCCCGCCGACCAGCACCAGTTCGCTGCCTGCGTGAAACGCATCTTCAATGATCCGGGCCTGCGGTTCGTCTTCAGCACGCGGGCGGCAGTACCTGACATTCTGGATCTCGACGGCAAACCCCTGTACGCCGGCAAGCCCTTCGATCCGGATGCCGACACCGTGGTGCGTCCGGCCCCGGCAGGCGGCGGCTACATCGTCGCGACCGGCGAGACGGTGTATCGCGCACTCGATGCTCAGATAAGCCTGCAGGAGCAGGGGATCAAGGTCGGGCTGGTCAACAAGGCGTGTTTGAATGTCCTTGACCCTGCAATGATGAAGCAACTGGCCGCGGCACCTTTCGTGCTGGTTACCGAGGGCTGGAACGTCAAGACGGGTCTGGGCAGCCGCTTCGGCAGCCAACTGTTGCAGGTTGGCTTCAAGGGGCGTTACAACCATCTGGGTGTGTATCGCGAAGGATGTGGCGGGCTATGGCAGCAGATGGGTTACCAGGGGCTGGACTCCGCCGGTATTCAGGCGGCCGTCAAGGCGCTGGTCTGATCCGTACCTGAATCCCCTGGCAACCGCGCCCCTGGCTACCAACTCAGCAAATCCCGGCCGCCGTGTGGCGGCGGTCGGTGTGTGGCTGGCGCTGGCGGGCATCATGGCGCTGCCGGCCTGGGGCGCGGATCCGCAAAGCTACAAGGTGCGCCTGGAGGGGGCGGTAGCGCGGGATATCGCCGCCACTCTCTCAGCCAGCTCGGACCTGGTGAGCCTGCGCAAGTCGGCACCCGTCAGTCCCGTGGGGCTGATCCTGCGTGCCCGCAGTGACACGGTGCGACTGAAGACCGTCCTGGAGAGCTACGGCTACTATCAAAGCGCCGTGACCGCGGCCATTGAGGGGGAGCCGCTGACCAGTGCCGACCTGTCCGACAAGCTCGCGGCGATGCCGGCCGGCAAGGACGCAACCGTCGTCGTTTCGTACGTGCAGGGCCCGCTGTATCACCTGGGCGAAATCACGCTCGCCGGTGACCTGCCGGCGGATATGCGTGGACTGCTCGATCTGCGCACCGGGCAGGCTGCCGTCGCCGCCGATGTGATCGGGGCCGGAACGCGTCTGCTGCGGGCGCTGCAGGACAAAGGGTACGCGTTCGCCACAGTGGAGGCGCCCGTCGCGTATGAAAAACCGGACACGCATGTCCTGGATGTGACGTATACGGTGACGACCGGTAAGACCGCACGTTTCGGGGCCGTCGAAGTCAGCGGATTGCAGCGCACGAGCCGCTCGAGTGTGCTCTCCCGGCTGGGCATGCGCGCGGGTGATCCTTACAGCGCGGATGCGATCGACAAGGCGCGGCGCAGCCTCTTGGGCATGGGGGTCTTCGGTACCGTCAGTGTCAGCATCCCGACCGTGCCCGCCGCGGATGGATCGGTGCCGGTGACCTTTCGTGTGACCGAACGCAAACGCCACCCGGTGGATCTGCATGCCGGCTATTCGACCGATCTGGGCGGCAGTGCCGGAGTGACCTGGACGGATCGCAATCTGTTCGGCCATGCCGAGCAGCTCAATCTGAGCGCGTCAGTCATCAATCTGAATGGCAGTGCCTCGAATGGCGTCGGTTACAGCAGCGGCGCCCAGCTGATTCTTCCCGAATTCGCACATCCGCAGCAGACACTGCAGTTCTCGCTCAATGCCCTCAAGCAGTCGCTGCTGACCTACGACCAGACATCGGAGACCGCCGGGGTCAGCCTCACGCGCGCACTGTCCAGGATCTGGAGCGCCAGTGTCGGATTCACCGCCACGCAGGATCAGATCACCCAGCCGCAGGAGCTCTATGTCCCGGGCCTGGGCAGGAGCGTCTTCAATTACACCCTGTTCGCCATCCCCTTGAGCCTGCGCTACGACTCCACCGATCTGTCCTCCCCGATACTGGATCCCACACACGGCATGCGTGCGGCGCTCACGGTGTCGCCGACGCTGTCCCTGGGACCGCCCAATTCCACCTATGTCATCACTCAGATCCGCGCCTCGGCCTACCTGGACCTGCACAATTTTTCCTGGACGGATCCGGGGCGAACCATCATCGCGTTGCGCGGTCTGTATGGCTATGCGCAGGGTGCCAGCGTCACGGGCCTGCCGCCGGATCAGCGTTTCTACGCGGGCGGCAGCGAAACGGTGCGGGGCTACTCTTTTCAGTCCGTCGGACCGCAGTTCGCGGACACTGCTCCGCCGCCGCCCGGAGCGATCCTCAACCCGGACTTCTCGGAAAATACGCCGGTAGGCGGCGTCGCCGTCGATGCGGGCAGCGTGGAGCTGCGACAACGGATCGGGCGCAACTATGGATTCGCGGTGTTCGTGGACGCGGGGCGCATCGGCCAGACGGCGCTGCCGTTCAGTGGCAGTTACGCCGCCGGAGCGGGTGCCGGCGTGCGTTATTACACGCCCATTGGACCCCTGCGGCTGGATGTCGGCTTTCCCTTGCACCGCTTGCCGAAGCCGAACGATGATAGCTTTGAAGTGTATATCGGCCTGGGACAGTCCTTCTGATGACCCGCAGGTTGCGCATTGCCCTGATCGTCGTTGCGGTGCCGGTGGTACTGCTCGCGCTGCTGTGGGGTGCGCTGTTCACGGTGGGCAATACCGTGTGGGGCCGGCAACACATTGAGTCCCTGGTCGCCCACCTCACCAGCAATCATGTGCGACTGTACGGTCTGGGCGGGCAGCTGCCCGGTCGGCCCAGCCTGCAAAAGCTCGAACTGGCCGACACGCAGGGGATCTGGCTCACGGCACAGAACCTCACGGCTTCGTGGGATCCGTGGGCCATGCTGCGGCGGCGTGTGGCCGTGCAGAGCGCCCATGTGCAGCGTATCGATTGGACGCGCCTGCCCGTCTCCCAATCGCATGGCACGGGACATTCGAGCATTCCGGACATCGACGTTCACGAAGCGACGGCCGATGCAGTCCACCTGAGTGCCACCCTCGCCGGTACCGCGGCAACCCTGAACCTGCACGCCAGCGCGCACCTGCGCAGTGTCACCGATATGCAACTGGCGTTTGCGGCGACCCGGCTGGACGGACCTGGCACTTATTCCGTGCAGCTGGCGTTTGATCGAGCACGCATGGATGGCGCGTTTCGTCTGCGTGAGCCGGCCCATGGGCCCCTCGCCGGCCTGGCGGGAGTCCCGGGTATCGGGGATGTGGTGGTGTCGGGCGATCTGGGTGGCCCGCGCCAGGCCGAACGCATCAACCTGCACGCGGACCTGGGCGATCTGCATGCGCACGCGACCGGTGTTGTGGATCTGGTGCATGCCGCCGCGAACCTCGAATATGCCGCCGACGCCGGTGCGATGGCGCCGCGTGCGGATCTGCTGTGGCAGCAACTGCATGTGCGCGGCAACTGGCAGGGCACGCTGGCCACGGCCATGGCATCCGGTGAAGTCCAGGTGCTGGGTCTGCAGCTGCCGGGCAATGTGAGGATCGCCGCGCTCAATGCGTCGCTCGCCGCGCACGGTGGGGACCTCAGTGTCCGCGGTCGGATCGAGGGCGCCACGGCTCCGGGCGTGCCCAGCGGGTTGTTCGCGACGGCGCCCTTGGTTGCGCAAGGATCGATTCAGCTGGCGCGGGCGACGCGCCCCTTTGAGCTGCGGGTGTCGCATCCGAACCTGAACCTGGATGCGAAGGGGCAGGCGGCCGGTACTCCCATGGTCGATGCCGATGTCGACACGGCCAACGTCGCGCCGCTGGTGCAGTTCCTGAAACTGGGCCTGAGCGGTCCTCTGCGACTGCACGTCACGGCGCACCGCGATGGCAGTGACGCCAAGCTGCGCGTGACGGGGAGCGGCAATCTGGACTCCACGCTGGCCAGCCTGCATGGCTGGTTGCGCGGCCCCGAGAGTGCGGACATTCGCGCCACCTACCAAAGATCAGGTCTGACGATCACTGATTCGGTGATCAGCAACAAGGCACTGAGCGTGGGCGCGTCCGGCCGCCTGTCTGCGCCATCACGCGCGGATTCACCCTGGACCCTGGCGGCGAAAACGCGCGCGACGCTCGCGGATCTGTCGATCCTGCTGCCATCCCTGGCCGGCCAGGCCAGTATCCGCGCGGACTTCAGTGGCAGCACTGCCGCGTTGAAGACAGCCGGTGATGTCCAAGCCACGGTGGCGGTGCGCGGCTCCTCCGCCGGCACCGTGCGTGGTGCCTTCGATGTGAGCGGACTGCCGCGTGCGCCGCTGGCCAATATCAGTGTGCGTGGCTCGCTCGCGTCCCAGCCGGTGATTCTGCAGGCGAAAGTGCAGATGCATCCCGGGGATTCGATGCGTATCGAACTGGCGCAGGCCGATTGGCAGAGCCTGCACGCGCAGGGAGATCTCACTGTGGGACTGCAGGATCTGGATCGTTCCCAGGGACAGTTCAAATGGTCGATCGCCAATCTGGCGGATCTGAATGAACTGCTGGGGCAGCATCTCGCGGGGCAGCTCACCGGTGCTTTGAGCCTGGTTCCGGCCGGAAAGGACGGCGCGGCGGCGAGCACCAACCTGCAGGTCAGCGGCGAGGGGCTGCAGATCGGTGCGCAGAAATTCAGTGCCACCGTCACCGGCAGCGGTCCGCTGCATGCGTTGCAGCTCACGCTCGCGGCGCAGGCCTCGATCCTGGGCAAGCCGGCCAGCCTCAAGGCCGTTGCGCAGCTTGAGGCCAGCCAGCACAGGGTTACCGTGACCACGGCGAACGCGATGGTGTACGCGGTGGATCTGAAACTGGAGCAGCCGGCACTGGTGGACTTTGCGCAGGGTCTGGAGGTCTCCGGATTGCACATCAGGGCAGCGGATGCGCACCTTCAGGCGCAAGGCCAGGTCCTGCCCGCGCTGCGCGTGAACGCGGAACTCACGGATTCAACAACGGGGCTCATCGATGCGATCCTGCCGGGCTACCTGGACTCAGGCACGCTCAAAGCCACTTTGCAGCTGCAGGGGAACCTGGCGCATCCGGTGGGCCAGCTGCGTTTCACCGGAACGGACCTGCGAGCTCCGGGCGATGCGGGCAGCCTGCCGCCGGTGCAGATGTCCGCGACGGCGGATGTGACCAATGAGGGCGCGAAGATCGCGCTGCACTCATCGGCCGGGGATGCCACCCATATGAGCGTCGAGGGCTCGATTCCCTGGAACGGTCCGCTGGCCGTCACGGCCAGCGGCAATGTCGACCTCGCACGCTTCAATCCCTTGCTTGAGAGTGACGGGCGGCGCATCGGCGGCACGATCGACGTCAATGCACAGGTGGCCGGAACGCTCGAGGCGCCGACGGTGGCCGGGTCGGTTCAGTTGCACAAGGGCACCGTCCATGACTATCGCCACGGCATTGATCTCACAGAGGTCGAAGGCGTGCTGGAAGGAACGCAGCGCGAGCTGCGGATCACAAAGCTGACGGGACACGCCGCGGCAGGAACCGTCGACGTCACCGGCACGCTGGGTGTATTGCAGGGAGGCTGGCCGGTGGATCTGCGCCTGACGGCACGCAATGCGCAGCCCTTCGCCAGCAGCATCATCTCCGGCACCGTCAATGCCGACCTGACCCTTACCGGCACCGCGCTCCACGAACTCACGCTCGCCGGCAGCGTGCTGGTGAATCGCGCGACGGTGGAGATCCCCAACAGCTTCCCACCCAACGTTGCGGTATTGGATGTTCGTCGGCCAGGGCAGGTGGTGGCCCCGCCGGCCTCCGGTCCGGTGTTCAACTTCAAGGTGACCGTGAACGCACCGCGCCAGATTCTGGTACACGGTCGCGGCCTCGACGCCGAACTTGGTGGACGCCTGCAGATCGGAGGAAGGGCCCGGGCACCGACCATTGATGGCGGCTTCGAGATGCAGCGCGGCCTGTTCACGCTGGCCGGCAGCCGACTCAACTTCTCCTCCGGCCGCGTCAGCTTCACGGGCGCCGATATCACCGGCAAGATCGACCCGACCCTTGATTTCACGGCTCAGACCACGGCGCTGGATACCACCGTGACCCTGCGTATCACCGGCGTTGCCGATGCCCCGGAATTTGAACTCACCAGCGTGCCGCAATTGCCCCAGGATGAAATTCTCGCGCGTCTGCTGTTCGGAGAGAGTGCCGGTCAGCTGACCGCGATCCAGGCCGCGCAGATCGGCGCCGCTCTCGTGACTATGACCGGCGTCGGTACCGGGCTGAACCCGCTGGTGGAAATCCAGAAGCATCTGGGGCTGGACCGGCTGGCAGTGGGCAGCAATGACACCGGCACGCCGGGCAGTACGCAGAATACCGGCGCAACCATCGAAGCAGGGCGCTACGTGACGAACCGGATTTTCGTTGACGTCAAACAGAATACCACCGGTACCACGCAGCTGCAGGTGGATGTGGACCTGACGAACAAGCTGAAACTGCAAACCCGGGTGGGTACGGGCACGGCCACGGTGCAGGGCACGACGCCGGACAACGATCCCGGCAGCAGCGTGGGCTTATCGTACCGGTTTGAATACTGAGCGGCCGAGAATCCCATCCAGGGCGCGGCGCGCCTGAAAGCCACTGTGCTGCAGGCGGCGCTGCACTTCACCGGCGACGTCGCGACCGCTGGTGAGTCGATTGGGGCTGCCGGTGTAGTGGAACAGCGTACCGCCCGGCCGCAGCACGCGGGCGAGCTGCGCATAGAAGTCGCGCGAGTACAGTTCTCCGGCGATGCCGAACCGGGGCGGATCGTGCATCACCACATCAAAGCTGGCATCGGCCACCGTCTCGATATGCTGCTCGATTGCGACGTTGAGCACTTCCAGCACGGCATCGGGACCCGGCGACCAGGGATTCAGCGCCCGTAGCCACAGGACGGAGGGGTTTTTCTCGCAGGACAGCACCCGTGTGGCCCCGAGGCGCCGACACCATTCGGCGAAGTAGCCGAGCCCACCGCAGGTATCCAGCACCCGCCGCTGCCGCACGCCGACCAGCTCGACCTTGCGGCGCGCATCCTCGAACGGGGACTGCTTGGCCGTCGGCAGCATCTTGATGCCATCGATTTCAAAGGTCGGTGGACCCCATTGCGTGGGCACGAGCTTGATGAGAGAACCGGCGTATCTCGAGACGGGTACGAATCCATTGCCGTCCCAGTGATAGACGGTCCTTTCCTTCAGCGCCTCAGGCCAGGGGTATTGCCCGTCCTTCCAGGTGAAGCCCCGGGGCGTCAGCCCGATGCAGTGTGTCGTCAGGCCCAAATCCAGCGAGCACTCGCACTGCGCGGCACCGTCGCGCAGTGCCTGCATCATGACGGTGTGGGTGCCGGCCGTCAGCAGCGGACCGCGGCCGGCATCGGTCAATGAGATTCCTTCGCGACCAGGTATTTCACCAGCTGCAGCACCTGCGTCGCGCCACCGGCCGATTCGGTATTGAGGCGGTACTTGCCGTTCACGACGATGGTCGGTGTGGAATCGACCTGGCCATGCAGAACGTACGCATCGTCGGCCTTCATTTTCACATCCACCGAAAAGGACTGACTGACGGCGATGAATTTATCGATCGCAACTCCGGTCAGCTTGTTATAGACCTTGGCGGCATCCTGGATCGTGGGCGCAGGGTCCTTGATGCGATTGGTCTGCAGATCGACCACGGACAGTTCACCGCTCTTCCAGATGGCATCGAAGATGCCATCATGCGCACGCTCGGCGATCCCCAGCGCTTCGGCCGTCACGTAGGCACGCTGAAACATCGGCCAGTCCTCGGCCGGATTGAACGAGGCCGGGACGAGCGTGAACACGGCGTTCGGCGGCAGCGCGGCCTTCAGCTGCTTGATCACGGGCCGGAACTCCGAACAATGCGGGCAGGCGTAGGAGAAGACCTCGGTCACCTCGACCTTGCCCGCCGGAACAGTGGTATGCAGCGCCGGAGTAATCAGGAAGTAGTTCTTGCCTTCGGTCCACGGCGCCTGGGCTGACGCTACGACGGGGAGCGCCGTGACGGCTAACGTGAAGAGGACGGCGAGCGGTCGAGTCATGACTTATTTTCCTTTGCGAGATTTACGCTGCAGCATCTTCGGGTCGGGGTCCTGGGTCCAGGATTTTTCACTCCAGAGTCTGAAGCCACCGATGAAGGCATTGGCATTGTGGCCGGCGCGAACCCGCGGCGGCAGCTTCTTGAGTTTCGCGACGTTGCCGCCACCGAGCACGACATAGTCCACTTCAAACGCCGCGCTCAGTCGATCCACGACATCGAACACGGCCCGTCGCCAGCGTTTCTTGCCAAGACGCGCGAGGCCCGGAATACCCAGGTAGTCCTCGTAGGTGCGGCCCTTGCGATAGGGCAGGTGGCCCAGCTCCATCGGTTCGAGCACGCCGCCGAGAACCAGCGCCGAGCCTAAACCGGTCCCCAGCCCGAGGAACAGCATGCGGCCGCCTTCGTAGCTGCCGATGGCCTGCATCGCCGCATCATTGACCATCCGCACGGGTTTGCCGAAGGCCGCCGCGTAGTCGAAACCGACCCACCCCTTGCCCAGGTGGTGCGGCTCGATGAGCGGTCGCCCATGCCACACCACGCCGGGGTAGCCGATGGCGACGGCATCGAAATTCCAACCCTGCGCGAGTACGCGGACGGCTTTGACCATCTGAGCCGGGGTCAATTTCGGATTCGACGCGACGCGACGCGCGCTGTCCTGCCCTGCGGGCAAGCCGGACAGCAGTACTTTGACGTGGGAACCCCCGACATCGACTGCCAGGATCTGCTTCGGAGAGGGTGGATTCTTCATTCGCCGCTTGTTTCGCTTCCAGTGGTGCCCGGAGCCGGAATCGAACCGGCACGGAGTTGCCCCCGAGGGATTTTAAGTCCCTTGCGTCTACCAATTTCGCCATCCGGGCATAAGGGGTGCCGACTGGGCGGTAATTCTACAGAACATTGTCGCCGCAGGGGGCATTGCGCCGGCTTAAGGGATGGTTATAAGTCACTGGTTTTGCGAGACTAGCGGATTGCTGGCGGCATGCTTTGTGCGGATCGGGAGACGATGGTCGGTTCAATCTTACGTGCGGAAAATCTGCACCTGTGGCGCTCCGAGCGCCATGTCCTGAAAGGAATCGAGCTGACGGTGCGTGCGGGTGAACTGCTGCAACTGACCGGCCTCAACGGCGCAGGCAAGACGACGCTGCTGCGGGCATTGTGCGGCCTCAATCATGTGGAGGAGGGGCGCGTATTCTGGAACGATCAGGACGTGCGCGAGGATCGGGAAGGATTTCACGCAGCGCTGGTGTACCTGGGCCACGAGCCGCCGCTGAAACCCGACCTGTCGGGGGCCGAGAACCTGCGCTTCTGGAGCGGCATGCGCCGCCGCATCACGCGCGCCGCGATCGATGATGCGCTGCTGAGAACCGGGGCCGGCGAATTCGGTACGCGTCCGGTGCGAACACTGTCGGCCGGCCAGCGTCGGCGCGTGGCACTGGCCGGCGTGCTGCTGGCCGCGGTGCCATTGTGGCTGCTGGATGAGCCGACGACCAATTTGGACAGCGCTGGCCAGGAACTGGTGGCGGCACTGCTCGATGCGCACCTCGCCGCAGGGGGCCTCGCGATCGCCGCCGTGCATCACGGCCTGGCGATCGAGCCGGCGCGGCTGCGCGAACTGAATCTCTCCGCGTGATGTCACCCGTGTCACCGGATCTCACCACGCCGCTGATGGCGGTGCGCCTGGTCATCACCCGGGATCTGAAGCTGGCGTTCAGACGGCCGGAGCAGCTGCTGCATCCGCTGGGCTTTTTCGTGTTGGTGACAACCCTGTTTCCACTGTCGGTTTCCACCGAAAGTTCAATCCTGCGGCTGCTCGCTCCGGGCGTTTTGTGGGTCGCTGCCTTGCTCGCCGCCCTGCTGGCACTGGATTTCCTGTTTCGCGATGACGCACAGGACGGCACGTTGGAGCAGTACGCCCTGTCGGGGCAGTCGCTGACCTGGCTGCTGCTGGGCAAGACGGGCGCCCACTGGCTGCTGACCGGCGTACCCCTGTCGGTCATGGCACCATTGATGGGATACACACTGGGCGTGCCAGGGTCGGCCAGCGTGGGTATCATGCTCACTGTGGCGCTGGGAAGCCTGGCCCTGAGCTTCATCGGATCAATCGGGGCAGCATTGACCCTGGGCGCCCGGCGCGGTGGCGTACTGCTTGCCATATTGATCCTGCCGCTGGCAGCCCCGATTGTGATTTTTGGGAGTAAAGCCACGGAACTGGCCATCCGTGGAGAGGCATACGTTGCTCCCATGGAACTGCTCGGGGCCATCGTGGTCCTGTCTTTCACTCTCGCGCCCCTGGCGGCGGCGGCTGCCGTACGCATCAGTCTGGAGTAGACGTAACGTGACTTGGACATGGTTTCATCGGCTGGGGTCCCCGCCGTATGTGTACCGGCTGGCGGGGCGCCTGACGCCCTGGTTTGCATGGAGCGCCGGGGTGCTGATCCTCGCCGGGCTTTTCGGCGGGCTGGTCCTGGCGCCGCCGGATTATCAGCAGGGGAATGGTTTCCGGATCATCTATGTCCACGCGCCAACCGCGTGGCTGTCGCTGATGGTGTACACCTGGATGGGGGTGGCCGCGGCCGTGGGGCTGATCTGGCGCATCAAAGTTGCGCACGCCGTCGCCGCCGCCTGCGCGCCCATTGGCGCCTCCTTCACCGCCGTCGCGCTGGCCACCGGCTCGCTGTTTGGCAAACCCATGTGGGGCACCTGGTGGGTGTGGACTCCGCGCCTGACTTCGGAGCTGCTGCTGCTGTTCTTGTACATGGGATATATGGGCCTCCGGGCCTCATTTGATGACACCCAGAGAGCAGATCGTGCCAGCGCCGTGCTGGCGGTCGTGGGAATCGTTAATGTACCAATCGTGCATTACTCAGTCGTGTGGTGGAACGATCTGCATCAGGCCTCGTCTGTGACCTTGACGGGTAAGGACACCATTGCCACTTCCATGCTGGTGCCGCTGCTGGTCAGCCTGGTGGGATTCACCCTGTATTTCGGCGCAGTGCTGCTGGTGCGGCTGCGCGCCGAGATTCTGCGCCGCGAGCGCGCCTCGGCCTGGATCCGCGAGGCGGTGACATGACGATCCAGTTTCAAACAATGGCGCAGTTTCTCGCGATGGGAAAGTACGCCGCGTACGTGTGGCCCTCCTATGGTCTGACGCTGCTGGCCGTGGTGCTGAACATCGTTTGGGCGCGACGCCTGCTGATGCAGGCGCGCAGCGAAGCGCGTCGCAGGCTGGCGATGCACGAGGAGCGCGCATGACGCCCCAACGACGCAAACGTCTGTATCTGGTCCTGGGAATCGTCGTGGGCGTGGGCATCGCCGCCGCGCTGGCGCTGTCGGCCTTTCGGCAGAATGTCACCTTCTATTTCATTCCGACCGAGGTTGCACAGGGCGCCGTGCATGGTGATGAGAGCTTCCGCTTGGGCGGCATGGTCAAAGAGCGCAGCGTGCAGCGGGCTGCGGGAAGCCTGGAGGTGAGTTTCCTGCTCACCGATTTCAAACATGAGGTGCCGATCACTTACTCCGGCGTGCTGCCCGATCTGTTTCGTGAGGGCCAGGGCGTGATCGTCCATGGCCGTCTGAACGGCCACGGTGTGTTCGTTGCCGATGAAGTGATTGCCAAGCACGATGAGAAGTACATGCCGCCGAAAATCGCGGGTACTGCGCCTGTGGCGCGCGGAGGAAGCTGATGTTGCCTGAACTGGGTCACTTTGCATTGGTGCTGGCCCTGGTGCTGGCGGGACTGCAGGCGTTTTTCGGCATAGTCGGGCCGGCGCTGGGGCGTGATCGCTGGGTTGCCGCGACGACTTCGGCGGTCGCCGGGCAGTTCGTGATGGTGGCGACCGCGGTCGGCATCCTGGTCTACGCCTTCGTCAATTTCGATTTCTCCGTGCTGTACGTCGCCGAGAATTCGAATTCCGCGCTGCCGCTGATGTATCGCGTTGCCGCGCTGTGGGGCGCGCATGAAGGCTCATTGCTGCTGTGGATTTTCCTGCTCTCGGTATGGACGCTGGCGGTGGCCATCGCCTCGCGCAACCTGCCCGAACGCTTCGCGGCACGCGTACTGGGTGTGCTCGGCGTGCTCACTTTCGGATTCATACTGTTCACACTGGCCACTTCGGATCCGTTCCGACGCCTGATTCCGGCGGCAGCGGATGGCCGGGACCTCAATCCGCTGCTGCAGGATCCGGGCCTCGCGGTGCATCCGCCGGTGCTCTACACCGGCTATGTGGGACTTGCCGTGGCCTTTTCATTCGCCTGCGCGGCGATGCTCGAGGGCCGCATGGACCCGGACTGGGCACGCTGGACGCGACCCTGGACGACGGCGGCTTGGGCCTTTCTGACCTGTGGCATCACGCTGGGCAGCTGGTGGTCTTATTACACGCTGGGGTGGGGCGGCTACTGGGAATGGGATCCGGTGGAGAATGCCTCCTTCATGCCCTGGCTGGTGGCCACGGCACTGATCCATTCACTGGCGGTGACCGAGAAGCGCGGATTGTTCAAGAGCTGGACGCTATTGCTGGCGATTCTGGGGTTCTCCATGAGTCTGCTGGGCACCTTCCTGGTGCGTTCCGGGGTGCTGGTGTCCGTGCATTCATTCGCGGCGGATCCCACCCGGGGACGCTTCATCCTGGCCTTCCTCGGGGTCGTGATCGGGGGCGCGCTGGCCTTGTATGCCTGGCGTGCGCCGCTGCTCAAATCCAACGCGGGCTTTGAGTTGCTGTCGCGCGAGAGCTTCCTGCTGTTCAACAATATCCTGCTGGTCGTCGCCGCAGCCACGGTGCTGGGTGGAACGCTCGCGCCGTTGATCGCCGACACCTTCGGACAACCTTCGTTGTCGGTCGGACCACCATACTTTCGCCCGACCTTCCTGCTGGCGATGATCCCGCTGCTGCTGCTGCTGTGCGTGGGCGTGCATGCAAACTGGAAGCGCGGCCGCCTGGAGGGGTCAGCGCGCGCGCTGCTGATCACCCTGGTGGTGGCCGGGTTGCTGGGCGCGGCGGCGGTATTCGGCGCCTACGGTGGACGTCATGCGCTGGCCATCGTCGGCATCGGCATCGGCAGCTGGATCATTCTGTCGTCATTGATAGACCCGGTGGATCGGCTGCGCCGGCACCTGAGCCTGTCACGTGCCGTGCTCGGTATGACGCTCGCGCATATCGGCCTTGCCGTCGCCGTGATCGCGCTGACCGGCGTGGAGTCCTATACCAGCGAGCGGGATATCGCGCTCGGGACCGGTGAGAGCGCGCAGGTGGGCGGTTATGACTTCAAGCTCACCGGGACCCAGCCTGTCGAGGGCCCCAATTACAGCGCTATCCGCGCTACCGTCATCGTCAGTCGCGATGGGCAGCCGATCACGACGTTGTATCCGGAGAGCCGTTCGTTCTGGGTTCAGCAACAGACCCGCAAGGTGGCCGGGATCTACAATCGGCGCGGTACGGATCTGTTCATCGCCTTGGGCGATAATCTGGGCGCCGGGCGCTGGAGCTTCCGCGCGCAGATCCGCCCGCTGATCACTTTGCTGTGGCTGGGCCCACTGTTCATGGCCCTGGGCGGTGCACTGGCGCTGAGCGACCGCCGCTATCGGATGGCGCGGGCCGCGGCGCGCGCGGCGCCATCGGGCGCGCGCGGAGAGGCGTATTGAATCCGCGCTCCCTGATTCCACTGGGGGTGTTTGCGGCGCTGGTGGTGGTGCTTGCGGTGGGCATCAATCATTCCCACGAGGTCGGCGTGCTCAAATCGCCGCTGGTCGGGCACCAGATTCCCGACTGGGAGCTGCCGGTCCTCACCGATCCTCAGAAGACTCTCGGTTCGCGCGATCTGAAGGGGCAGTGGTACGTAATCAATTACTGGGGCGCTTGGTGTTATTCGTGCCGGGTCGAACACCCTGTGCTGCTGCAGGCGCGACGTGAAGGACGGGTGCAGATCATCGGTGTCGATTGGGTGGCCGGCAACGCGGATGAAAATGCCGCGGCCCTGGAGATGCTGTCGCAGCAGGGCAATCCCTACAGCCAGGTGGTCACCGATCGTGACGGCCGCACCGCCATCGACCTTGGCATCGCGCAGGCACCGGAATCGCTGCTGGTGAATCCGCAAGGCGTGATTGTCTACAAGGAACCCGGTGTCATCACTGCGGAGATCTGGCGCCGCGAGTTTTTGGCGCGGCTGCCGCCGCAATCGCAATCCACCGTGCCGGCCCCGACCGCGGGTGGCACGTGAAGGCGCTGATCTTCGCGGCCACGCTACTCTTGTGCCTGTTTGCAGCACGCACCTGGGCCGTGGATCCGGCCCGCCTGCCCGATCCGCGCCTTCAGGCGCGTTACGAGGTGCTCATTCACGAACTGCGCTGCGTGCAGTGCGAAGACAATTCACTGGCGGATTCGGATGTTTCGATCGCTGCGGATGTGCGCCGCCAGATTCGCGAGATGCTCATTGCCGGCAAGACCGACAGTGAGATCAAGGGCTACCTCGTCTCCCGTTACAGCGAGTTCATTCTGCTCCGGCCCGAATTTTCCTGGCGCAATGCCTGGCTGTGGAGCCTGCCTTTATTGCTGCTCATCGTCGGTATCGGCATCGCCGTGCGCGTGATCCAGCAGCGCACCAGGCTGGTCGATAATGAAGAGGATGCGGACCTTCCCCAGTCATGATTACTTTTATCCTCATCGCGGCCGCGATGGTCATCGTGATCGCGGCACTGCTTGCGGTGCCGCTGCTCTCGGGCCGGCCACCCACCGCACGTTCACCGCTGATGGCGCTGGTCGTGTTGATTGTGTTGGCGGCAGGCGCTTCAGGCCTTTACGCGACTTTCAGCAACTGGAACTGGTCGACCGCCAAGACCGCAGCGGCCGACAGCTCACCTCAGTCGATGGTCTCAACGCTGGCACGGCGGCTGGCCAAGAACCCGAACGATCTGAACGGCTGGCTGCTGCTGGGCCGCTCCTATAGCGTGCTTGAGGAGACGCCATTGGCCGTTCGCGCCTATGAGCACGCCAATCAACTCAGCAAAGGTGAAAACGTTGACGCGTTGATGGGACTGGCGGAGGCACTGGTCTCGCAGGATGACTCGCAGCTGGCCGGTCGCGCCGGTGATCTGGTGAACAAGGCGCTGACCCTGGAGCCACGCTCGCCCAAGGCGCTGTTCTATGGCGCGGTTGTGGCCATCCAGCGCAAACAGCTGCCGTTGGCGCGTGAGCGATTCACGACCTTGCTTGCGCAGAATCCCCCGGACAATGTGCGCACCATCGTCGAGCAGCAGGTCAAGGAGATTGACGCGGCGCTCGGTACCCCGGTGGCGGCAGCTGCCGAAGCAGGTAAGCGTGTTGCAGCCGGCGGCGCTGCGGCCCGGGTGCGCATTCACGTTACTGTTGCGTCTACGCTCAAGGCAGATCAGAAGGCCGATACGCCCTTGTTCATATTCGTGCGTGATCCGCGCACCGGGGGACCGCCGCTGGCGGTCAAACGCTTGTCGGCGCACTTCCCGCAGACCGTGGAGTTGTCCTCGGCGGACGCAATGCTGGCCGGGCACGGCATGCAGGTCGGGCAGGACGTCGAAATTGTCGCGCGTATCTCCGGTTCCGGGGGGCCTCTGGCACGTACCGGGGATCCGTTTGGTTCAGTGGCGTATCATGTGGCTGCGACGGGCGCCGTCGACGTGGTCATCGATCGGTTGACGCCTTAGAACTTAAGTTCGCTGCCGCGCCGCTGTAGGACATTTGCACGCACTTGTAGGACATCCGAACACTTTTTTCGAAGTGTTACGTGTTGGTGAGTATTTTGGTTTTTATGGCAGCGCGGCATGCGTCTTGCTTCAGTTCTGGCTTGGAACTTCCTCACTAAGAGAAAGGAGATCCGGAAATGGCACAGACTAGAGGTATGGAAGGGCGAACCTCCAATCGTGGGTTCGCATCGATGAACCAGGAACGTCAACGGCAGATCGCCAGCATGGGCGGCAAGGCGGTCCCTGATTCGAAACGTAGTTTCTCGCAGAATCGTGATCTGGCGGCGCAGGCAGGCCGCAAAGGCGGTCAGAGCGTACCGGGTGAGAAGCGCAGCTTCTCCCAGAACCGGGAACTCGCCGCTCAGGCGGGTCGCAAGGGCGGCCAGAGCGTGCCGGATGAGAAGCGCAGCTTCTCCCAGAATCCGGGACTGGCGGCGCAGGCGGGTCGCAAGGGCGGGCAGGCCAGTCATGGCGCACTGCCGACCCACGAGATCGTCGACAAGTAACTGTGAGAATCTGAGCTAAGGCGCGTGCAAACTTTACGCGCCGACGGGAAGAACTTGCACTGAACAGGGGTCAGGCACTCAGGCCTGACCGTCCTTCGTCGCAGACCTCGGCCAGGATGCGATTGAGTTCTTCCGGGTCAATGGGCTTCACCAGGTGGCGATCGAATCCGGCACTGCGTGCCATGCGTTTGTCGTCCTCCTGTCCCCAGCCCGTCTGAGCGCACAGGAGTGTTGATTTCGCCCAGGGACGGGCGCGCAGGCGTCGCGCGGTCTCGTAGCCGTCGATTCCCGGCATGCCGATATCGAGCAGCACGACCTTGGGGCGAAACGCCTCGGCGACCTCCAGGGCTTCCAGGCCATCGGCGGCGGTGCGTACCTCGTGACCCTCCAGATCGAGCATGAGCGCCAGGCTCTGCGCAGCATCGCGATTGTCATCCACGATCAGCACCCGGGCACTGCGGCGTTGATCTTCGCTGGCGGCAGATTCGGCCGTGGCCGGCGCGGGCCGCACCGCCTGGACGTGCGCCAGATTCAGTTGTACGACGAAGGTACTGCCTTCGCCGGGCCCGTCACTGTGGACCGCAATTTGGCCACCATGCAGCTCGACCAGATGTCTGGCCAGCGTCATGCCGATCCCCAGACCGACATGCGCGTCGCGATTGGCCTCGCCATTGCGCGTGAACCGCGTGAAGCGATCAAAGACCTGCGGCAGCACTTCGTCGGAGATGCCGGAGCCGTCGTCGGAAATACTGATCACGAGGCACTTCTCGTCCTCGACCGCCTGAATGCGGATCTCGGCCCCGACAGGGCTGAACTTGGAACTGTTGTTGAGAATGCCGGCGAAGACCTGGACGATCCGGCGGCTGTCCACATACAGCCAAACGGGAACGGCCGGCAGATCCACGCGCAGGTGCTGCTGCCGACTCTCCAGAACGGCGCCATTGGCCTCGATGGCCCGTTGCAACAAGGTTTCCAGGGTGACGCGTTCGCGCCGTAGCTCCAGATGTCCCTGGGCTACGTGCGCTACATCGGTCAGATCCTCGATCAGGCGCGCCAGCTGCTGGACCTGCCGCTCGATCATGCCGCGCGCGGCGCGGGTGAGGGCCTGGTCATTGCCTGCGATCCGCAGGATATGCACGGCGCTGCGCATGGTCGCGAGCGGATTGCGCATTTCATGCGCCAGGGTGGCGAAGAAATTCTTCCGGTCCGATTCACCCTCGCGTTCACGCAGCAGTTTTGTCAGCCGATCACGCTCGGCCGTGACGGCCTGCAGACGCGCCTGTAGCTGGGCCCGGGGGCTGGCGGATTCCTGGGTCATGCGTGTTCCTTACTGACAGGCAATCCTGCCAACGGACAAGGTGCAGCAAGAATCAGGCCGGGTGCGGGAACCTCACGACGAACCGGGTGCCGCGGCCGTCACGGCCGGCCTCGGCATGGACGGTGGCCCCATGGACCGTGGCGATTTCGCGCACGATGGCCAGCCCCAGGCCACAGCCTTCCGTCTCGACGTCGGCGCCGCGATGGAAGCGCTCGAACACCCGCTCGCGCTCGGATTCCGGAATGCCCGGTCCGTCATCGGTCAAGGCCAGTTCGGGCACCTCCTCGGCGGACACACTTAATGTCACGCTCGAGCCTTCGGGGCAGTAGCGCAGGGCATTGTCGATCAGGTTGTTGATGAGCTCATCGAGCAGCCCGGTGTGACCGAGGACCCGCACCGGCTGGTCGGGGGCGACAAAGCCAAAATCCATGTGACGTGCCAATGCCGGGCCGATCCAGCTTTCACCGGTCGATCGGGCCAGCGCGGCAAGATCCAACCGCGACAGCGTGCGCGTCGCCGCCGCTTCGGGTCCGGAGCGGGCGAGCATCAGCAGCTGTTGGGTGATGCGCGCCGCGCGGCCGACGGAGGTCTGCAGTCCGCGCAGCGCCAGATTGCGTGACCCGGCATCAAGACTGCGCTGGGCCGTCTCGGCGTGCAGCGACAGGGCCGCGAGCGGGGTGCGCAATTGGTGCGCGGCATCGGATACGAAGCGTCGCTGGGCCGTGATGGTCCGCTCGAGTTTGCCGAGCAGTTCATTGATGCGCGCCACCAGGACGCGCGCCTCCAGCGGCAGGCCCGCCTCTGATACCGGGGTGAGCAACTCCTGGCCGCGCGCCTCGATCGCGGCGGTGACCACGGTCAGTGGTCTTAAGCCCCGGTCGACCGCGAAGCGAATGAAGAGCAGCCCGCCCACCAGCAGCCCCAGTTGCGGCAAGGCCATTTCGAGCAGGATTTCCGATTGCAGCGTCGCGCGTTTGTTGACGGTCTCCCCAACCACCAGGCGCACGATCTCACCGGTGCCTCCCACCCGCGCCTCGATGGAGACAACGCGTAGCCGCACGCCCGCAATGGTCATGGAGGTCAGGCGGGGTTTGCCGGCGGGCCCGGGTGGCAGATCCGGCAGATCGCCGTCATTGGCGAGGACGCGGCCGCTCGCCGTGCTGATGCGATAGGAAGTCTGGTCGTAGTTGTCGAACTTGAAGATGGCGACTGCTTCGCTCGGCAGCAGGACATCGACCCTGCCGTTGTCAACCCGCAGGGCCTGTGTCAAAGAGCCCGCATCATCGATCAGCCAGCGGTCATAGGCGAGATTCGCGAAATGCGCGGCCAGTGCATAACAGGAGATGCCATCCAGAATCAGCAGCAGCAGCGCGACGGCCAGGACGCGCAGCGTCAGGCCGGATCGCAGCGAACGTTCAGGCATCGGATTCCTGTTCGCCCGTCGCCTCCAGCAGATAGCCGAAGCCGCGGATGGTCTGGACCTTCAGATCGAAGGGTTCGAGGCGCCGCCGCAGACGATGAACGGCGACTTCGATGGCAGTGTCGGACAGTGCCTCGCCGGAGGGCGCCAGGCTGCTGGCGATCTGGTCCTTTTTGACGACCCGGCCGGCGCGTTGCGCGAGCAGTTCCAACAGTGTGAACTCACGGGCGGTCAGATCCACCGGTGTTCCATTGAGCAGAATACGCGGCTGTCCCATGGTCAGTTCCAGCGGACCGATTTTGATGGACTGGGCCCGATCGGCGCGATGGCGCCGGATCAGCGCGCGGGCGCGCGCTTCAAGCTCCGCCATGACGAAGGGCTTCACCAGGTAATCGTCCGCCCCGGCGTCCAGGCCCATCACCCGGTTGTCGACCGCATCAAGGGCGGTCAGGATGAGAATGGGTAGACCACGTTGGTGACGCCGCAGGGTGCGAATCAGCGACAGCCCGTCCATGTCGGGCAGGCCCAGGTCCACGATGGCCAGATCGAAGTCATTGAGCAGCAGGACTTCCTGCGCCTCGCGGCCACGACCACTGTGCTCGACGTGGTAACCCTTCTGGTGTAGCAGGCTTACCAGCGCGCCGCGCAGCTCCGCATCATCTTCAACGATATAGGTACGCATAGGAGGCTGATTATGCGCACTTCCCGCGCAAGCCGCGCGCCCAAAACCTGCCGAAGGGTTGCCGAAAGGAAGCCGCCTCAGTTGGATTCCTGGGCGATGCGTTCCAGGCAGGCTGCGGCCCGGCTTGCGGCATCCGTCCAGCTCGGGGCGCCCTCCAGCCCCTGCAGGTATTCGGGTCCTACGAGTGCGCTCGGCAGCAGATTGCGCGCACAGCCGTCGGAATCATCGCCGCCGGTCAGGGCCATCGCGACGGCCAGTGCCGCGAGCGCATCAAAACCGCCTGACTTCACGCGCGTCGGTCGGTGATGATGGGCCACCGCTTCCACGACGGCATAAGGCAGACCCCAGATCGCCAGCAGGTAGGCGCCGATCTCGGCGTGGGATGCGCCCAGGATCTCGTACTCGGCCTGCGGCAGCGGGATCTGCGCGGCCAGCGCGAACTCAACGGCCTGCTCCAGCTCACGTGGGCACTCCTGGATCAGGATCCAGTAGCCGATGTCATGGAGCAGGGCGGCCAGCACCGTGTCATCGGCATGCTGGGTCCCCGCCGTGATCGCCTGGGCAACGGCGGCCGTGCGCTGCGCATGCATCTGCAGGTCCTGAAGGTCGACGGCCGCATGACGCATGCGACCGGGCCAGCGCGCAAACACCTCGGCGCACATCACCAGGTTGCGCACCGTCTGGAACCCCAGGTACAGAACGGCCTGTTCGATATTGCTGATGCGGCGGGCGCGCCGGAAGAATGCTGAATTGGCGATCTGCAGCACCTTGACGGTGAGGGCCGCATCATCGCTGATGACGCGCGCGACATCGCGTGCGGTTGCATCAGGTTTGGCCATTGCCACCTGCAATCGTGAGAACACCAGCGGCTGGGCGGGCAGCTGACGGATGCGACCGATGATGGCCCGAACACTCGGATTGGTGAGCTCCTCACGAAGCCGCAGGCTGCGCGCCACGGCATCTTCGAGCTGCTCCGGGCGACACGGCTTGCTCAGGTACTGATGCGCCAGCGGCAGCAGACGCAGTTTCTGCTCACCATCGGACATGCCCGACAGTGCGATGCGAATGGTGGCCGGCCAGCGCTCACTGATGGCGTGCAGCAGCTGCGCACCATCCATGCCCGGCATGGTGATGTCACTGACGATCACATCATGCGGTGTGTGTTCAAACCGCGACAGCGCGTCGGCACCGCTGTCCACGAAGGTCATATGCCACTTGTCGCTCAAGGGCTGCAGCCGCAGGCGCAGACCTTCGAGGGCCTGGGGTTCATCGTCAACAAACAGCACATGCCGCAGCGTGGCTTTGGACTTCGAAGGCTTCTCCATGAGCCGCGCATTTGAACGCACCGCCGGGCTCGCGCGGCGGCGTTACCTCACAGTATTGGGGCCCGATTCGACCCGCTTGCCCGAGCTGTCGCTCCTGTCACTTTTATTTATTTTATGTATTCTTCGCTCATTACAGTCGAGGCACAGTTTGTCGCGCGTTCGCGTCAAATCCCCGGTAATATGACAATGCACCGCGCGGTCCGCCGGTCTCAAGGTTAACACTCGTTCATGCGTCATCGCAGATGGCTGCCCGCGCCAGTGACGGGCAATTTTTTATTGGCCGTAACAGTGGCAGCACTGTGCGGTTGCTCGGTGGGCCCGGACTTTCACCGCCCGGCGCCCCCGAACGCCGATCAGTATGTGCCGGGGGCACCGATCCGCACGGTGGGTGCGCCTGGATCCTCCGCGCCGGTCCAGACCCTGGTCGCAGATGAGGATATTCCGGCGCAGTGGTGGAATCTGTTTCACAGCGAGCCGCTGGATACGCTGGTGCGTACGGCGCTGCACGACAGCCCGACGATTGCCGCCGCCGCTGCCGCACTGCGGTCAGCCCAGGAAGGCTATATCGCCCAGCGCGGCAGCCTGTACCCGCAGGTCGATGGACAATTCCAGGCTCAGCGTGAAGCTGCGCCTGCGGCGGCCTTCGGGTTGCCACAGCTCGGCACCAGCACCTTTACCCTGTTCGATGCCGCCGTGAACGTCAGCTACAAATTTGATCTGGTCGGTGCAACGCGCCGCCAGCTGGAGGCACTGGCTGCCCAGAGTGAATATCAGCGCTGGCAGCTGGAGGCCGCACGACTGACGTTGGCCGGCAATGTCGTCACCACCGTCATCACTGCGGCGGCGCTCAATGACCAGGTTGCGGCGACCAACGACATCCTGACGACGGAGCGCGATCAGCTCGCGATCATCCAGCGACAACACGCCGTGGGCGCCGCCTCGCAGGCCGAAGTCCTGACCCAGCAGGCGCAGGTTTCGCAGCTGGAGGCCACGCTGCCGGGGCTGCGAAAATCGGCGGCGCAGGCCGGACACCGTCTGGCCGTATTGAGTGGTCAGACGCCCGACCATGCCAGTATCGGGGCGCTGTCACTGAGCACATTGATGCTGCCGGCACAGTTGCCGGTGTCCGTG
>DASYER010000003.1:0-36972 GCA_036498905.1 Steroidobacteraceae bacterium | reverse complement strand
CCATGCCAGCATCGCCGGCCTGACCTTAAGTACCCTCACCTTGCCCGCGCAGCTGCCGGTATCTTTGCCCACCAAGCTGGTGCGCCAGCGGCCGGATGTGCTGGCCGCTGAATCCCAGCTGCATCAGGCCAGCGCCCAGGCCGGGGTCGCGACCGCCAATCTGTATCCGCAGCTGACCCTTTCCGGCAGCTTAGGCTCGGAGACGACCTCCATCACCGATTTGTTCGGCCCCGGCACTACTGCCTGGAACATCGGCGGTTCGCTGATGCAGCCGCTGTTCCACGGCGGGGAATTGCGCGCCAAGCGCCGGCAGGCCTTCGCGGATCTGGACCAGGCCACCGCGCAGTATCGCTCGACCGTGCTGTCGGCATTGCAGGACGTAGCCGACACGCTGCGCGCGCTGCAGGAAGATGCACTGACGCTGCAGGCCGATGCGCAGGCTGAGTCCGCAGCGCAGGACTCATTGGAAATAACCCGCCGCCAGTTCCAGGCCGGCGGCACTTCATACGTCAATCTGCTCATCGCGCAGCGTCAGTACGCGCAGTCGCGCCTGACGCGCATTCAGGCGCAGATGGCACGGATGACGGACTCCGCGGCGCTGCTGCAGGCCTTGGGTGGCGGCTGGTGGAATCGCGATACAGACGGGAGCCGGTAGTGGAGACCTCACAAATTCAGACCCCTCAGTACGACGCGGCCACGCTGCGGCGGGTGTTCCGGCGCCGACTCATCATCATCCTTGCGGCAGTGGCGTTGCTGACGGTGGGTATCGTCGGCTTCAATCTCGTGAAGGCGCATTTCATCGGCCTGGCGCTGGCGCAGAACGCATCGCCCAAGCAGACGATCGCGACGGCGACCGTCAAATTCGACGATTGGCAGCCGCAGGTCGATGCCGTGGGTACGTTGCGCGCGGTTCGCGGCGTGGACGTGACGACTGAGGTCGCGGGCCTGGTGCGCACCGTCGGTTTTCATTCCGGAGAGGAAACCGCAGGTGGCGCCATTCTGGTGCAGCTGAACGCCGATTCGGATATCGCGCAGCAGCAGGCCCTCGCGGCGGCCGCCGAGTTGTCCGAGGTGGTCTACAAGCGCGACCAGGAACAGTTCAAGGCGCAGGCCATCAGCCAGGCGCAGCTGGACAGTGACGCGGCTGATGTGAAGAGCAAGCGGGCGCAGGAGGCGGCGCAGGCGGCGCTGGTGGCGAAGAAGACGCTGCGCGCACCGTTTGCCGGACGCCTCGGTATCACGACGCTGAATCCCGGTCAGTATCTGAATCCGGGCGACAAAGTCGTGACCCTGCAGCAGCTGGATCCCATCCTGGTCGATTTCCGTCTGCCGCAGCAGAGCCTCTCGCGGGTCGCGGTTGGGCAATCGGTCGCGCTGACCGCCGATACCTGGCCCGGGGTCACCTTCGCCGGGCATATCACGGCGGTGAATCCGCTCATCGACAGCGCCACCCGCAACGTGCAGTTGGAAGCTGCGGTGGACAATCATTCACGCCAGCTGTTCCCCGGGATGTTCGGTCATCTGCAAGTGGCGGCCGGCGCGCCGGTGCATGCCCTGACGCTGCCGCAGTCGGCAGTTACCTACAACCCGTATGGCGCGACCGTGTTTCTCGTGGTTCCGGACACGGCCAACAAGGGGGGCCAGACCGTCAAGCAGACCTTCGTGACGCTCGGGGATACCCGCGGTGATCAGGTCCAGGCGCTGACGGGCGTGAAGGAGGGCGATGTCGTCGTCACCGCCGGGCAGCTGAAGATCAAGAACGGCACCCCGATCGCGATCGACAACTCTGTGAAGCCCAGCAACGATCCGAATCCATCGCCGCAGGAACACTAGGGCGTACGGGATGAAGCTCACAGACTTGTTCATAAGGCGGCCGGTGCTCTCGGTCGTCATCAGCCTTTTCATCCTGGTGCTGGGCATCCGCGCGATCTTCGGCCTGACGATCACGCAGTACCCGCAGACCGAGTCCGCGAACATCATCATCAACACCACCTACTACGGCGCGGATGCGGCCACGGTGGCCGGATTCATCACCCAGCCCCTGGAGGCGGCAATCGCGCAGGCGCAGGGCATCGACTATCTGTCCTCGTCCAGTTCGACCGGCAGTTCGAGCATCACGGCCACGCTGCGCCTGAACTACGATTCCAACCGCGCGCTCACGGAAATCAGCGCCAAGGTGAACTCGGTCCGCAATCAACTGCCGCCGCAGTCCCAGCAGCCCGTCGTCAGTATCGACTCGGGCAACACCACCGCCGCCATGTACATCGGATTCTTCACCGATACGCTGCCTCCCAACGGCGTGACGGATTATCTGATCCGGGTGGTGCAGCCGAAGCTGGATGCAATTCCCGGCGTACAGTCGGCGGACGTGCAGGGCGCACGCGTCTACGCGCTGCGCGCGTGGCTCGATCCGGACCGCATGGCGGCCCGCAATGTGGCCGCCAGCGATGTGTACAACGCGCTGGCTGCCAACAACTACCTGACCGCGGTGGGCAGCACCAAGGGCCAGATGGTGTCGGTGGATCTCACGGCCGATACCGATCTGCATTCGCTGGATGGATTCCGGCAACTCGTGGTGCGCCAGCAGAACAATACCGTCGTGCGCCTCGAGGATGTGGCGACTGTGGAGCTGGGTGCCGAGGACTATGAGTCGGGTGTGACCTGGAACGGCCGTCACTCCGTGTTCCTGGCGGTTCAGAACGCTCCGACGGCCAATGTGCTGCAGGTGGCGCAGGCGGTGCGCGATGCGTTGCCGGCCCTCCAGGAGCAACTGCCCAGCGGCATGCGCGCGGAAATCGTCTACGACACCACGATGTTCGTGCGCAGCGCCATCCGCGAGGTCATCAAGACCTTGGGCGAAGCGCTGCTCATCGTGACCGTGGTGATCTTCCTGTTCCTGGGCAGCGTGCGCGCGACCGTGATACCCACGGTGGCCATGCCGCTGTCACTGATCGGAACCTTCTTTCTGATGCTGGCGTTGGGCTACTCGATCAATCTGCTGACCCTGCTGGCGCTGGTGCTGGCCATCGGCCTGGTGGTCGATGATGCCATCATCGTGGTCGAGAACTTTGACCGACATCTCAAGGCCGGGGAGTCGCCGCTGGATTCGGCATTGTTCGCAGCGCGCGAATTGGGCGGGCCCATCCTGGCGATGACCGCGGTGCTGGTGGCCGCCTATCTGCCGATCGGATTCCAGGGCGGACTGACCGGGGCGCTGTTCACCCAGTTCGCATTTACGCTGGCGGCGGCGGTGATCATTTCGGCCATCATCGCCCTGACGCTCTCACCCATGCTTTGTTCCAAGCTGTTCCGTGCCAATCAGGAGGAGGGCCGCTTCCAGAAACTGCTGGACCGGAATTTCGCCCGGGTGCGCGGGTTCTACCAACACGTGCTGTCCGAATGGCTGATGACCTGGCAGGTGCTGGTGACGCTGGGCGCCGCGGTGTTGTGCCTGACGGTCTATCTCTTCGCCACTGCCGATTCCGAACTGGCGCCGAATGAGGACCAGGGAGTGGTGGTGGCCCAGATCAAGGGCGCGCCCAATGCGACCTACCAGCAGATGGAGATGTACAGCAAGCAGATGTACGACGTCTCCGCCTCGCTGCCCGAGTACTACGGTGTGTTCCAGCGCGTCGCCGGCAATACCGGATTTGGAGGCGTGCTGTTCAAGCCCTGGGGCGACCGCAAGCGCAATGCCACGCAGCTGCAACAGGTGCTGCAGCAGCGCTGGGGTCAGATCGCCGGTGCGCAGATCGCCGCGTTTCAGCAGCCGGCGCTGCCGGGCTCATCAGGACTGCCGCTGCAGTTCGTCATCACCACCACCGAGCCATCGCAGAACCTGTACGAGGTGACCCAGGCCCTGGTGGCGCGCGCACGGGCCAGCGGGATGTTCTTCTTCATCGATTCCGACATGAAGATCGACAAGCCCCAGGCAACTCTGGCGGTGGACCGCGAGATGGTGGGCAACATGGGCCTGACTCAGCAGGACGTGGGTGCGAGCCTGGGTGCCGCCCTGGGAGGCGGCTACGTCAATTACTTCTCGATTTCCGGCCGCTCCTACAAGGTGATCCCGCAGGTGCTGCAGAAGGACCGGCTAAATCCCTCGCAGGTGCTCGACTACTATGTGCACGGCGGTGACGGCTCCTTGATCAAGGCGGGCACTGTCGCGACCATCTCCACCAGTACCGTGCCGGAGTCCATCAACCACTTCCAGCAATTGAATGCGGCGACGATATCCGGCTCACCGGGGGTCTCGCAGGCCACGGCGTTGAAGTTCCTGCGCGATACCCTTCAGCAGATCGCACCCTCCGGTTACACGGCTGACTATTCCGGTCAGTCACGCCAGTTCATGCTGGGCTCAGGCAACTTTGCGGTGACGCTGATGTTCGCGCTGATCATTGTGTACCTGGCCCTGGCTGCGCTGTTCGAAAGCTTCCGCGATCCGACCGTGATTCTGGTATCGGTGCCCATGGCGCTGTTCGGCGCCATGCTGTTCATCAATACGGGCATCTCGACGCTGAACATCTATACGCAGGTCGGCCTCGTGACCTTGCTCGGACTCATCAGCAAGCATGGCATTCTCATCGTGCAGTTCGCCAACGAACTGCAGAAGGCGGGGCGCACCAAGATGCAGGCGATTGTCGAGGCCGCCTCCGTACGACTGCGCCCCATCATCATGACGACTGCTGCGATGGTGCTGGGCGTGGTGCCGCTGGTGATCGCCTCCGGTGCTGGCGCAGCCGGGCGCCGTTCCATGGGTATCGTGCTGTTCACCGGATTGTCCATCGGCACGCTGTTCACGCTGTTCGTCGTGCCGGCGATGTACATACTGCTGGGTGCAGACCACGCCCGCGACCGGGAATCGGCGCTCGGCGCTGCGGCGCGCACGCCTACTTAGGCATGCGCAGATTTACTAATGTTAATAATCAATTAGTTACACCGCATTACAATAGCTGCAGCAAGCGTGGTGCATCCCTTTCCTTGAGATTCCGCGCGCCACTCCCCACATGAGCGTCTGGGATCGGGCCGTGTCGCGGTCCCACGGAGAAACATAAATGTTCAAGCGTGCTCGAGTTTCGCTGCTCGCCGTCCTGGCAGTGGGCGTTGCCGGTGTCGCTTTCGCGGATACCGATGCTACGCCACACCAGATATATGAGGCCGCGCAGTCGGGCCACATGGCACAGGCGCAGCAGATGATCGATCAGGTGCTGCGGGATCATCCGCAGAACGCCAAGGCGCACTTCATCGCCGCCGAACTGGATGCGCGCATCGGTGACCTAAGCGAAGCTCGCCAGCAGCTGCTGACGGCCAAGCAGCTCGATCCGACGCTGGCCTTCACCGATGCGAATACCCGCAGCGCCCTGGAACGGCAACTGACCGGCATCCATCCCGTGGCACCCGGGACCGGTCCGCTGACGGTCGTACCTCAGGCGCGCCGCTCATCCGTACCGTGGGGCTGGATTATCGTCCTGGCGCTCGGTGCATTCGTATTGTGGAATATGTTCCGCAGCCGCGCGCGGTTCCAGGGCCAGGGCATGCTGCCGCCGGGCAATCCGGGAATGCAGCCCGGTTACGGCTACGGGCCTTCCTATCCGCCCGCCGGAGGCTCCGGCCTGATGGGCAATCTGGCCAGCGGCCTTGCAATCGGTGCCGGTGTCGCGGCCGGCGAAGAGCTGGTGCGTCATGTCATCGATGGCCGTGAGACCGGCGGCATCGCCCCCAGTGCAGACTTGCGTGATCCGCCGCAGAACCAGGATATGGGCGGCCCCGATTTTGGGACTCAGGATGGCAGTTCCTGGGGCAATGACAGCGGGGGTGGCGGTGATTCGGGCGGCTGGGGTGGCGACGGCGGCGGTGGTGGCGGGGATTGGTCCTGAGTCGGTAATTTTCCGTCAAGCCGACTAAACTGTCGGCATGTCATTCCTGAAAATCGTCGTCCTTGCCATCGTGCAGGGCTTGGCCGAGCTGTTGCCTGTATCCAGCTCCGCGCACGTTGTCGTGGCGGAGAAACTCATGGGATTGGATCCTTCCACCCCGGCGATGACGCTGCTGCTGGTCATGCTGCATACCGGCACGATGTTTGCCGTCATCCTGTATTTCTGGCGCCGCTGGCGGGCGACTTACTTCTCAAGTATGGCGCAGTTCAAACGTACGGCGGTGCAGGTCATTATCGCCACGGCGTTGACCGGTGTGATCGGTGTGGCGCTGAAAATGCTCATCGAACGGACCGTCTTTCGCGGCGCTCCGGATGCACAGATCGAGGATCTGTTCAGCCACCTGGAACTCATCGCGCCGGCATTGGCTGTGGGCGGTATTCTGATTCTGGTAGCCGGATTGCGTGAGGGTCGGGTCACGCGCGCTGCCGGTGCATCTGCGGATCTCACCACCCGCCAGGCGAGTCTCATCGGGGCCATCCAGGGTCTGTGTCTGCCGTTTCGCGGCTTCTCCCGTTCCGGTGCGACCATCTCTACGGGCATGCTGGCCGGTGCCGTCAAGGCGCGTGTCGAGGATTTCAGTTTCGCACTCGCGGTGGTGCTTACCCCTGCGGTGGACGCGCGTGAACTCCTGCGGGTCGTTGAAGGCGCGCAGGAGGGTGGCACCTCAGCTCTGACCGCTATAGTGGTGCCCAGTCTGGTCGGTGCACTGTGCGCATTCCTGGCGGGGCTGGTGGCGCTGAAATGGCTCAGCGGCTGGCTGGAAAACGGTCGCTGGTATCTGTTCGGCATCTACTGTCTGGTTGCCGCGGCGGCGGTCGGCGGCCTGTATTTCGCCGGGTACTGATACGCGCAATGGCCACTCAGGCGCTGTTCCCGACACTGGTCTATTCCGCGGCGCTGCGCCGGCGCGGCGCCGAACAGTTCAATCAACGCCTGCTGCGCGAGTGCCGGCAGCTGCGCATCGACGATGCGGCGGGGCGCAGCTGGTCGCGCAGCAACTATCCGGGCGGCTACACCTCGTATGGCTCGCAGCACCGCCTGTACGAGATCTCGCCGACGTTCGACACCCTGCGGCAACTGCTGCAGCCGCATCTGTCGGCCTTCGCGCGCAGTGTCGAGTGGGATCTGCGCGGCCGCAAACTTGCGATGACCGACTGCTGGGTCAACATCATGCCGCACCAGGTCGTGCACAGCCTGCACCTGCATCCGCTGTCCACCGTCAGCGGCACCTACTACGT
This sequence comes from Steroidobacteraceae bacterium, assembly GCA_036498905.1. Lineage (GTDB taxonomy): Bacteria > Pseudomonadota > Gammaproteobacteria > Steroidobacterales > Steroidobacteraceae > DAIDKA01. Next base: position 29,798 of record DASYER010000003.1, on the reverse strand, counting down.
GCAAGTGCCAGCCGGATCTCCGGGCATCAAGTTTGAAGATCCCCGCCTGGAGCGGTTCATGGCAGCTCCGCCGCGCAAGAGTTCATGCAGGAGCGCGAACCGCCAGTGGGTGACGCTGGCGGCGGCTGCAGGCCAGGTGGTGCTGTTTGAAAGCTGGCTACGTCACGAGGTCGCGCCGAATACCCGCCGCCAGGACCGCATCAGCATCAGCTTCAATTTCAGCTGGTTCTGATCAACCATAATCCGGTCGTTTTACCCGCTATTGTAAACTCAACACCTGTAGGAACATTTCTACAGTTGGTGGAGTGATCCCGAACTCGTTGCCGCCTGCGCCAGGAGTATGATTCTGGATAAGGGGTAACGTGATGACCACAGTCATTGCAAAACAACTATTCGCAGCGCTCGCCGTAACGGCCGCAGCTCTGATCGCAATGAGCACCGCGCGGGCCGCTGGTCCCCAGATCATGATGTACATCACGGTGCCGCTCGATGGTCACGCACACAACCATGTGTTTGGCCTGCGGCTGGACAAAGTGGCTGCGCCGCCCGATATCCGCGTGATGAATCCGACCTCGCCGTTGAATCGCCGTCCCCTGCTCGATCTGGAACTCGGAGCCGACTCTGCTTTGCGGCTGGATCTGGATCGCAAGCTCACTTGGGATTTCAGTCGACAGCAGTGGCATCAGTCCTCGCTCCCGGCAACCTTCACCGTCCGTCTGCCCACCCATCCGTCACCGGCGACTCACGATGCGCCCGTCACGGCCTTAGCATCCGCACCTCTTGTTGAGCATTCGGTGCTCAGCGCCTCGCTCCTCAGTGCCCTGCAGAACCCGTCCGGCCTGCCTGGCACACCACGCTGATCTTCACAGCGTTGCTGCACTGCAACAGGACCTGGGTCACCCTTTAAGCAATGGTGAACTCGGTTAAAGCGCTATTGCCTCAGAACCGGGACCTGAATCGCTTCAGATTAGTGCGGCTTGAACGATAAAGGAGGCAAGGAAAGCAGCGTCCGTCGTTACAGGAAATCGTGCCACGATGAATGTCAATCAGCCGCTTACGCACAACGAATACATCGTCCGCGATGGCGCACTCATCGTTTCCGTCACCGACATCAACGGCAAGATTGTTGAAGTCAGTCCTGAGTTCATTCAGGTCAGCGGATTCAGTGCCGAGGAGCTGATCGGCAAGGATCATGGGAGCCTGCGGCATCCTGATGTGCCGGATGCGGTGTACGCGGATCTTTGGAAACATCTGCACTCCGGCCGGCCCTGGTCGGGGATGATGAAAAACCGCCGCAAGAATGGCGATTACTTCTGGGACATCGCCAACGCGACCCCGCTGCGTGAAGGGGGAAAATTAAGCGGCTACATGACGATGCGCACCAAGCCGACTCCCGAGCAGATCCGCGAGGCTGAAGAGTTCTACCGCAAGCTGCGCGAGAGCTCGGACAAGGGTCTGTCGATCAGCGAGGGTCGCGCCGTGCGCACTGACTGGCGCCAATCCGTGAACCCGCTGGCCAAACTGTCAGACCAGGGCAAGCGCTGGCTCGATACGGCGGCCGGCGTTGCGGTGCTGCTCCTTGCCGCGCTGCTGCTGCTTGCGCCGCAGCTGCCCGGCGGAGTGCCGCTGCGTGCCGTCGTCGCGGCCCTACTGGGCTTGAGATGCGTGGTATGGGTGACCCGGGTGTTGCTCGCTGCCCGTCGCCGCGGCGCGGCCAGCCAGGATACGGTTGCATTCATCCAGGATCTCGCCGACGGGCGCTTCACGACCAGCTTCAAAGCCGCCCGCGCACGCAGGACCGATGACATACAGCGCGCGCTGCTGACCCTGCGCGTGAAGATGGGCTATCAGATCGCCGAGGAGCGCCGCAAGGCATCCTTGCTGCGCCAGGCGCTTAACAGCGCGAGCGCCAGCATCATGTTGGCCGATGAAAATCTGCGTGTGGTCTATGCGAATACCTCGGCCACCCGCCTGTTTCAAAATCTGGAAGCCGACTTCCGCAAGGAGCTGCCGGCCTTCCACGCCGATAAGGTCATCGGTTCGTACATGGAAGTGTTCTATCGCAACTTCGATCAGCACCGCCACAAGCTCACCGAACTCAAAGAGCCTGCGACTACCGAGACCCGTATCGGCGGTCGCGCGCTGCGCGTGGTGACGACCCCGGTCGCCGATGCCGACGGCCGCAGGCTGGGCACGACGGTGGAATGGTTCGATCGCACCCCCGAGGTGCGCGCCGAGGAGGACGTCAACGCGATCGTTGCCGGCGCGCTCGAGGGCGAGCTCGATCGGCGCATCGCCGTAGACGACAAGTCCGGATTCCTGCTGGTGCTGGCCAATGGCGTTAACCAGATGCTCGACAACATGGCCAAGATCATCCGCGATGTACAGCAGGCCGCCAGTGAAGTGGGCCGGGCGGCGAGCGAGATTTCCGATGGCAATCTCGGGCTTTCGGAGCGCACCCAGGAGCAGTCCTCGGCGCTGGAAGCCACGGCCGCCTCCATGGAAGAGATGACCAGTACCGTCAAACAGAATGCCGACAATGCCAGCCAGGCGAATCAGCTGGCCGCGGCCGCCCGCAACCAGGCGGAGAAGGGCGGCGTGATCGTCGGCAAGGCGGTCGATGCCATGGCCGAAATGAATGTCGCGGCCCAACGCATCGCCGACATCATCGGTACCATCGATGAGATCGCCTTCCAGACAAATCTGCTGGCGCTGAACGCGGCGGTGGAAGCGGCGCGCGCGGGCGAGCAGGGACGTGGTTTCGCAGTGGTCGCAGCCGAGGTGCGCAGCCTTGCCAGCCGCTCCGCGGTCGCGGCCAAGGAGATCAAGGGCCTGATCCACGATTGCGTGCGCAAGGTCGGCGACAGTTCGACCCTGGTCACCCAGTCGGGCACGACGCTCAATGACATCCTCGTGTCGGTCAAGAAAGTGGCGGACATCGTCGGGGAAATCGCCGCGGCTTCACGCGAGCAGTCGGCCGGTATCGATCAGGTCAATGAGGCCGTCATGCAGATGGACGGCATGACCCAGCAGAATGCGGCCCTGATCGAGGAGGCCTCGGCGGCCTCAGGGGCGATGGCCGAGCAGGCCAACCGACTGGTCGAGACCATGTCGGCGTATCAGCTGGGCGCACCAGGGGGTGCCGATCCTTCCGGCCACCGCTCGAAAATGCGCTTCGTGGCCTAAAGACCGCCGATCGCCCGACCCCGCAACCCCCATGCGGGGTTCAGGTACCATCCGGACATGGTTGCCGCGCCACTGTCCACGCTTCAAATTCGTATATTTCTGCTGTGCGCGCTGATTGTCCTGCTTGATGGCTACGATCTGCAGGCCATGGGCTTGGCCGTGCCGGCACTGGGTCGCCAATGGCATCTGCCACCCAGCGCCTTCACCCTCGCGCAGACCGCCTCCTTGGTGGGGTTGGGGCTCGGTTCCGCGTTCATTGCGCCGCTGGGTGATCGCTTCGGCCGCAGGCCGTTGCTACTGGGTGGATTGACCATCATTCTGGCGACTTCGCTGGGCGCGGCGACCGCCACCGGCCCGGCGCAGCTGGCGCTGTGGCGGTTGCTGGTGGGTTTGGGACTGGGCATCGGGCAGAGCAATGCCTCCGCATTGACGGCTGAATTCGCGCCGCTGGCAAGGCGCGCTACCCTCATGACGCTGATGGGTGTGTGCGTCGCGCTCGGCGGTGTACTGGCGGGTCTCACTGCGCCGCAGGTCATTGCCGCGGCGGGCGCGCAGGGTCTGTTCCTGGTCGGGGCGGCACTGCCGCTGCTGGCGCTGTTGGCCGCGGCCGTGGGGTTGCGCGAGTCCCCCGCCATCAGCACCCGCCGGGGGCCGGGTCCTGGCGGTACCTTGGTCGCATTGCTGCGGCCGCCCTATCGCGAACGCACGCTGCGGCTGTGGCTGCTGTACGGGCTGTCGGCCATGCTGCTGTATTTCCTGTTCAGCTGGCTGCCGGTGTTCCTGATCAATGCGGGGTGGTCACCGACGCGCGCCTCGCATGGCATCGCGCTGCTGCAATTCGGCGGGATCGGCGGATCTTTGCTGCAGGCCTGGCTGGTGGATCGTCGCCGCGCCATTTCGGCCCTGGTGCTCGGCTATGGCACTACGGTGATCACCGCGCTGCTGTTTGCCTTGCCCGGCAGCATGCCGTCCTGGCCGGTGCTGCTGGTGCTCATGGGCAGTGGTGTCGCCGGCGTGGTGATGTCGATCATCGCGCTGGGCGCGATCTTCTACCCGCCGCCGATACGGGCCACCGGATTCGGCTGGGCGGGTGCCGTCACCCGGGTGGGCGCGGTGCTCGGGCCCCTGGCAGGGGGCTGGATCATCGCCGCGGGCGTATCGTCGCGGGTAACGCTGGGACTGGTCGCGGTGCCGGCGCTGCTGTGCATCGCCGCCACCGTGGCCATGCGCCGCTGTGTCGCTGAAGCAGATACTCTACGATTCAATCTTTCGAAGGAGTTGTCATGAGCAAAATCATCTATCAGATCGTTCAACACGATGGCGGCTGGGCCTATCGTGTCGATGAGACTTTTTCGGAATCCTTCCCGACGCACACTCTGGCCCGCGAAGCCGCCGAACGTGCCGCCCGCGAGCAGGCGCAACCGGGCGAGGCCGCGGTCATTTCCTACGAGGATAAGCAGGGACATTGGCACCGGGAGCAGTCACCCGCCAACGACCGACCCGAACCGAACGTCAAGGGCTGAACCATCCTGGAGATACAATGAAAATCATCACACCGTTCGTTTGTGGCGCCATCGCACTGGTCTACCTGGGTACAGGCATGGCGCAGGTGCCCCCGGTCGGGGTACCGGATCAGGCCGCGCTGCTGAAGAGTTCGGATCCGAAGCTGGCGGCCAACAAGAAGCTGGTGTTCGACATGTGGCGGGCGATCATCCAGGGCGCTCACACCGAACTTGCGCCCAAGTACTTCACCAAAGACTACATCCAGCACAATCCGAACGTGGCGACCGGTCGCGATGCAATGGTGGCGTACATGAAGTCCACCCGACCCGTGCGGGCGATCGACCCGACCATTACATTTCCGGTGGTCGCGATCATGGCCGAAGGCGACAAGGTGCTGGTCGCGAGCGTTACCTACACCGCCGATCCGACCGCACCGGGGCACAAGTACGCCGGCACGCACTTTGATCTGTTCCGTATTGAGGGCGGCAAGATCGCCGAGCATTGGGACAGCGTGCCCAAGGATCCGGCGGCCCTGCATTTCAATCCAAACACGGATGCCAAACAGGATTCGCCGAAATGACGCAACAGGCGCCCCGCCGTGTTGTCACCGGTCATGACCAAAACGGCAAATCAGTTGTGCTGTCCGATGGCGCGCCGCCGCAACACCATCCGATGCACGGAGCGGAAGTCGGGGCGGACTTCTTCGAGATCTGGAACTCCTCGCAAACCGTGCCGCGTCTGAACGCCCAGGAGCGCGAGCCCAATGAACGGGCCTTCACAATCATGCCGCCCTGCGGGCATCTGCTGCGCATCATCGAGATCTATCCGCCCGGCCAGGGTGGCAAACGCACGGTTATGCACCGCACGCGCACGCTCGACTATGTCGTGGTGATCAAGGGCGAAATCATCCTGATGCTGGATGACAGCGAGGTCACGCTGCGCGCCGGGGATGTCGTCGTTCAGCGCGGTACGGACCATGCGTGGGAGAATCGTGGGGTTGAGCCGGCCCGAATGGCGTTTTTCCACATCGATGCGCAATTCGACCCGGAGCTGCTCAAAGTGCTGCCGCAGCCCCTGGAACTGATGCGCTGAAGGCCGCACTAAGGGTATATCCTGTGATCTGGAGGACGCAGACATGTCACCGAATCGATTGTTACCAATGGTAAAAGCCGGCTGCCGTGCCCTGGTGGGGAGCCTGCTGTTCGGCCTCGTCATATCGGCCCCGGTTTTGGCGGCCGAGCCCGCGGTAGCGATTCCGCCCGCGGCCGACGATGCCACCAAAGCAGCTGGACCGATGCAGACGGCGGTGCTTTCGGGCGGCTGCTTCTGGGGCGTGCAGGGTGTATTCGAGCACCTGGTCGGAGTGCGCCAGGTACTGTCCGGCTATTCGGGCGGCGCGAAGAGCAGCGCCAGCTACGAGGTGGTCAGTGGGGGTAATACCGGCCATGCGGAGTCGGTCCAGATAACCTACGACCCTGCGAAGGTCACTTACGGGCAGATCCTGCGGGTGTACTTCTCGGTGGCCCACAACCCGACCGAGCTGAATCGTCAGGGCCCGGATGTCGGCACCCAGTACCGTTCCAACATCTTCTACGCCGATCAGACGCAGAAGAAGATCGCTGAAGACTATATCGCCCAGCTGTCCAAGAGCCATGTCTTCAGCGCGCCCATCGTCACGCAAGTCACGCCTCTGCACGGCTTCTATCCGGCCGAGGGCTACCATCAGGACTATCTGCTGATCAATCCGACGAGTCCTTATATCGTTTACAACGATTTGCCGAAGATCCGTAATTTCCAGCAGCTACTGCCGGTCTTGTATCAGGCAAAGGCCGTGACGGTCACGGAACTGAAGCAGTAGGTATCCTCGATGGTTTTAGCCCTTCTGGCATTCTTGGGGGGCGCACTGACGATCGTCAGTCCGTGCATCCTGCCGGTACTGCCCTTCGTATTTGCCCGCGGTGGCCGCTCCTTCGCCAGTAGCACGCTGCCTTTGCTGCTGGGCATGGCGCTGACATTTGCGGGCGTCGCAACGTTGGCGGCGGTGGGCGGCGCCTGGGCGATCCGCGTAAATTCCTGGGGACGGTGGGCCGCGCTGGCGCTGCTCACCATCTTTGGCCTGGCACTGCTGTCCCGGCGACTGGCCGACTGGGCTTCGCGGCCGCTGGTGGCGTTCGGAAATCGCGTGGTGGAGTCGGGCGAGCGGGCCGGATCAGCCAGCGTGGTGCAGTCGCTGCTGCTGGGTGTGGCGACCGGCTTCCTGTGGGCTCCTTGTGCCGGGCCCATTCTCGGACTGATCCTCACGGGCGCCGCCTTGAGCGGACCGAACCCGCGTACCACCTTGCTGCTGCTGGCGTACGCCGCAGGTGCCGCGACGTCGCTGGCGATCGTGATGCTGGCCGGGGGCCGGGTGGTGCGGGCGTTCAAGAACTCATTGGGTGCCGGGGAGTGGGTACGACGCGGCCTGGGTGTACTGGTGCTGCTCGCGGTCGTCGCGATCGGACTGGGTTGGGACACGGGCATCCTGACTCAGCTGTCCCTGAACGGAACCAATTCCATCGAGCAGTCCCTGCTGGCGAAGATCAATCCCTCGACGGCGACGCCGCCGCAGGGTGGCGCCGGCGGCGCCATGATGATGTCCGCGCACGGCGGCGGCACACAGTCGGGTTCCAACGCCGGTGGGGCCATGATGATGATGGCGCCGAAGGGTGCGGGCGCAGGAGGCTTGCCGGCGGAGGGGCCGATGCCGCCTCTGACCGGTGCAATTGCCTGGCTGAATTCGCCGCCCTTAAGCGCAGAAGGCCTGCGCGGCAAGGTGGTGCTGATCGATTTCTGGACCTACTCCTGCATCAACTGCCTGCGTGAATTGCCCTATGTGAAGGCTTGGGCGCAGAAATACGGACCGGATGGGCTGGTCATCATCGGGGTGCACACGCCGGAGTTCGCCTTTGAGCGCGTGGTCGGCAACGTTCAAAAAGCCATCAAGGATCTGGGTGTCACCTATCCCGTCGCAGTCGACAGCGACTACAAGATCTGGGGTGCATTCAACAATCAGTACTGGCCTGCGCTGTACTTCATCGACGGTACCGGCACCATCCGCCATCATCATTTTGGCGAAGGTGAGTACGACGAGTCCGAGCGCATCATCAAGCAGATGCTCAAAGACAATGGCGCCACCGTCGCTGCGGGACTGGCCGAGGTCAGTGCCCAGGGTGTGCAGGCGCCCGCCAGCAACATGTATCAGATCTCCCCCGAGACCTACGTGGGGTATGGGCGCGCCGCGCATTTCTCCTCACCCCAGAGCGTTGCGAAAGACAAGCAGGCGCGCTACTCGGTGCCGGCGACTTTGAACGCCGACCAATGGGCGCTGGCGGGTACCTGGACCGTGACCAGCGAGGGGGCGGTGTTGCAGCAGCCGCGGGGCAAGATCGTCTATCGATTCAACGGTCGCGACCTGCACCTGGTATTAGGTCCGGCGAAGGATGGCCAGGCCGTTCATTTTAAGGTGCGTCTTGATGGCGCGGATCCTGGAGACAACAAGGGTGCTGACATTGGCACGGACGGCTCGGGCGTCGTCACCGAGCAGCGACTGTACCAGCTGATTCGGCTCACCCATCCTGGCGCGGAACATACCGTGGAGATCGAGTTCCTGGATCCAGGAGTCGAGGCCTTTGCGTTTACGTTCGGGTAAGTAGCGGAGATAAGGTCATGCAAAACCGTAGATCATTGTTAGGGTCGATTCTGGCAGTTGGTGGCGTTGGAGTGCTCGCCCGATCGCGCCTTGCCCTGGCGGCGGCGCCGGCAAAAGTCACGATCGTGATGTTCACCGATGCGGGTGTCAGCGAAGGACCGATGCTGGTCGATAAAGTCGTCAAAACCGAGGCCCAGTGGCGCGCCCAGCTGCCTGCCGCCTCCTTCGAGGTGGCTCGTCAGGCCGGGACCGAGCGTCCGTTCAGCGGCCCTTACAATTCACTGCACGATCACGGTCTGTTCCGCTGCATCTGCTGCGGCACCGCTTTGTATAGCTCGGACACCAAGTTCGAGTCCGGCACCGGCTGGCCCAGTTTTTACCAGCCCATCGCCAAGCAGAATGTGGTCGAGAAGGCCGACCACACCTTAGGGATGCAGCGCACCGAAATCCTCTGTGCCCGTTGCGATGCGCACCTGGGTCACGTGTTCGACGACGGCCCGCGCCCCACCGGACTGCGTTACTGCATGAATTCAGTGGCGCTGAAGTTCGTCAAGCACGCCTAGGGGTATATGCAGCAGAAGGGACCTCTGCATCCCAAGCGGTTGAGCAAGATGACCGCCGCCATCGCCGCCCTGGCCGGTGCCCTGTCGGTCGGGATCGGCGTGCTCGCGGCGCGCTTCGCACCGCACGGGCTGCGCGGCCTTGCGGTGTCGCTGCATCTGGCCCGCGAACCTCTGATCGTCAAAATCGCCGCGGCCATCGGAACAATTGCGGTCGCGACCGCCGCCATATCCGGCGTCCTGCATTTCTACCTGTGGTGGCAGGAGCGGGACCTCAATTAAGTCAGCGCTCGGTGACACGCGGTAATCGTGACTGCCTACAGGCCCGGTCAGACCATCCGCCTATAGTCCCTTCAAAACGGAGGGCCTATGGATCTTTTGGTCATTCTGATCGTGCTGCTGCTCCTGTTCGGTGGCGGCGGGGGTTTGTACTGGGGTATCGGTGCCGGCTGGGGTATCGGCCCCATCGGCCTGATTGTTGCGGTGCTCGTCATTGCCTTCTTGCTGAACGGATATCGCGGCAGACGCGGGCCGCGACTCTAGGTGATCGCTGCGAGCGGTGGATCGGGCGTGGGGGGACGCAAGGCGCCCCCCTGTGTCCTGACGATTTTCGGCATCACCGGCGATCTGGCCAAACGCCTGCTGTTTCCCTCGCTCTACAACCTGGCTGCCAGCGGCACCTTGCCCGATGGCTTTCGTCTGGTGGGCGTCGGCCGTCGCGACTGGAGCGATCACACCTTGCGGGCCTATCTGCGCGATATGCTCAGGCAGTTCTTGGGCGCCACGCCGGATGCGCGGGTGGCACGCTGGCTCGCCCAGCGGATTTTCTATCAGAAGACCTCCTTCGACGATCAGGCGGGCTTTGATGCCCTGGCGCTGAAGATAAGGCAGGTCGCGCCCAGCCGCGCATCCGCCCCGAATCGACTGCACTACCTTGCCGTGGCCCCGGAGTTCTTTGCGCCGATTGTGCGCAGGCTGAGCCAGGCCGGCCTGACGAGCGAAGCATCTGGATCGTGGACGCGGGTAGTGGTCGAGAAACCTTTCGGGCGCGATGCCGCCTCGGCCGCGGCGCTGAATCAAAAGCTCCTGAAAATTCTGCACGAGCGACAGATCTATCGCATTGACCATTTTGCCGGCAAGGACGCGGTGCAGGATCTGGCGGTGTTTCGCTTCTCGAACGCGATCATCGAGCCTCTGTGGCACCGCTCCTTGATCGATAGCGTACAGATCACGGCTTCCGAGACGGTCGGTGTCGAAGAGCGGGCACAGTTCTACGAACACTCCGGAGCGCTGCGCGACATGGTCCCGAACCATCTGATGGAATTACTGTCGCTCATTGCCATGGAGCCTCCCGTCTCCTTCTCCGTCGAACACATGCGCGCGAAGCAGGTGGAGCTGCTGGAGTCGGTGCGTCATATCCGGCCCCGGGACGTGAGCCGGCATGCCATCCGCGGCCAGTATTCCGCCGGCAAGATCGGCACAAAGTCGGTGCCGGCCTATCGGCGCGAAGCGGGCGTCAGTCGGCAATCGCAGACCGAGACCTACGTGGCACTGAAGCTTGAAGTCGACAACTGGCGTTGGTCCGGCGTGCCCTTTTTTCTGCGCACCGGCAAGCGCCTGGCCAAGTCCGTGACGGAAATCGCGGTGCAGTTCCGTCCTGCTCCGGCCCGCCTTTTTCCCAATGCCGCAGCGGGCACGGTCGCTCCCAACGCAGTTGTTTTTGAAATGAAGCCGCGACAGGGCATCCATATCGACTTTGGCGCAAGAGCTCCCGGTCTGGACGATACGGTCATGGCCGGCGATATGGCGTTCGAATTCCCGACCGGACCGTTCGGCACTCATGCGAAGGGATATGAGCGTCCCCTGCGCGATGCGATGTCGGGCGACCCCATCCTGTTCCCCAGTGCAGCCTTCATCGAGCAGGGCTGGAAGCTGGTGCAACCGCTTCTCGATGCCTGGTCGCCCACACCGAGGGCTTCGATTGCGAAGTATGCGGCCGGCAGCCAAGGGCCGCCCGAGGCGGATCGACTGCTGGCGCAGACCGGCCATCGCTGGCGGGTTTTGGGCTAGGGCTGTGGAGGCTGCGCGGAGACGCGCCACACCGCATTACCGACGTCATCGGCAACCAGCAGCGAGCCGTGTTTGTCGATGGCCAGCCCCACCGGGCGTCCATGCGCAACCTTGTTTGCGTCGACGAAATGGCTCAGGACATCGATGGGCAGGCCCTCAGGCAAGCCGCCCTTGAAGGCAACGAATACGACCTTGTAGCCATTGTAAGTCCTGCGATTCCAAGACCCGTGTTGGCCCACGAACATGCCGTGCTGGAAGGGCGGTGGTAACTGCGAGCCGCCTGACCAGCACAGTCCCAATGAAGCAGTGTGGGCGCCCAGGGCATAGTCCGGAGCAATCGCTCTAGCCACGGCTTGCGGGTCTTGCGGCTTGACGCGTGCATCGACGTGATCGCCGTAGTAACTGTAGGGAAAGCCGTAAAAGGCCCCATCGTGCAACGCCGTCATGTAGTCGGGGGGGAGATGATCGCCAAGCTCGTCCCGTTCGTTCACCGAGACCCAAAGGGCGCCGGTGTCGGGTTGCCATGCCAGACCGACAGGATTGCGCAGACCGGTGGCAAAGATACGATGATTGCCCGTCAGCGGATCGATCTCCCACACTGCATCGCGGCCCGCCTCGACGGCGAGACCATTCTCGCCCGCATTGCTGTTCGAGCCGACACCCACATAGAGCTTCGACCCGTCCGCCGATGCCACCAGAGTCTTGGTCCAGTGATGATTGATCGGCCCCGCAGGCAGATCCACGACTTTGCGCGGTGGCGCCTGAATCTGCGTGTCACCGGTGCTGTAGGCAAAGGCCAGGACGGCGTCCGTGTCAGCCACGTACAAGCGAGTGCCGACCAGCGCCATGCCTATCGGCGAATGCAATCCGGTCAGAAACAGGTGCCGCTCGACATGCAGGCCATTCCCGGCCGAATCCCGCAGCAGGGTAATTTGATCCGCGCTGGGCGCAGCGCCGGAGCCGGCCCGCTTCATCACCCACTTCTGTATTTTCCCGCGAATGCCTCTTGAGTCCTGCGGCTTCGGTGGCGTGTCGCTCTCAGCGACGAGCACATCGCCGTTGGGCAGCACATACAACCATCGAGGATGCTTGAGGTTGCGCGCCAGGGCCGAAACGCTGGTACCGGGCGCGGACTGCGGCATGGCATCGCCGCTCCACGGTTCGGCCTTGGCAACGTGCAGAGTCGGAAGCAGGGACTTCTGCGGTTTTGGCAGGGCGGGGGAGGCTCCATATTCAGAAGGGGTAGCCTGCGGCGTATCCACCTGCTCCGGGAATGCCGGTGTGACGCGCAGACCGAACAGACCTAAAAGCAGTAACTCGGTCAGAAGCGGCGTAACGGCGGCTCGCGCCCCACCGGTCACCGTGCGCGACTCGCCGCCGGTTTGAGCGCCGGTTTGCGCTCCCACTCGCGCCATTGCAGATACTCAAAGTCCCCTTTGGCGCGACCAAGATGTCGCGCGGTGCGCCCGTGCCTATCGACGGGCGCCCGGCGAGCAGTCACGCACCTGAGGTCATTGCTGCGCATAAGCTGTAGTCCAAGCCCTTTGACTGGAACTTGGATTAGGCCGGTTCAGACTCGCCTTCACTGTCGGCGACTGCGCCGTACTGCGGTCAGAGAAGCCCTAGCTAATTCAAGGACTATCAGCTTTCCTCCATGCGTCGCTCCTCTTCACGGATAAGTGCCACCTCGGAGAAGTCCAGTTCGGCCTGTAGGGCCAGAAAAGTGTCACTGTCGACACGCTGTGCATCCCGCAATCGATCGAGCGCCTCACGCTGGCTGCGGGTGGCGGCCAGACCCAGGCGGCGCCACTCCTCCAGGGAGCCGGCATCTCCTTGGGGTGCGACCGCCGAACGGGCAGTCTCAAATGCATATCGCCAATGATCTGCATGGGGCCCGGAATTTGTCTGCAATGCATCCAACGCGGCGGCTGCAAGCTGGGCACGTGCCGCGGCAATCTCCGTGGCCGAGCCGTCTTCGCGGTCGAGGCCGAGCAGCCGCACCAGGGGCGCGAGAGTCAGACCCTGAATGACCAATGTCGCCAGGACCACCGCGAAGGCCGTCAGCACGATCAGATCGCGCTGCGGGAATTCGGGGGAGAGCGCGAAGGCGGTCGCAAGAGTCACGAGGCCACGCATGCCGCACCAGCCGACCAGCAGACCGTGACGCCAGGAGGGCGGCTCGAATTCCCCGCGAAGCCAGCGAATGCGATAAGCGATGCGGGTGTACAGCAGCACCCACACTATGCGCACGAGGGTCAGGCACACGACCACTGCCGCGGCGAACTGAACCGCCTCGCGCAGCCGGTCTGGCGCCATGCTTCCCACGATTGAGCGGGCCTGCAGGCCCATCAGTAGGAATGCGAGGACATTGAGCAAAAACACGGCCGAGTCCCACACGGCAAAACTGTGGATGCGGGTTCGCGGGCGAAGCACGCGATTGGCAGAGCGCGCAATGGTCATCGCGAAGGCGACCAGGCACAGCACGGCCGACAGTCCCAACCGGTCTGCGATGAGCCACACGCCGAAGCAGGCCAGGAACTCAAACAGATTGCCGCCCAAGGTTCCGGAGACGAAGGGCATGACGGCGCGGACCACCTTCGCCAGTACGATGCCCAGCAACACACCCCCCGGCGCCGCCACGCCGAGGCGCAGCGCAAACGTGCCGCTGATCGCGCCGTGTTGCTGAAACGACAGCGCTGCACTGAATAGCAGCAGTGCCGTCGCGTCATTCAGCAGGCTCTCCCCCTTCAGAATCGTCACTGAACGTCGCGGCATGCGGACGCTGCGCAGGATCGCCGTTGCGGCAGCGGCATCCGGCGGTGCCACGATCGCCCCGAGTGCCAGCGCCGCGTAGAGCGGCAGGCCGGCCAGGGTGACACCAAGCCAGGCAACGGCAGCAGCGCTCAATAGCACGGCCAGGACGGCCAGCGCGAACAAGGGTCGCCATAAGCTGCGGATCGCGGCGAGCGGAAAATCAAACGCCGCATCCACCAGGGCGGGTGCAACGAACAGCGGCAATGCGGTGCGCGGGTCGAGGCCGATGCGCGGGGCTGCGGGAAGCAGGGCCAGGAGTACGCCGGCGCCGGCCAGCATCGTCGGATAGGGAATAGACAGGCGCCGGGAGACCTGCAGCAGCAGCACGGCGGTGGCGAGCAGGGCCAGCAGGCTTTCGAAAAATGACATCTACAGCCCGCGCTCGATCCAGTCTGCGGCGACCAGGCCACTGTGCCAGGCGCCGTGCGCAGTGGAGAATTCGTGCTGCGAGCACGCCTCACCGGCGAAGCAGAGGCGCTCACTGACAGGTCGCGCCAGGGTCATCCGAGCCTCAGCGTGCCCGGGGAGCGCGTGACTATAGGAACCGCCGATCGTTGCCTCCTGGGCCCAGCAAGTGGCCGTGATCGGGGCCAGTCCGCGGGCAAAATCGGCGCCAAGCAAGGCGCGTAACTCCCCAATGGCAAAAGAGCCGGCTGCCTCGGCGCCGGCTTGCTCCAATGAATGGGCCCAGGAGCCGCCCAGATAGCACTCAATGAGGGGGCGGCCGAACGGGCGCAGGTAGTAGCTGCCCGTCGCGCTACGGTCATAGCGCCCAAGCAGGTGTGACTCCTCAGGCACCCCTTCAGGGTTCGCGACGGAGAGGAAGACTTTGTCGGCCAGCCCCAACGGCAGGTGCGATGCCGCATCAAGATGATCGTTCACTTGCGGTGAGAAGCGAATGCAGCCCTGGGCGAGAACCGCGGTCGACACCGCGACGATCGCGCTGCGCGCGCGGATCGTGCCGTTGCCGGTCTCCAACACAATATCCTTGTCCTGCCTGATGGCCTGCACCGTCGTCCCCAGCGCCAAGGGGATGCCGGCGCCAAGCTGCACGATGAATGCGCCGTAGCCACCGGGCAGGCGCCAGTTGTCATCGGTTGAGGCATCCTCATAAGCGAGGTAGTCGGCCACCGAGAGTTGATCGATTTCCGTACCGTTTATAAAGCTGCTCAGACCATCAATGAACGGGCGCCATCGATCATCGAGCGCCAAAGCATCTCCCGCGGCATCGCTTTGAGGAGGATCACGATGCAGCCGCTCACCCAGCCGTTCGTAGGCTGCCCAGGCCTCGCGTTGATCGCTCACCGGAAAATGCAGGTTGTGCAGCTGGCGGTGCCAGGCGGCCTCACGGCGATCCAGTTCCCATCCTTGCTCCTCGGCAAGGGTGGCGAGCGCATTGTGTCGGGCCGAATGCAGCCAGCCGCAACCCAGATCCAGGGGCATGCCCTGCAGAAGCTTGGTTCGCGCGCGTCCGCCAAGCTGGGGCAACGCTTCAATCAGCAGCACCGAGCGGCCTGAGGCGCTGAGCTGTCGAGCCGCCGCGATACCGGCGGCTCCGCCGCCGACAATGGCCACATCCAGCCGATCGTTCACGCTTTCTTCGCAGGTTTGGACTTACGGGAGCAGTTGAGTGCGATCGCGCCACGCCAGTCGGCGAGGTCCGCAATTCTTTTCGAGATGAGCTGTGAAGCGTCCGATGCTCGCATAATTGCAGTATGGCGTACGACGACGGCCTGTTTCGAACGCTTTTCATCGCCACCTCGGGCTGAGCAAGTGTTGCCCGGTGCTGCAGGTCTGTGCTTACTTGGGCCGAGGCGCGGTACCGGCAGCAATTTTTCGCAAATTGCGCCAGCATGCAAAATAAGATCAACCGGCAATTAACAACTGAATCAGATGTACCTTCAGATAGTTTCGTCGAACGCACCCAGGGATTTCGTTCCAGTTCCTCCTGCCCAATATGTGGATGCGGTGTCGGTGGAAGTCCTCAAGTCGGGCAGTCCTTTCACGGTAATTGTGCACGATGACCTGAAGCTAACTCGGACCCAGGCGGCGATCCGACTCTATGCTGCAATATCGACCTATCCGCAAGCTCCCAAATCAGGGATAAATGTCTTGGTATGATCCATTAAATCAATTTGTTAGGATACAATATTAACATTTAGCATGATGCGCCGCACTGGAACCGCAAATCTTCCTCTGCATGGCGGCCGGGTACCCGCGTGGCTGTCCATGCGCATGGCCGCATTGGGTCGAGTGATTGCGCAGGCTGTCATCCACCACTATGGCCGGCACGAATTGCTGCGCCGGCTCGCTGATCCTTTCTGGTTTCAGTCATTCGGCGCAGTCATGGGCATGGACTGGCATTCCTCGGGTATTACCACCAGCGTCATCGGCGCCTTGAAGCGCGGGCTGGCGCCGGTGGGGCAGGAGCTGGGCATCTACGTGTGTGGTGGCCGTGGCGCGCATTCGCGTCGCACGCCGGCCGAACTGACGGCGGTCGGGGAGCGCACGGGACTGGATGCGACGCCGCTGGTCCGCACCAGCCGACTGGTGGCAAAGATCGACAGCGCACTCGTACAGGATGGCTACGAGTTGTATCTGCACGGCTTCTTTGCATCGGTCGACGGCGATTGGTGCATCGTCCAGCAGGGTATGAATCCGCTGCAACGCGAGGCGCGACGCTACCATTGGCAATCCGAAGGGTTGGCAGGATTCTTCGATTCTCCGCATGCGGCCATCGAGGGACGCAATGTCGGGGCCATCATCAACCTGGCGGACCGCGAAGCTTCATTCAGCCGCACCATGAGCCTTGAGCTGGTTCACGATGGGCCCGGCGGGGTGGTTTCAGTCCTGCAGAGCCACGGCGCGCGCGTTCATGGCACGCTTGATCTGTTTGCACAGAACCCACCACCGGGTTCCCATCTGACGATGCCCGCACACCATGACGTGCGCGCCGCAGACGTTGACATCAAACGGTTGCATGCGACCCTGGCGGCGGCGGCAGAGCGTGGCCCGAAGGACTTTGCCGACCTACTGCTCACGCCGGGCGTAGGCGCCAGGACGGTCGCCTCTCTTGCCTTCGTAGCCGAGATCATTCACGGTGCCGCTTATCGCTTCCGCGATCCTGCGCGCTTTGCCTTGGCCCATGGCGGCAAGGATGGCCATCCCTTTCCGGTGCCATTGAAGGTCTACGATGAAACCATCACCGTACTGAAGCGCGCGGTTGCCAATGCGAACCTCGGTCGCTATGAAACACTTGAGGCACTGCGGCGCCTTGACGAGCAGGCCCGTCGCCTTGATGAGGTGGTCCAGGGTCCTTCGCTTGCCGACTACGTAGCGAGCGAACACGAACACTCAAGTGAATTTGGCGGCCGCACCGTTGATTCGGCTGGCTCTGGGCGCGAATTATCTTAATTCTGCGATGACAGCGTCAAACAACGTCCGCATGCTGCCACTGATGTCCTGAATGACGCCGTTGACGTAAAACCCCGGCGTCGCGCGCAAATGACTGCGCCGACCGCCGTCCTGATGTTCGCGTATCCGTTGGCGATAGATCTCATCATCCATCTCGGCGTTGAAGCGCGGCATATCCAGGTCGAGTTGCGCGGCATATGACTCAAGGTGGCGCCGGGTCAGTCTATTCGGATCGGCCAGCAACAGGTCATGCATGGGCCAGAACCGGCCTTGGGCGGCAGCGGCCTCGGCGGCCTCGGCCGCCACCAGCGCGTGCGGGTGCGCATCTTCGAGCGGATAGTGCCGAAAGACGAACAGCACCTCACTTGGATGGGCGGCACGCAGCTGCTTTACGGCCGGTTCGACGGCGTGACAGACCGGGCATTCGAAATCCCCGTATTCCAGGACTACGACGCGTGGATGCTCCGCGCCGACCCGATGATCAAGGGCCGAGACCGGCGTGGCCAGTGTGACGTTTTTCAGGTTGGGCATCAGCCGCAGCGTATCGCTAGCGGACGCCCGAGTCGAGCAACGGCAGGTCTGCACCTACACAAGCTATCGCCCCGGAAGGGTGGCGGCGGCTGGTCCGTTTGACACACTGTGCGCTGCGCAATCCGTTGGGGAAGGAGTGCAAATGTCTCTCAAAAACCTCTCGACAGTTGGAATTTATGCTACGGCGACCCAGGCCGAGGTCGGCGTGGATATGCTCATCGCGAAGGGATTCAAGAGCGGGGAGATCTCCGTGCTGCTGCCGGAGCACCCGAACAATCAGCCTGCGAGGCAGGGTGCGGCCACTCAGGTCCCTCAGACCACCAAGACCGGATCGGCCAGCGCTATCGGTGCGACCGCAGGGGGCGCACTGGGTGGAGCACTGGCGCTGCTGGTGGGCGCGGGGGCGCTGGCCATTCCGGGTGTGGGACCCTTTATTGCCGCGGGACCTCTGATGGCGGGGCTCGCCGGCCTGGGTGTGGGCGGCGCAGTAGGGGGCTTGGGGGGAGCCTTGGTCGGCATGGGCCTTCATGAGGACGAAGTCAAACGTTATTTGAATCAGATCGGTTCCGGGCACACGATGCTGGTCGTGCATTGCGATACCCCGTCCGAGGTACTGAAGGCAAAGGGAATTCTAACGACATCTGGGGCCGCAGAAGTTTCAGTCGGGAATCAGCCCATAACCGTGTAGGACGTGAACTACAGCCATCTCAGGTCAACGGCCGGGAGCCGATTTAGCGACGGCCTTCCTGTCACGTCTATGATAGGTTCGACACCACAAAGCGAGCAGGACACCGGCAATGGCAGCACCGATGCCTTTCAACTCGACCACCGCGGGCGAGGACCTACAGTGCCTGTACCGAGACGTTCGACGCCAGACCTGCGAGCTTACTGCGCAGTTGTCCGACGCCGATGCGACGGTGCAGTCCATGCCGGATGCGAGTCCGGCCAAGTGGCACCTGGCGCATACCACCTGGTTTTTCGAAACCATGGTGCTGTTGCCTCATGAGCCTGACTATGAAGAGTTCGAGCCGCGATATGCGTTCTTGTTCAATTCGTACTACGAGTCCCTCGGCGCCCGCCATGCGCGTCCGAAGCGCGGGCTGCTGACGCGGCCGACGCTCGCGCAGATCGGCTGCTATCGAGAATATGTCGATGCGGCTCTGGAGCGTCTGATCGAGCGTCCATTGGACCTGCGGATCCGGGCTCTCATCGAACTGGGCTGTCATCATGAGCAACAGCACCAGGAGTTGCTGCTCACCGATATCCTGCATTTGTTCTCGGAAAATCCGTTGCAACCCGCGTACTCAACAGCGCCGCGTCGGCCGCGTGGCGTCGCGCCGCATAGTCCCCCCGGCTATACCCGGTACGAGGAAGGAATAGTTGAAATCGGCCATGGTGGCGATGACTTCGCATTCGATTGCGAAGGCCCGCGACATCGCGTGATCCGCCCGGCCTGTCGACTCGCGAATCGATGCGTGACGAATCGCGAGTGGCTTGAGTTCATCGCCGACGGGGGTTACGAGAAGCCGCTTCTTTGGCTATCGGATGGCTGGACGGAAGTGCAGCGTCAGGGATGGACGGCGCCACTGTATTGGTGGCAGGAGGACGGCGAGCGCTTCACGATGACTCTGCACGGTGCCCAGGCGCTTGATCTCGACGCGCCCGTGACGCATGTGAGCTATTTCGAGTCCGACGCATTCGCGACCTGGAGCGGCAAGCGGTTGCCTACGGAATTTGAATGGGAAGCGGCGGCGCAGCTTGAACCCTGTGCGGGCAATTTTGCCGACTCGGGTCTGCTGCAGGCCATGCCGGCCGCCCGATCAGGGCCTGGACCACAGCAGCTGTTCGGGGATGTGTGGGAATGGACGCGTAGCGCATTCTCTGCCTATCCCGGATTTCAGCCCGGCGCCGGCGCAGTCGGCGAATACAACGGGAAGTTCATGTCCGGTCAGTACGTCCTGCGCGGGGGCTCGTGTGTGACGCCCGCAAACCATATTCGGGCGACTTATCGAAATTTTTTCCGCCCCGACATCCGCTGGCAATTTGCGGGTGTGCGACTTGCTGAGGATGCCTAGATTATGGATGTAGCGGTTCAACGCGATGGACAATTGGATGCCTTCCGGCTGGATGTTTTGCAGGGCCTCGCCAGGGCGCAGAAAATGCTTCCCAGCCGCTGGCTATACGACCCGCGCGGCTGCGACCTGTTCGAACAGATCACGACGCTTCCCGAGTATTATCCGACCCGCACCGAAACACTGATTCTGCAGGAACATGCCGCGGAGATTTCCCAGTTCTGCGGCGCCGATGCGAATCTTCTGGAATATGGTGCCGGGGCGGGTATCAAGACCGAAATCGTGGTCGGCAGACTGGATCAGCCGCGCTCCTACATCCCCATCGATATAGCACCCGAATTCCTCGAGCTCACGGCCGAGCGCTTCCGCCACCGCTTCACCAATCTGAAGGTGAATCCGGTGGTCGCAGACTTCACCTCGGAGTTTTCATTGCCACCGGCGCTCGTGCCGGACGGCCGCCGCGTCGCGTTCTTTCCCGGATCCACGATCGGCAATCTCAACGCCAAAGATGCCGGGCTGTTGCTGCAACGCATGCGGCGGCAGGTTGGCCCGCAGGGTGCGGCGATTATCGGTGTGGATCTGAAGAAGGATCTGAACGTCCTGCTGCCGGCCTATGACGACAGCGCTGGCGTTACCGCTGACTTCAATCGCAATATCCTGGTGCGCATCAATCGGGAGTTGGATGGACAATTCTCACCGGAGCAGTTTCGCCATCTGGCGCGTTGGAATGAGGTGGACTGTGCTGTTGAAATGCATCTTGAGAGTCCGATCGACCAGGTGATTGCGATCGCCGGCAAAGGCTTCGCGTTCCGACGTGGGGAAACCATCCATACCGAGAGCTCACGCAAGTACGAGATCAGGTCGTTCTCTGAGTTTGCACGGCATCATGGCTGGCATACTCAACGCCTGTGGACCGACGCGCGGCGCCAGTTCGCGATCTTCGGACTCATTTAACGCAGGCGTTCGGCCAGCTTCAGCTCCCCTGCAGTCCTGCCGGAATCACGATCCGGCCCAGCACATTGAAGCCAAGGTGCGCGATCCAGGCCATCAGAGCGGCCGGGACTGCGCCGGTCAGAATTGTGGGCACATCATTCAATGACAGTCCGGAGACAATGGGTACACCATAGCCCCCAGCGCCGACTAGCGCCGCCAGCGTCGCCGTACCGATACTGACAATGGTGGCCGTCCTGATACCCGTCAACAGCGCCGGGCTGGCCAGCGGCAATATGATGCGCACCAGAATCTGCCGCGGCGTAAGCCCGAACGCCCGCGCATTCTCAAGGTGCCGCGGATCAATTCCGCGGATGCCGGTAAACGTGTTCAACACTACCGGCAAGAGGCTGTAGAGGCACAAGGCGGCCAACGCCGGCTTGGTGCCGACGCCGAACACGGGAATCAGGAAGCACAGCAGTGCCAATGAGGGGACCGTCTGGGTCACCGCGCTGAGCGTCAGGATCACCTGCCCGGTTTTGCGATGCCGCACGGCGATGATGCCCAACGGCACCCCTACGAATACTGAAAATGCCAGTGACACGCCCACCAGCCACAGGTGTTCGAGCGTGCGGCGGCCGATTTGAGCCGCCGCGGTCGAGGTGTGGGTGGTGGTACCGCGAAAGGCCGCCGCGACCTCGGCGACACTGCGTTTATCGAGATCTACCTGGGCGTTCAGGCCCTGCATCGTGTCCTGGCTTATCCGGCCCTCCCAGTGCTGCAGCGCGCGCCACTGGGCCGGATAACGTTGTACGAACGCCGAGCGCGCCACCCACACCGCCTGATACGTCGGAAAGTAATGCAGATCATCCTCAAGTACCCGCAGCCGGAATTTCTTGATCTTCGCATCGGTGGAATACACGTCGATCACGTCCACGGCCTGCTGATCGATGGCTTGATAGGTCAGGCTGTGTTCCATGCGGCTGACGTGCGCTGGATCGAATCCGAGTCGATAATGCTCCGCCAGTCCGGGATAGCCATCGTGGCGGTCCATGAACTCGTAACTGAATCCGCAGCGGATCGTCGCCCGCAATCGCGCGAGATCGGAGATTTTCACCAATCCGTTGGCCTTGGCGAAATCCTCACGAACCGCCAGCGCATAGGTATTGTCGAAGCCCAGCGGCTCGGAAATCACAATTCCCATCTTCAACAACGCCGCCCGGATTTGTGCCACGGATTTCAGTTGCGGGGTCTTGAGGATGGCCTCGGCCAGTGTTCCGGTGTAGTCCGAATACACATCAATCGCGCCACTGTTCAGCGACTCAAACAGGATCCCGGTGCTTCCCATCCCGAGTTTGCGAACCACCGGTACGGGTGGGTCGGATGCCTCGATGGTTTGAGCGGCAATCTCGGCCAGGACGTAACCTTCCGTAAAAATCTTCGATCCGACCACAATGCTGGCGGCCATCGCGGACCCGCAAGACAGGCAGGCGGCAAGTAGCAGGGCCAGCCAAGCGCGGGTCTTCAATGCACACCTGCGGTGTCGGGCAAGGTGCGTTGGGCCTTGATGAATGCGGTCACGAAAGAATCTGCGGGCCTGAGCAGCAGGTCATGGTAGGACCCGCTTTGCATCACTTTGCCTTCATGCAGCAGCGTGATCTGTTCGGCCAGATAGGCGGCCTCACCCAGATCGTGCGTCACGATCAGTACGGTTTTGCCGAGTCGCTGGAATATCTCCTTCAGCTCCTGTTGCAGGGTACTGCGGATCAAAGGATCCAGCGCCGCCATCGGCTCATCAAGCAGCATCACGGCCGGATCCATCATGGCGGCCCGCATGATGGCCACGCGCTGCCGCTGGCCACCACTCATCTGGTGCGGAAAGCGCTGCAACAGATCGGGCTCCAACGCCACGAGGCTCAGCAGTTGCGCCAGGCGGTCCTGGATGGCCTGCGGCTTGCGGCCGCGAAGCCTCGCGACCAGCGTGACGTTCTGCTCGCCGGTGAGATGCGGAAACAGACCGCCATCCTGGGGAACATAGCCAATCTGGTCGGCCCAGGCTTCCGGTCCGAAGGTCGACAACGGCCGTTCATCGATCCTGACCACGCCCTGATCCAGGTCGATGAGTCGGAGGGTAATTCTTAGCAGTGTGGTCTTGCCTGAACCGCTCGAACCGATCAGGGCATGGGTCGCGCCGGTTGCAACGCTCACACTGACATCCGTCAGCACCAGGCGCCCGTCAAATCCTTTGGAAATGTGTTCTAGAACCAGCATCGCGCCAAGAGTGTAACGCACTCACGTAACAGCAAAGGCTCGCTGCCCGCGGGTAGGTGGGCGCCGACCGCCGCTGGTGAGTTTTCCGCGTGGTCGGATGAGTGGACTGCCCCTATGGTCCAGAATGAATGGCTAGGAAGAGCAGCGACTGGTTAGTGGAGCGCCTGAAGACCTGGGGCGTCAGGCGCATCTATGGTTATTCGGGTGACGGGATAAACGGGGTGCTTGGCGCGCTGCAGCGCGCCGAAAAATCGGACAATCCCATCGAATTCATCCAGGTGCGTCACGAGGAGATGGCGGCCTTCATGGCCGCCGGCCACGCGAAACTGACCGGCGAACTGGGAGTGTGTCTCGCAACCGGTGGGCCCGGGGCCACGCATCTGCTGACCGGCCTGTACGATGCCAAGCTTGATCATGTGCCGGTGTTTGCCATCGTCGGGCAGGCGGAAACCACTGTTCGTGGCGCGAGTTATCAACAGGAGTTGAACCTCGACCGGTGCTTCGCCGATGTGGCCCATTTCGTACAAGAGGCCAGCCGCCCCGCGCAGCTGCGGCATCTCACGGACCGTGCGATCCGTATTGCCATGGCCAACAATGGTGTATCAGTCCTGATACTGCCCAAGGATGTGCAGGATGAGCCCTGGGAGGAGCCGAAGCTGGCCCATGGTTTTACACGCTCAGGACCGGGCTATTCACGTCCGCGCGTCGTGCCTCACGACCACAGCCTGCGCGAGGCAGCGCACATCCTCAATCAGGGCAAACGGGTCGCAATTCTCATCGGCGCTGGCGCCCGCAATGCCGGACCTCAGATCATTCAAGTGGCAACTTTGCTGGGCGCCGGGGTAGCCAAGGCCTTGCTCGGCAAGGACGTGCTGTCCGACGAACTGCCGTTTGTAACGGGCGCCATCGGCCTTTTGGGCACGAAGCCATCCTATGACCTGATGAAGGGCTGCGACACTCTGCTCATGATAGGCACGAGTTTCCCCTGGTCGGAGTTCCTGCCCGAAGATGGCCAGGCGCGGGCCGTTCAGATTGATATTGACCCGGCCAATCTGGGCCTGCGCTATCCGGTGCAGGTCAACCTGCACGGCGATTCCTCACAGACGCTGGAGGCGCTTGTGCCTCTGCTACAGCGGAAACAGGATCGCGATTGGTCCAACACAATTGCCGCCAGTGTCAGGAAATGGTGGCAGGTCGTCGAGGCGCGCGCCATGACGGACGCAGATCCCGTCAATCCGCAGCGAGTGGCCTGGGAGATGTCGGCCGCACTTCCTGCTGATGCGATCGTGACATGTGATGCCGGCACGAGTGCGCCTTGCTACGCGGTCTACTTTCGATTGAAGCAGGGCCAGCGAGGCACGTTGTCGGGCGGCCTGGCTTCCATGGGCGCGGCCGTTCCATATGCGATTGCCGCGAAGCTCAGTCATCCGACACGGCCGGTGGTCGCGCTCGTGGGTGACGGGGCGATGCAGATGAACAACATGGCCGAATTGATTACGATTCAGAAGTACTGGTCAGGATGGTCTGATCCACGCCTCGTTGTCTGCGTCCTGAACAACGAGGATCTGAACGAGGTGACCTGGGAGCAGCGCATCATGGAGGGCAACCCGCGCTATCGCAGTACGCAGTCCCTGCCCAATGTTCCCTACGCCCGCTTCGCCAAAATGCTCGGGTTGAAGGGCATTTACGTGGATCGCCCGCAGGATCTGTCAAAGGCATGGGCCGAAGCCCTGGCCGCAGACCGGCCCACCGTCATCGAAGTGAAGACCGATCCGAACGTACCGCCCTTGCCACCGCATATCACACTGAAGGAAGCCCGGGGCTTCCTCTCGGCAATTGCCAAAGGCGACTCCGGCCTGATCAGCACCCTGGGTCACGCCGCGCAGCAGCTGGTCGATAAATTGCGTTCTCCTAAGTAGTCCTGCGGTCCGTTTCAGGCGCGCAGGTGCCAGTGGGAACCGCATCGGATTCACCTGGGTCCTTCGTCAAGCCCACTTCCTCGATTGCCGTCAGGACCTGCAATGCATCGGTTTCCTGCGCGAATGAGGCCGCCTGCGGATCGTAGCGGTCCTTGACCATTGGCAGGTCACGCCTCAGTTCCTCGAGCAACTTGATGATCTTCGCGACCTTCTGCTCGGTCATCAGATTAACCTGCAAGGAGATGTGCATGTGCTGCTGCTCGATGCGGGTCTGACGGTTCTGCGCAATGAGAATGATGGTCGTGGTAACCAGTGCCGCGAGCGAGAGTATGCCGTCCAGGAGTGGGAAGGGACTGGGATCAAACGGCGTTCGAGCGAAGTGCGGCGCGAGTACGTTGACCGTGATCCAGATGCCCGCAAATCCGAACAGACCCAGCAGATACAGCGGCCGGCCCACGACACGGCTGATGCGATCGACGCGGCGATGCGATGCAGAGCGCTGCTCGCGCTCACGCTTGCGCACTTCCAGCACGCTGTCGATGTTCTGGTCCAGATTGGGGGGTCGGTCACCGACCGGGAAAGCGGGGTCAACCATGGGCGCTGCGCTCAAATGACCTGAAGTTACGCAAAGGTGGGGCGCTGTGTCGCGTCCGCAGCCATAGACTGTCCCGCGAAGCGTTGGTTGAGACGCATGATGACCGCCGCACGCTGGGTATCGCGGCGGGCCGCGTCGGATGCCTGGAGTCTCAATTCGAGCTGCGCCTCCGTGGCATCCACCCGGGTCAGGTAACAGCCGGTGACCGCAGCTTCACCGACGACTTCCGCCGCGGCCTGGCGCGCAAGCGCGCTGGCCCTTTCCAGATCCGCGTCGCGGTTCAGTCGAATAGCAATGGAAAGCGGCCAGCGGCCGGTATTGGGACTGAGATTGATCGCAACCTGGCTTGCAGCGACGCTGTTCGGAAGGACCACGAATCGGCCATCCTGCACCCGCAGCGTCGTATAGCCTAAGGAGATATGACCCACCACTCCGATCTCGGTACCCGTAGGTGCGGCTACCTGCAGAACATCACCTAAACGAAAGGGCCGATAAATCGTCATCGATATTCCGGCGACGAGGTTGCCCAGCGTGCTTTGCGCGGCCAGCCCGATGACTACCGACGCGACGCCGGCACCCGCAAGCAGCGCGGTTCCCAGCGCACGCAGCTGTGGAATGAGGTGCGCGTAGAGGATGATCATCACGATCCAGATCACGACGGTGCCGATCTGCTGCATGAAACTGATGGCGGTGCGATCGATATGCCGTTCCTTTGCCAACGCGGCGTGTACCGCGGCGCGCAGGGCGCGGGAGACGATCAACCCGATCGCGACGAACAGCACGAAATAGATGAAGGCGCCGATGGGTTCGCCGGGTTCCAGTATCGAAAGCAGCTGATGCTGCCAATTCGTGACGGCTTGCATGGGTATTGACTCAGATCAGCGGCATTTGGCGGCCCAACAGCTCACGCTCGACATTCAGCAGCGGCAGGTCAGCGGCGAGCGCCTGGATGATCCGTGCCCGCTCAGCGAGCCGGGCATCGTTTGTCGTATCGACCCAGCAGTGGATCACCATGGTGGGCAATCGTTGCTCCTGTGCATACAGAGCCCGCAGCCATTCATACAGCGGCCGCAACTTTGGAGTTCTGATCCACCAGGGCTTCTCCTCGGGCAACCAGAGACGGGCTGTGCTGAGATGCTGCATGAAGCGGCGCTGGGGCGCTGCGGTCTGGCCGATGTAGCGGGTGAGGCGCAAATCGCGCGGGTCGGCAAGCGAGTAAATCGCTGTGCCGCCCGCTTCGCGCGCGGAATCATCGTATAACTCGCGCCGAACGTGGTACCTGAGGCGGCGCGCCAGTTCCGCCTTCGTGCTCATCTGCAGAGCATCTCAGATTACGCGCTCCGTTCACCACCGCCGTGAACGGAGCGCGGCAGGCCCGAGGAGGTACTACGGCCGCTTGTCCGCATCCTTGTAATGGTCCTTCACGGTCTCCTTCGCATCGCCAAACTTGGCCTGCGCGCCGCCGGCGGCCTGCTTGCCCAGCCCCTTGGCCTGCGTAGTAGCGCTGCCCGTGGCTTTGCCAGCCGCTTCCTCAACTTTGCCTGCCGCTTCTTTGAAGCGGCCTTCAACCTGGTCCTTGTTGATGCCCATATAATTCACTCCTTCCTTCTGATGTTGCATGCCAGCCTTGGCGGCTGACCGTGAGCTACAGCATGTTCCGTGATTGTCGCAATGCCTGTAGGAGAGCCGCGCGAGGGACCGTCAGCCTTGCGCGCACGCACGGCGCCAACGCCCCCACAGGCTCGGTATGGGGCTGTGACCGGTACGATCAACGTAGTTTTGCAGCGCCTCCCAGACAGCGTCTGCAACGGCGGGATGAACAATGCGGCATTCCAGATGTGGCCAGGGATACTGCCCGAGCGCCCCTATCGCCGCAGGCCAGCCGAGTAGCCAACCGCTGTCGCGACGCGTGGCTGGCACGTTGTCTTCGACATTCAGCACCGGGGTCGACCGGTCGAGGAGCATCAGCCGGTAAGAAGGTCGCGTGGTGTCGGCCGTATCACCGTACAGGACAATCGTGCCGCCCTCAGAATCTATTGCCAGCAGTAATTCAGCTTGGCTCATCAAATACTCCGCGAAGGTGATGTCATACATTCATACGCGCTGCGCACACGATGGCGCCGCATCGTGAGTAACGATGCAGGTGAAACACTCGTTATCTGCGGCAGTAGGGCGATGCTGGCAGTGAGCAGAGCCATCTGCTTACCCGCCGCTGCTGGGTCACTCCTATACTGAAATCCATGCGCCATTCTCGGATCGAGCCAAGCGCGGTTGTTGGACCAAGCAAACCGCGCTTGCTCGACATCCTCGGGCCCGGTCTCATCACCGGTGCTGCAGATGATGATCCGAGCGGTATCGCGACCTACTCTCAGGCGGGTGCGCAATTTGGATTTCAGCTCGCCTGGACGATGTTGCTCACCTT
The DNA here is from genome assembly GCA_036498905.1 of Steroidobacteraceae bacterium. Lineage (GTDB taxonomy): Bacteria > Pseudomonadota > Gammaproteobacteria > Steroidobacterales > Steroidobacteraceae > DAIDKA01. Next base: position 1,823 of record DASYER010000003.1, on the reverse strand, counting down.
TCCCCTGATGGTCGTTATTCAGGGCATCAGTGCGCGCATTGGACGCACCACGGGGCGTGGTATTGCCGCGAACATCCGCAGTGAGTATCCGGCACCCCTGCTGCATGGCGCAGTACTGCTGGTCTTCGTCGCCAACATCTGCAATATCGGCGCCGATCTGGGGGCGATGGCAGAATCGGCGCGCCTGCTGGTGCCGGCGGTATCGACGCCTCTATATCTGTGCGCCTTTGGCTGTATCTGTGCCGGCGGGCAGATTTTCCTCAACCACACCCGCTATGTGGCCATCCTGAAATGGCTCACGCTTTCCCTGTTTGCCTATGTCGCGACCCTGATGGTAGTTCATGTGGCGTGGCGCGACATTCTGCAAGGACTCTTTTGGCCACATTTTTCAGCGAAGAAGGACTTCTGGTTGATGGTGGTGGCGGTACTGGGAACGACGATCAGCCCGTACCTGTTCTTTTGGCAGGCCTCGCAGGAAGTTGAAGACACGAAGACCGAACCGGTGCGCGAGCCGTTGCGACGCAAGCCCTCCCAGGGGGTAAGCGCATTGGCACGAATCAAATGGGACACCGTCATGGGCATGGGCATTTCCAATGCGGTGGCACTGGCGATCATGGCGACCGCCGCGGCGACGTTTCATGCCAAGGGTATCTTACAGCTGAAGAGTGCCGCGCAGGCCGCTGAGGCACTGCGCCCGCTTGCCGGTTCCTTTGCCTTTGTCCTGTTTGCCTTGGGGATCGTCGGAACTGGCCTGCTTGCCGTCCCGGTACTGGCCGGGTCGGCGGCGTACGCGCTCGGGGAGGCCAGACGTTGGCCGGTTGGGCTTTCGCGAAACCCTTCCGAAGCGAAGGCGTTCTATACAACGATCGCAGCCGCGACCGCGGTGGGCGCGATCGCGAACGTGCTGCACGTCAGCCCACTGAAGGCACTGGTATGGTCCGCAGCGCTCAACGCGATCGCCGCAGGTCCGTTGATGGTGCTGGTGATGCGCCTGGGCGCCAACAGGAGGCTGATGGGGCAGTTCACGGTTCGGGGGCCTTGGCTTGCCCTGGGGTGGGGCGCGACCGGCGTTATGGCGCTTGCGTCGGTGGCCTTTCTGGATTCCCTGGTGATGAACCGCTAGCCTCTTCGCGGTCGCAGACTTCCTCACGGTAGGGCGGCCAGAACTGCAGCAGCTGATCATTAATGAAGGCGAAAGTCGATTTCCAGGGCTTGGCAGGTGCCCGCGCAGTGGGTACCGAATACCCTTCAGTGGTGCGGAAGCGGGATACTTGAGACTGGAATCTTGAAGCGATCATCTGGGCCTGGCCTGCAACGTCAGCCTACGTTGATATCAAGCGTCGCCCGAACCTTGTGTCAGACAAGGACTCATGTTCTGTCGGGAAAGGTCTGACAAAGCATTGCGGCCAAAGAAAAGGCCCGCCAACCTCGCGGATTGGCGGGCCTGATTCACGGGCCTCGACTCTAGGCCTTCGTGCGCCAGCCCGATGCATAGTTCTTGCGGGCATCCTCACCGTAGGGTACGGCCGCGACCTGCACGCGCACTTCGGTCTGCTCGTGACGCTCGACGGTGGCCTTGGAGGTACCCTGGTCCGCTTCGCCCCAAACCAGCATCAGTTCCTCACCGATCTGGATGTCCGGGTTCACGACGCCCAACGACAGCGCCGTGCGCTCGTTGAAGCTGTAACCGCCGAACATCGAGTACCCGACGACCTTGCCGCCCTTCTTGACAGCATCGAAGGTGGCCGAGCCGTAGTTTGTGTTCGGGAAATCGAAGTACTTATTCGACAGTTTTCCGGGAACAAAGAGTGAGGCGAGAACCT
>DASYER010000002.1:0-2187 GCA_036498905.1 Steroidobacteraceae bacterium | reverse complement strand
GGCGCTTCAGCGCGGCGCGAAGAACTCGGTGTAGGCGGCGATGCGCTCTGCGCCTATCTGCACGACATCGACGAGTTCGGTGGGCACCGTTACACCGGTGACCTTGGAGTAGATGTCGGCGCGCCAATGCGCGACCACCCGAGGCATCTCGACCGTGAGGCTCAGCAACTGATAATTGCTGAGCCGGAACACCTTGACCATCATGGAAAGCCAGGGCCGGAATTCAGCGAGATGCGCAGCGCGGATCGCAATCGACTTGTCGGCGCTCGCGCCCAGGATTTCGAACCGCCCGTCATCGGCAAATGTGCGGCACATGGCGGCAAGATCTCCGGCGAGGCGCGCCGCGTGAAGCTGCTGGATTATTCGTTCCGCGACGTTGCGCTCGGACACGTTTGTTTCTCCCTAGTCACAATGGAACGACCGGCTCCCGATTCGCAGCTTCGCGGATTACGCTGTGGATCGGGAAGAACCGCGGCGCAGAGCCGCATACGAAGGGGAGCCGGCCATGACGAACGTACGATTTATTGGATTGGATGTCCATGCGGAGACGATAGCGGTGGCAGTAGCGGAACCCGGTGGCGAAGTGCGTAGCCTCGGGACGATCCCGAACCGGCCCGAGTCGGTGGGACGCCTGATGCGTAAGCTCGGCAAACCCGCGCAGCTGCGGGTGTGTTACGAAGCGGGACCCACCGGGTATGTGCTGTATTGGCAGCTGAGCGAACTCGGTGTGCGATGCGAAGTGGTAGCCCCGACGCTGGTGCCGGTGAAGGCCGGGGACCGGGTCAAGACGGACCGGCGGGATGCTGAGAAGCTGGCGCGCTGTTACCGGGCGGGAGATTTGACGGCGGTGTGGGTGCCGGACGCGGCGCATGAGGCGCTGCGCGATCTGGTGCGCGCCCGTCTGGCGGGGAAGCGCGATCAGCTGCGCGCCCGGAATCGGCTCGGTAAGTTTCTGCTGCGTCACGGCCGGCGGGCGCCGCAGGGCACCACGGCGTGGAGCTTGAAGCATCTGGCCTGGGTGAGAGGGCAGCACTTTGAGCAAGCCGCGCAGCAAGCAACGCTGGTGGATTACCTGCATGAGGTGGAGCATGAGGCCGACCGCATCCTGCGTCTGGAGCGCTCGATCGATACGGCGATCGAGACGCTGCCTCAGAAGATGCGCGCGGTGATCGAGGCGCTGCAGAGCTTGCGTGGCATCGCCAAGCTCAGCGCGGTATCGATCATGGCCGAGGTCGGGGAGTTGTCGCGCTTTGCGCAGGCGCGGCAACTGATGGGCTATAGCGGTATCGCTTCGCGAGAGCACTCGAGCGGGCCGCGGATTCAGCGCGGTGCGATCAGCAAAACCGGCAACGCGCACCTGCGCCGGATCGTCATCGAGGCGGCCTGGGCCTACCGGCACCGTCCTGGCATCGGCGCCACCTTGCTCGCTCGGCAACGCGATCAGAGCGAGGACATCAAAGCCATCGCCTGGAAAGCCCAGCACCGCTTGCATGCTCGCTATGCGAAGCTGTTGGCGAGGGGTAAACCGAAGCAACAGGTCATTACTGCAGTGGGCCGAGAATTGATCGGCTTTATCTGGGCGATCGGCGTCGCGGCCGAGCGCTCGCAGTCCCAAGCACCCCGACGCACGCTCCAGCGGGCCGCCTGAGGGTAACCACGAATCAATATGAACTCGGTACAGGCACCAAGGGTCAGCGGCTGGGATGGCACACGGCAAAGGAGAATCCTCGCAGGCTCCTATGCGACAGGCCTTCATGGCTGGACCCGCGACTCTAGTCCGAGGCAGCTCCCGACGAATCACGACCATGATGGCGGGCCTTGCGCTCGATCCACGAATATCAGAGTGATCAACCGTCGACAACTGCTGCCCCGGCCGCTGTCCCCTGGTGCTTGGGCTGAGATCAAGAGATGACATTTGACACCTCACGACTTGGCAGGTCGTTCCATATCAGGAGCCTGTCTGAGTATTCAGCGTGAGCCGCGTTGGCAGCGCGAGGGAGCGGATGCAAGGCGCGCGGCGTAGGCCGTGGCGGGCTCCACGGTCAAGCCGCGCAACACCGCAGACGCCCCACTCGCTGCCAACCCTTCGGGACCGGACGGATTTGCCTTCATTCATCGTTGTCGCCTCCTCATTGGGCCGTACCCAACCGCGTCGGCTCCGCCTCGACTGAAGGCAAATCCGTCACG
>DASYER010000001.1:0-11254 GCA_036498905.1 Steroidobacteraceae bacterium | reverse complement strand
CTACATCCACGGACTACAAGACAGACTGTAAGTCCTGTCACATACCGGCGGAAGCTTCGGACTGGATCTACACCAACGGCTATCCACCTCTAAGCAAATAAACAGTACATGACGTCGATGATGTGTCAACGGCCAAATCGGCGTCATGCACCGTGCAGCACGGCAAGCGAGGTTGCGTCGATCACTAGTGAAGAGCTATTCGGCTTCGCTTTTGGAAACTACGCATGGCTCCCGACATCAAATGTCGAACGCGCTTTCCATCGATGCAACATTTCAGGCGCAGAGGCAAATAACCGAGGAGGTAATTCACATGAAAGCGATCATTGTTACGGACCAAGCTGCGGGAATGGCCGGGATGAAACTAGTCGAGCGGCCCGAACCCCAGGCCGCGATAAACGACGTCGTCGTTCAAATTCATGCTTCAGGATTCGTGCCTACGGAGCTGGAGTGGCCTTCAACCTGGACCGATCGCCACGACCGTAACCGAACACCGTCGATCCCTGGCCATGAGCTGGCCGGGGTGGTCACCGCTCTCGGCTACGGCACGACGGGGCTGTCGGTGGGACAGCGGGTTTTCGGCCTCGCGGATTGGTACCGTGACGGCACCCTGGCCGAATATATGGCGATCGAGGCACGTAACCTTGCACCGCTGCCAGGCGATGTCGATTTCACGGCGGGCGCGAGCTTGCCGATCTCGGGATTGACGGCATGGCAAGGGCTGTTCCTTCACGGGCGCCTTCAGGCAGGGCAGAGCGTGATTGCGCACGGCGCAGCAGGCGCGGTCGGCTCAATGGTGACACAGCTGGCACGAGAAGCCGGCGCCTACGTCATCGGTACCGGACGCGCAGCCGACCGTCAGAAGGCACTCGACTTCGGCGCGCAGGAGTTTATCGACCTCGAAAGCGACACGCTGGAAGATGTCAGCGGCGTCGATCTGGTGTTCGATGTCATCGGCGGCGAGATCGGCAAGCGGTCCGCGCGACTGATTCGAGCCGGAGGAACGCTGGTGTCCATTATCGGACCGTCCGAGGCGCGGCCTGACGACGGCCTGGCAATCGACTTCGTTGTCGAGTCTGATCGTGCCCAATTGACTGAGATCGTCCAGCGGGTGAGGGACGGACGACTGCGGACGAACATCGGCGACGTCTCGACTCTGGACAATGCTATCGCTACTTTCAACTCGACCAAGCGGCGCGCGGGGAAGACGGTCATCTGCGTTCGTCCCTGAGGAACGGAGACGTACCGCGCATACACCCTGTCCAAGTCAGTGCGGTATGCCTCACTTCCGAGAAAAGAGAGCGCTGGATACAGCAGCTTGGCTGCGACTACTCCGTTCAAAATAAGGACACTTAAGACGATACACGTGCCTTGAGAGCCGGGCGCACACACTCGGCTCTAAACGAAAAAATTGGAGGCCGATCATGCAGTATGGAAAGTCGCAGAAGGCGATCGATCAACTGACCGCGGAGCAACGACGCGTCACTCAGGAGGCTGGGACCGAGCGCCCGTTTTCCGGGGAATACAACAATCATACGGAACCTGGCATCTACGTGGACATCGTCTCAGGCGAGCCTCTCTTTGCTTCGTCCGACAAGTTTGAGTCGGGTTGCGGGTGGCCAAGTTTCACGAAGCCTATTGTTTCCACAAACATCAACGCATTGCGCGATGGCTCCCATGGGATGACCAGGACCGAGGTTAGATCAACCCACGGCGACAGCCATCTCGGCCACGTCTTCCCTGATGGTCCGGCCGATCGCGGCGGCTTGCGCTACTGCATCAATTCCGCGTCGCTCCGGTTCGTCCGTCGCGACGATATGCAGAACGCAGGCTACGGCGAATATCTCGATCAAGTCGGAGAGATTTGACATGCATCAGCGCGCCGGTTCATGCGCCATCCTTCCCGTGCTCGAAGCAGTGACTCTCGACTGCGAACGGGACCAGCGCCGGCTGTTCAAGGAATTGAGCTTCCGGCTGTGGGCCGGCGATATGTTGCGCATCCGCGGCCCCAACGGCAGCGGCAAGAGCAGCCTACTGCGTTTGCTATGTGGCTTGGCGCAGCCGGCAGCCGGACATGTCGAACTGTTCGGCCAAACCCTGGCCCGGCAGCGTGGCGCCCTGGCTTCCAGGCTGCTATGGATAGGCCATGCCGCCGGAGTCAAGGCGCTGTTGACCGTCGAGGAAAATTTGGCTTGGCTTGGAGCCTTGCACGCGCATGGCGCAAGCGCGGCGATCGGACATGCACTGGCCGCGGTGGGTCTGCGCGGCTTCGAGGACACTCCCTGCCATGCGCTATCCGCCGGGCAGCAACGTCGCATTGCATTGGCTCGACTGTACCTGCCCGGCGCGCCGGCGTTATGGCTGCTGGATGAACCGTTCACAGCGCTGGACACCGCTGGCACAGCACAACTGGAAGCGCACCTGGCAATGCATTGCGTGCGCGGCGGCACAGTAGTATTGACCACGCACCACGAGCTGACCAGGCGGGCGCAAGCCTATGCCGATCTTGATCTGGGACAGTACGCCGCGTGAACAAGATCTTTATCTCTTTATTTAATAGTGAGCTACGCCTGTTATGCCGCCAACCCGCAGACCTTGTGAATCCCCTGGTGTTCTTCTCCATTGTCGTCGCCCTGTTTCCGCTGGCTCTGGGACCGCAATCACAGTTTCTGCAAAATGCCGCGCCGGGGCTGTTATGGGTCGCGGCCCTGCTGGCCGTGCTGCTATCGCTAGACGGCCTGTTCCGTACCGATTTCGAGGACGGTTCGCTGGAACAGTGGATGCTTTCGTCGCACTCGCTAGTAATGTTGGTACTGGCCAAAGTATCGGCGCATTGGCTTTGCAGCGGCCTCGCGCTGGTGGTGCTGGCCCCGCTCCTGGCCCTGATGCTCGGCCTGCCTGCCCATTGCCTTCCCACTCTGGTGCTGTCGCTATTGCTGGGCACGCCTGTGCTCAGCCTGCTCGGCGCGGTCGGGGCGGCCCTCACCATCGGCTTGCGACGCGGCGGACTATTACTCGCCTTGTTGATCCTGCCGCTTTACATCCCGGTGCTGATCCTGGGCAGCAGCGCCCTGCAGGCCGCCTTGCACGGCCTGCCCGTCGCGGGACAGTTGCTCTGGCTGGCCTGCCTCGCAGTATTGGCGATCACCCTGGCGCCGTTTGCCATTGCGGCAGGGCTATCTATCAGCGTCGCCGAATGACACGCCATCTACGACACAAGCCGACAAACCCTGACGAGCGATTCGAATGAGCTGGATCTGGATACACAAATGGGGCTCGCCAAAATGGTTCTACGACATGAGCGGCAAATGCCTGCCCTGGCTGGCCGCGGCCAGCGCACTGCTGCTCGCGATCGGCCTGACATGGGGGCTGGCATTCGCACCTCCGGACTACCAACAGGGCGACAGCTTTCGCATCATCTATATCCACGTGCCGGCGGCACTGCTGGCGCAATCCATCTACGTCATGTTGGCGGCGGCCGGCATCATCGGCTTGATCTGGAAGATCAAGTTGGCGGATGTAGCCCTGCGGCAGGCCGCGCCTATCGGCGCCTGGATAACGGTCATCGCACTGACCTCGGGAGCAATCTGGGGCAAGCCCACCTGGGGTGCCTATTGGGTGTGGGACGCGCGCCTGACCTCAATGCTCATCCTGCTGTTCCTGTATCTGGGCGTGATCGCGCTGGGCCAAGCCATCACCAACCGAGACAGTGCGGCCCGGGCTTGCGCGGTGCTAGCCGTGGTCGGCGTGGTCAACATCCCCATCATCAAATATTCGGTCGAATGGTGGAACACCCTGCACCAGCCCGCCAGTTTTTCGCTTGTGCACAAGCCCGCCATGCCGACGGAGATGTGGCTGCCGCTACTGTTGGCCGTGCTGGGTTTGTATTGCTTCTTCGGAGCGGTGCTGTTTGCGCGGATGCGCCTGGAAGTGCTGCGGCGCGAGGCCGGCAGCCGCTGGGCCGCTGCCGAAATCGCTCGACTGCTCAAGGACCGGACATGACACCATTTACGTCGTTCTCTGATTTTCTCGCCATGGGTGGCCATGGCGCATATGTTTGGAGTGCCTACGGCTTGTGCATGGCGGTGCTGGCATTGAATGTGATTCTGCCTTTGCTGGCGCGCCGCCGCTATCTGGACGACCTGGCGCGTCGTAGGCGCCGGGAGGCATTGCCATGAATCCCGCCCGCAAGAAGCGCCTGTACTGGATACTGGCCTTGGTCTGCGGCGCCGGCGCCGCCACGGCGTTGGGGCTCGCCGCCCTGCAACAAAACATCAATCTGTTCTACACCCCAAGCCAGATCGCCGCTGGCGAGGCGCCGCACGATACGCGCATCCGCGCCGGTGGCATGGTCGAGACTGGATCGCTAAAACGCACTCAAGACTCTCTGGCGCTTCGATTCACCGTCACTGACGGCGCCCGCAGCCTTGTCGTACGCTACCAGGGCATCCTGCCCGACCTGTTTCGAGAGGGCCAGGGCATCGTCGCGATGGGCAAGCTCGACCACGACGGCATGTTGCACGCCGACGAAGTCCTGGCCAAACACGACGAGAACTACATGCCGCCAGAAGTCATGCAGGCACTCAAGAAAAGCAGCGCGGCTAACGATCTCGTGCATAGCGGCCAGGAGTCCATTCGATGATCCCCGAACTCGGGCTATTGGCCCTGATCCTGGCGCTATGTCTCGCCTTGGTTCAAGCCAGCCTCCCGCTGGTCGGCGCCTGGCGCGGCGACCGACGCTGGATGGGGCTGGCAAGACCGGCCGCCTGGGGACAACTCACGTTCCTGGTGTTCTCATTCGCCTGTCTGGCTCATGCTTTCCTGACCGACGATTTCTCGGTCGCGTATGTGGCGCAAAACTCCAACAGCACGCTGCCCTGGTACTACAAGTTCAGCGCGATCTGGGGCGCGCACGAGGGCTCGCTGCTACTGTGGGTCTTGATACTGGCAGGCTGGACATCCGCAGTCTCGGTCGGCGCCCGCCAACTGCCCGAGGCAATGCTAGCGCGGGTACTGGCCGTGATGGGCATGATCAGCACCGGTTTCCTGCTGTTCTTGATCGGTACCTCTAACCCTTTCGCTCGCTTGCTGCCTAATATTCCCCGTGATGGCCGCGACCTTAATCCCTTGCTGCAAGACGTCGGCCTGATCATACATCCGCCCATACTCTATATGGGCTACGTCGGTTTCTCGGTAGCATTCGCCTTCGCCATCGCCGCCCTGCTGGACGGCAAGCTCGATGCCGCTTGGGCGCGCTGGTCGCGCCCTTGGACAATCACAGCCTGGGCGTTCCTCGGCATTGGCATCACACTGGGATCGTGGTGGGCTTACGCCGAGCTAGGCTGGGGCAGTTGGTGGTTCTGGGATCCTGTCGAGAACGCGTCGTTCATGCCGTGGCTGGTCGGCGCGGCCCTGATCCACTCCCTTGCCGCAACAGAAAAACGCGGCGTCTTCAAGAGCTGGACCGTGCTGCTCGCCATCGCCGCGTTCTCACTCAGCTTGTTGGGCACCTTCCTGGTCCGGTCGGGCGTGCTGACCTCCGTGCACGCCTTTGCCACCGATCCGGCGCGCGGTGTGTTCGTGCTGGCGTTCCTGCTGGTGGTGGTGGGCGGCTCACTTGCGTTGTTCGCGCTGCGAGCGCCGGTCGTCAAAAGTCAAGTCGTCTTCGATATCTGGTCGCGCGAGACATTACTGTTGGTGAACAATCTGCTGCTGTCGGTGGCGGCGGCCATGATCCTGCTGGGCACACTCTACCCCATGATTATCGACGCGCTGACCGGCGCCAAGTTGTCGGTCGGCCCACCGTACTTCAATGCCATGTTCGTACCGCTGATGGCGCTGCTGATGACGGCTGCTGCCGTCGGCATGCTCACGCGTTGGAAAGGCACGCCGGCGCGCTGGCTGGCGCGCATGCTCGTTCCGGTGCTGGCGGTCAGCCTGCTGGTCGCACTGACCGTGGCCATGCTGCATGACCGGTCGCGCTGGGCAGTGGCAGGGAGCTGTCTGCTGACCGCTTGGGTCCTGCTGGCGAGCCTGCGCGACATCCTCGACAAGACGCGCCATAAGGGGTTGCTCAAGGGTCTGCCGACGCTGGGTCGCAGCTATTGGGGCATGCACTTGGCCCATCTGGGCTTCGTCGTCTGTGCTCTGGGCGCTGTGCTGGCCACGGTCGGCAGCCTTGAACGGGATCTGCGCATGACGCCCGGCAAGGCCATCGAACTAGGCGATTATCACTTCGTATTCGAAGGCACGACCCGGCTCCAGGGACCCAATTATGTTGCCGATCGCGGCAGCGTACGGGTCCTTCGCGACGGCCGTGAGGTCGCCGTGCTGCACCCCGAAAAACGCGTTTATCAGGTTCAGCAAGCCACCATGACCGAGGCAGGAATTCAGGCCGGCTTCACTCGCGACCTGTTCGTGGCTCTGGGCGAGCCACTGGATAACGGTGCCTGGGCAGTGCGGGTTCAAATCAAACCGTTCGTACGCTGGATCTGGCTGGGTGCGCTGCTAATGGCCTTGGGCGGCTTGCTGGCGGCGACCGATCGACGCTATCGCACCGGCGGGAAGCAATCGGCTTCAGACGCGCGGATGGCCGGAGCACAGCCATGAAACGATTGCTGCTGCTGTTGCCACTGGCATTGTTCCTGATCATCGCGGTACTGCTGTATCGCGGCCTGTTCCTCGATCCAACCCGGCTACCTTCCGCACTGATCGGCAAGTCCTTCCCGGCCTTTGCGCTGCCCGCTCTCGACGATCCATCGCGAATGCTGACGCGCGAGAACGTCAAGGGGCGACCAGCGCTGGTCAACGTCTGGGCGACATGGTGTCCATCCTGCCGTCAGGAGCACCCCGTATTAACTCAGCTGGCCGACCAGGGTGTCGTCATCTACGGTATCAACTACAAGGACGACCCGGACGCTGCGAAGCAATGGCTGCGCAACTTGCACAATCCGTATCGGCTGAACATCGAGGATACCGCTGGCACACTGGGCCTGGACCTCGGCGTGTACGGCGCTCCCGAAACCTTCTTCATCGATGCCCAAGGAATCATTCGCTACAGATACGTTGGCATTATTGATCGGCGCGTCTGGCAGGAAGAACTGGCTCCCATCTACGATAAGCTGCTACGGGAGGTCTCGTCATGAAGCGCCTGATCGTCGCGATCGTCCTGGGTATTGGCGTACTGGGCAGCAGCCAGGCCTCCATCGACACCCAAGAATTTGTCGATGACAGCCTGCGCCAACGCTCTCACGACCTGGCCCTGGTACTACGCTGCCCCAAGTGCCAGAACCAGAACATTGCGGAATCGACTTCACCTATCGCCAGCGATTTGCGCGACGAGATCCATCGCATGCTGGTCGCAGGCCGAAGCGACAAACAGATCATCGATTTCATGGTCTCCCGTTATGGCGATTTCGTGCTGTACGATCCGCCGCTGTCCTCCAGCACAGCGCTGCTGTGGTTAGGCCCAGCCGCGCTACTGTTGGTTGGAGGCGTGGCCGTGGCAACCATCGTCGCGAGCCGGCGCCGGCGACGTTCGACAGCTGAAAACGTATTGACCGACACAGAACGCCATCGCCTGGCCGACCTGCTGCAAGAGGCAGCCCCATCTATCGAGCAAGATCCATGACCGCTTTCTGGCTCTACGCGGGACTGCTGTTCGCGGCAGCCCTGGCCTTCATCCTGGTTCCGCAGTTGCGCCCCCCTCGCAGTCGCATTGACATCAATCGCACCCGTCTGAATGTAGGTCTATATCGCGAACGTCTGCGAGAATTGGAAACGCAGTACGACACCGGTTCACTCGACAAAGCACAGCTCGAGGCGGGGCGGGTCGAAGCGGCCCAGGAACTACTGGACAATGCAGAGAATTCGAAGCACGCGGCTGGCGCCCCACTGGGTCGAACTGTTCCGCTGATTGCGGCGGTGTCGGTGCCACTGCTGGCACTGACGTTGTACCTGCACTGGGGATCGCTGGACCAACTTATGCTGGCGCGCATAGATGCCGGCCGTTCGCCGCAAAGTATCGAGAAAATTACTACGCATCTGGAAGCATTAATAGCCGTAAGACCCGACTCGGCCGAGGGTTGGTCATTACTCGGTCGCGCCTACATGGTGCAAGGACGCATGGCCGATGCGGCCCGCGCCTTCGAGCGCGCCGCCACCATGGCAGGGCGGCCTCCGGAATTACTGGGGTACTGGGCGCAGGCATTGTATATCGCAGGTGGCCAGCAATGGACGCTCCAGCTACAGGCGCTGACCGATGAGGCTCTGGCTAGCAATCCGCAGGAAGCAATCAGTCTGAAGCTGGTAGGTATGGCTGCGTTCCAGGCGGGTCGCTACGCCGAGGCAGTCGCCTACTGGGAACGCCTGGCGGCCACCTTGCCCGAACACGACCCGGACCGCGCTGCTATCGCTGATGACATTGTGCGTTCCCGCGAGTTGGCCAAGTCGGCGACCACGAAAGGAACGCCGCCGTGACCGAGATGCCCACGCCGGCATGTTTCGTGACAATTCCACTAACGATAATCAGCGTGCCGGCAAGGCCGGAGGGAACAATGAAGAATGAAGAATGAAGACCAACATACAGGCAAAAGGAGCCCTCTGCTTGAGAAGCGCTTCGATTACTGGGCGCTAGTGCCGGCTGCGGCGATTCTTTGTTATCCCTTCCTTCTCAAGGCCTTCCATGCCGTCGTCGGCACAGCGGCCGTAACGCCCTCACTCTTTGCGATCCTCGGCGCGGTCGTCGTCCTGACCGTCGCGTTTGTCGTACCGTTTCTCGGGATCGGAATCGCCTTGCGTCCCACCGCCGGTCCGAGAGCGAGGCGATTGGCCTATGCCACCGTGGCAGCGCCGACGCTCTACGTCTTCCTTGGTGTCGTCCAGACCCTGGTTCACAGTCCCATCCCTGACGAAATCGTCTGGTGCGTGATCTGGTTCGCAATCGCGATCTGGTCGCAGCTCGCCGGGAATCCCGTCGTTGCAGCCGTACCCACAGTCGGGCGCTGGCGCGTCGTCCATGGGCTGACTGCCGCGATTCTAAGCCTTTACGTGTTGTTCCATATTGCCAATCACCTTTTCGGCCTGGCCGGCCCCGATGCACATGCGGCCGTCATGAAGATTGGGCGTGTGGTCTACCGCTCCGGCCTAGGCGAACCGCTGTTGGTGGCTGCAATGCTTTTCCAGATCGGAACAGGCCTCTATCTCGCATGGCGCTGGAGCGCCGCGCCGCAGGCCTTTCGCCGGACATATCAGGTCGCCTCGGGCGCGTATCTTTCGATGTTCATCCTCGGACACATGAACTCGGTCTTTATCTATGCCCGGAGCTTTCTCGGCATCCCGACCGATTGGAATTTCGCAATCGGCGCCCCGACCGGGCTCATCCATGACGCCTGGAACATCCGGCTGCTGCCGCACTATGCGCTCGGAGTCTTCTTCGTGTTGAGCCACATCGCGTCAGGCCTGCGAGTGGTGCTGATCGCCCACGGCGTTGCCCAACGCACTGCCGACCGTATTTGGGGTGCCGGTGTCGCATTGAGCGCCATTGTCGCAACCGCGATCATCGCCGGAATGTGCGGCGTCAGGATCGGCTCGTCGGCTTTGTGACGAGCAAGCTCGTCGGTTTCGGCCGCTTTCTTCATTTTTGGCGGAAGCGCCAACTAGTTCTTTAATGTTGAATTCGATGATATCGATGGTTCAGGTCTGATGGAAAACCGCATCACGACTGGCAGGATGCATAGCCTCATTACTTTGATCCTTTTTGCCGTTTTATTGAGCCGATGCAGTCTCGATATCGGCAACGGACAGGCTTAAAGTGGCAACTCCTAAATCACATTCCTAGAAGCGCAACGACTCGTTGAGGCAATGCGCGCCAACACCAAAGAGATTGACCTATGAGCTCACAAGCCTTTGAATTTGATGGGCCGCGCGGCTACAGGCTCGCCGGCAAATTAGAGCTACCGGATGGTCGGCCGCAGGGTTGGGCGATTCTCGCTCACTGCTTTACATGCGGCAAGGATGGCCTCGCTTCTACTCGTCTCGCACGTGCATTGGCCTCTCGCGGCGTTGGCGTGTTGCGCTTCGATTTTGCCGGATTAGGCAGTAGCGGCGGAAGTTTTGCCGAAACAACCTTTGCCGCAGACGTGGAAGATGTAATTGCCGCCGGTAACGCGATGATCGAAGATGGAAAACGACCATCCATTCTTGTCGGTCATAGCCTGGGTGGCGCAGCTGTTTTGATGGCCGCAGGCGAGATGCCAGGCATCCGTGCCGTCGCCACGCTAGGCGCCCCATTTGATACCAGCCATGTTCTGCACCAGTTTGACCCGCAAAGTCTTCAAACCATTGAGAAGCTAGGACAAGCGGAAGTATCGCTGGCCGGCCGTCCATTCGTCGTGCGAAAAAGTTTTATCGATGACTTGGCGCGGCATGATTTGGTGTCGCGTATCGCACAGTTGCGTATTCCACTTTTGGTCTTGCATGCCCCGCTGGATGCAACGGTTGGCATCGAGAATGCCGCGCGCATTTTTGCAGCTGCGAAGCACCCCAAGAGCTTCATTTCTCTGGACAACGCCGATCACTTGCTGACACGTCGCGTCGATGCGGACTATGCCGCGGCAATGATATCAACTTGGGCCAGCCGGTATCTCATTTCAGAACCCTGAATAACAGTAGCTCTGCATAGAGCAAAAACACTCGTGTATTTCAATCAATCCCTTCATTCAGAGAATTAACCATGACTAACGAAACAACCAACACCAATGCCGTTATCGAATGCATTTTGAGCCGTAGCGCTGCCAAGTATTACGACCCGGCCGCCACCCTGAGCGACGAGCAAATCCATGAGCTCGTGCAAATCGGCACTAGCGCGCCGACATCCTTCCATCTGCAGAACTGGCGCTTCATCGCAGTACGCACAGCGGACTCCAAAGCCCGGCTGAGCCCGATCGCCTGGAATCAACCCGCGATCACCGATGCAGCCGTGACCTTCATCGTTATCGGTCAGTTGGTCGATACTAGCGTCATACCGGAGCGCCTGGCGCCGCTAGTGGCGGCGGGTGTCATGCCTGAATCGATGGTGCCGGAATGGGAAATCCCCGCACGCAACTTGTATATGGCATACCCGCAGCGCCGGCGCGACGAGGCCGTACGCACCGCCACCTTC
The DNA here is from genome assembly GCA_036498905.1 of Steroidobacteraceae bacterium. GTDB lineage: Bacteria > Pseudomonadota > Gammaproteobacteria > Steroidobacterales > Steroidobacteraceae > DAIDKA01. The sequence goes on along the minus strand of DASYER010000001.1, from coordinate 96 downwards.
GGCGCCGCAGCGATGATTTATGCCGCCCGTTCGCTGGGCCTGGGTTCCACGCCAATGATTGGTTTCGATGCTGATGGCGTACACCGCGAGTTTGGA